>NZ_CP054021.1:2290312-2617500 GCF_005862305.2 Rhizobium indicum | reverse complement strand
TCAGACGGAAAGACCCCGTGCACCTTTACTATAGCTTTACACTGGCATTCGTGTCGGCATGTGTAGGATAGGTGGTAGGCTTTGAAGCGGGGACGCCAGTTTCCGTGGAGCCATCCTTGAAATACCACCCTTATCGTCATGGATGTCTAACCGCGGCCCGTTATCCGGGTCCGGGACAGTGTATGGTGGGTAGTTTGACTGGGGCGGTCGCCTCCGAAAGAGTAACGGAGGCGCGCGATGGTGGGCTCAGACCGGTCGGAAATCGGTCGTCGAGTGCAATGGCATAAGCCCGCCTGACTGCGAGACTGACAAGTCGAGCAGAGACGAAAGTCGGTCATAGTGATCCGGTGGTCCCGCGTGGAAGGGCCATCGCTCAACGGATAAAAGGTACGCCGGGGATAACAGGCTGATGACCCCCAAGAGTCCATATCGACGGGGTTGTTTGGCACCTCGATGTCGGCTCATCGCATCCTGGGGCTGGAGCAGGTCCCAAGGGTTTGGCTGTTCGCCAATTAAAGCGGTACGTGAGCTGGGTTCAGAACGTCGTGAGACAGTTCGGTCCCTATCTGCCGTGGGTGTAGGAATATTGACAGGATCTGTCCCTAGTACGAGAGGACCGGGATGGACATATCTCTGGTGGACCTGTTGTCCTGCCAAGGGCATAGCAGGGTAGCTACATATGGACGGGATAACCGCTGAAGGCATCTAAGCGGGAAACCCACCTGAAAACGAGTATTCCCTATCAGAGCCGTGGAAGACGACCACGTTGATAGGCCGGGTGTGGAAGTGCGGCAACGCATGAAGCTTACCGGTACTAATAGCTCGATCGGCTTGATCGTTCTCATTGACTATGCTCATCTCAAGGCGACCGCAAAGCGGTCGTCCTGACAAGGCGAAGGCGCCAGCCTTTGCCCGGTCCCGGCGAACACGAAGTGTTCGTCCGGTTGGAGCTCTAAAACGTGTTCAAAAACGAAGTCATAGGACTTCACCAGCTTCTCAAAACATATAGTTGCGCTTTGCCGACCTGGTGGTTATGGCGGGGTGGCTGCACCCGTTCCCTTTCCGAACACGGCCGTGAAACGCCCCTGCGCCCATGGTACTTCGTCTTAAGACGCGGGAGAGTAGGTCGCTGCCAGGTCTGCAAAGCGCAACTTATGTAAAACAATCTTCTCATCACAAACTCTACGGCCCATAGCCGAAATAAAAGGGCCGCTCACAAAGCGGCCTTTCGTGTTAGAATACTGCAGCAAATCTCAAAGATTTGCACATGGCGCGGGGTGGAGCAGCCCGGTAGCTCGTCAGGCTCATAACCTGAAGGCCGCAGGTTCAAATCCTGCCCCCGCAACCAAATTCCAAATGGACAATACGCAAAAGCCCGCCTCGTGCGGGCTTTTTGCGTTCCAGAAGTTTGAGGCAGGCATCCAGGATTCAGTAATCGGATACCCAGTTCAATTCATTCCGGGCCAGGAATTCTGCTGCCTGTATTGTATCCAGGGCACTCGCTGTCTCCCTGAAGTAAGGCAAGGTTTCCCAGAGGCAGTGATCGCCGACGATATAGAATCGGCGTTTTGCGCGCGTCAGGGCAACGTTTAACAGGTTCGGCTTCGATGCGGCCCAGGCTGCCGCTCCGCTGTGAGCGGCATCGGCGCCGAGCACCATGAAAACGAGGTCTTCTTCCTTGCCCTGAAACGTATGCACCGTGCCTATCCGTTCTTTCAGCCACTTCGACAGTCTTGGCGGAGCCGAGCGCATATTTCCGTTCGGATCGATCCATGCCGCGTGGGCCAGAGCTTGCCTCAGACTGTTCTTGATCTCCTTGAACGGCGAGATGATATAGAGATCCGGCAATGCGCCGTCCCGGCGATAGGTGGCGGTGAGGACGTCGACGATGAAACCCGTCTGTTCTGGAACGGCCTGTTTGCCTGACACCCTTCCCCTGACGTCGATCCAGGCGCTGTCGCCATAAAACGGCGACACGTCGCCGGCTGGTCGGCGTTCTTCCAGCCCGAAGACCATCTTGTTCTGATAGGCGATCTGGTTGGCAAGGCCGAACATTGGATCGATGCAGCGCCGATGTACTCTGAGGGGGCTGCCGATCCAGAGCCCGTCGGCTTCCTCGCCCGAGACCGTCGTCCCATAGCGGTTGGTGGCGTCGGCCAGCATCTGCACCGACGCCCTGTTCGGCGAATATTGTCCTGCCGCCGTGTGGGGCGAGAGAGCCGAGGTGGCGGTGATCAGCGCGCTTGGCAGCGTGAAGACCGGCTCGATCTGCTGGGGATCACCGATCACCATGACGCGCCGCGCCCGCAACAGGGCGCCGACGGCCGCTTGCGGCACCGCCTGACCAGCTTCATCGATGAAAACCCAGCCGATCGAGCCGGTGTCGAGACCGCGGAATTGCCGGGCAAAGGAGGCGAAGGTTGTCGAGACGATCGGAACGATCATGAAAAGGCTCTGCCAGATCAACGCAATGTGCTCGCCGTCGGCGGGGCCGTTGTTGGAAAGCAGTTTGTTGACGGCGACGATGTTTCCTCCAAAACCTCCGCCTTTCTTGCCCACATCGGCCAGCCATGCCTCATGTAGCGTCAACGCCGCTTCCAGCAATGCCGAACGCAGACTTGCCAGCTCGTCCTGATGCCAAAGACCGTCAATCTGGAACCGGTCCGTCTCCAGATCAGTGAGACGCCCGGGTACGGTGGGATGATCGAGAATTTCCCCCAGGCGGTCGAATTCCTCTCTTTGTCTGGACCAGATTTCCCGTTGCGATCGCAGTGCCTGTTCGGCCCGTTCATGCTCCCGCAAAGCCTGTTCCAACGCAGGTCTATGGGTTTTCGCAAGATGATGCTCGCAACGCGCCAGCGCCTTGCGCAGTTCCAGCTGCCTACGCGCATTGGCGACGACATTGTGCCGGTGCTGCCGGGCAGGGTCGGTCGACAGCGCTCTCTCCCACCACGCAGGAGCGCTGCGGTCGAGCAGCCGTTCCTCCTCCTTCAGAGGAGACAAGCCTTCCCTGATACGGAACATTTCGGCCGCGACCATCTCGCATCGGTCCTGTGCGTGTCGAAGTTCGGCCGCAACTGCTCTGACCTTTTCAAGCGCCTCGCGGCAGAAACCATCCTGCGAAACCAGGGCGATTTCGTCATGGAGATCGGCATAGCGTGCATATTCGCCGATCTTGTTGCGAACTACCTTGTCGGCGGCCTGAAATGCCGCCGATGCTTCGGCGAAGTTTGGCCCCTTATAGCCCTTTAGCCACTCCCAGATGGTCTGTGGTTTGTCGGCGCCGGACCAGACGGGCTTCGGCCTTTCGGCGATCTCCATGAAGGCAAAACGTTCCTTGAACGCTCGGCGATTCCGGGAATTGCCGAGCGCACAGGCGATCAACCCCCATGGGCGGTCGCCGTCCGAGAGCTTGACGACCGCCCCATTGTCCTTCTGGCAAGCGATTTTGTGCGCGATGGTCTGCAGATATTGGAAGGAAGACGTTCTCGCGACCGAGCTTCGCTTTGGAAGGTCGCGCGAAATATTCTCCACGGCGGCATTGTTGGAGGAGGCGACGACCATTTCGAATCCTGCCAGGGCCGGGATTAGCGCCGATATCGAGGCCGTGCTCCGGTCCGAGAAAATGACGCGGCGCGGCGCGCCATCGAAGGCATCGCGCGCTGTCTTCAAGGAGGCCAGGATGCGGGCGCGCCGAACGATATTATCCGCGAACATGTCGCGAAGCAGCGTCGTCTTTCCCGTCCCTGGCGGGCCGTTGACCGAGAACAGTCCCGTTTCCGACAGATCGTCGATCGCCGAATTGATCGCGAACTGTTGCATGAGGCTCATGGCGTGGTGAGGTTCGCTGAGCCAGCGCCCGCGGTTGAGTTTTCCAGGATGCAAGGCCCGAACGATCGCCCGGCGCCCGTCCTCCGAGTAGAGGTCGATCCGTTTCTCACGCGCCAGCGGGGTGAGATATTGCCTGAGCGGCGCGGGGATATCGCCATGCGTGACGCGTATCATCGCCTGCTCGATGTCCTCGATGAAGAAGCTGTTCAGGATGCCGATGTCGTCTTCAGCGCTTGGACTCTCGTCCTCCTCGTCGTCGGCATCGAGCACATTGCTTTCCGGCGGTGGCGGCAAGGAGATGAGCTCGGGTTTTTCCACCCGGTCTCGATAGCGTATTTCAACGGCCGCGATGGGCTTTTCCTGCTTCGAGGCAAAGCCGGCCCAATCACAGAGCAATTCATGCAGCGTCAGGATTTCGGCGGCATCGATCGGCTGATCCGCCATGTCCTCGGAGGATGAAGATCTCAGATGCCGCTGTGCCCGAAAGTTTTGGAGCAGTTCCGACAGCTGCCGCTTGCTGTCGGCAAATGCCTCGTAGCCGAGCGAGGAGAGGCCGGATTTCCGCACCCGCCCCAGAGCCCATGGCAGCGTCGAAACCGAAAACGTTTCGAACATCGGCTGTCCCAAGGGGGAGAGCTGCAGGCTGGCAAAGCAGGTATCGCCATCGAGGTCGCCGCGTTCGGCATCCTCATATTCGGCGATATCGGCCGAAACGCTGTCGAAATGCCTGCGGATATCGGCAATTTCCGATTTGCTGAAAACGCCGAGGAACAGCGTAAAACCCGTGATCTGCTTCCCCTCGGGGATTGCTGGACGGCTGAGTGCGGCGCTGTCATCCTCGAGTGTCTTCGCATGCAGCCAGAAAACAGTTCGGCCTTCAGCTGAGGCGATACGACTGGAGAGATCGTAAGGAATGAAGAACTCGATCTTGTGCCAGAAATCGAGAATGGCGAGAAGCCGTTCCCTTTCGGCGCCGTCTGCATTCGTCTGCATGACTTCTCACTGAGGAGTTGCAAAAATAGGCTCGCGCTTTCTTTTAGCAACGATTGCAGCTCAAAATCAAAGAGCATGGTGATTGCGCGTCCCTGAGCCGCCGGACCGCATTTCCGCACCATGGCAAAGCCACGTCAATGCAGACGTGGTCGGCGTCGTTCGCTGAGTTGCCGTCCCCGGCTCCAGCGGGCGATGGTCTCCGGCACGACGTCCGTCTTGCCAGCGGCGGGCTCGGCGATCGAGCGCAGGCGTTCGAGGGCAACACCCGCCTTGGCGGCATAATCGAGTGCAGTCGGATCGTCCGAATGCACGTCCTGGATCGAGGCGAAGACGGTCTCCGCCTCGGCCAGCCGTTTGCTGGCCGCAAGGGCGATACCACGCTTGTAATGTGCCTGGATGAGATGCGGCCCGATCTCGCCGGCCCGGCGGAAAGTCTCTGCGGCCTGCTCATATTGATGCAGGGCAAGCTGCGTGTCGCCAAGCCGCATTTGGATCGGTGTCGGATCGGGCGCTTGCTCGACGAGAACCTTGTAGGCAGCCAGTGCCTCCGTCAGTTTGCCGCGGTCGAACAGCAGATTGGCGAGCCCGAATTCCGCGCCGGTATGGCCTGGAGCCGATTGCAGGACCTGGTTGAAGGCGATCTCCGCCTTGCTCCGAGCTCCGTTCCGGTACATATCGAGCGCCTGTTCATAGACGAAACGAATGCTGCGTGGATTGAGCACGCCATGTAGATTCTGGCCGTTGCGGGTGCGGAACAGGGTGCAGCTGATCTGCTTTTCCTCCACCCCGAACATATATTTATAGGGTTCGTTTCCGCGCAGGAAGTCATAGGTCTTGAAGCCGTGCTCGATCGCCCGCCGGATGCAGTAACCATGCAGGATGAGACCGGGAGACGGCGTCTTCCAGTTCTCGTCGCGGCCGGTGATATAGAAGAGGATCGCCTTCTTCTGCCGGTCGACGATATTCGCCAGCGCGCCGAGCGGCTGGTCGCCGTGCCAAAACACCGGCACCTCGAGATTGCCGCAGTTGAAGCTGTCCATCAGCATTTCGCGCGTGGTGATGATCAGCCGCTCGGTCCGCTCCGTGCCTTTGCGGGCACTCCACTTGATCCGCCAGAGATTGAAGAGGATGTCCAAGTCCCTATCGATGGTCTCGGCGGTTGCCATCGTGATCCGGTAAATATCATCGCCTTCGACCTTGCGCAGGAAGCGCCGGAGCTTTTGGCGCGTCTGGCTGCTCATGCGCTGTTCGAGATAGTCGTCGAAGCTTGCCGGCAGCGGGACGATCGGGCAGATCGTATTGTCGATATTCTCGCTGTTCTTGGGCGAGCTGTCGCGAAACATCACCTCTGGCCCCTGCAGCGCCTCGATCATCTTCTCGCGCCGGCCAGCAGGGCCGCTGAAATATTCGAGCTTCAGGTCGGTCCAGTTCTGATGTTTGAGAAACGAAGCAAAGCCGGCAATGGCGTGATGCTCGTAGTCCGGTCTGGCGATAAAGCCGGTATAATCGGCCGCAAAATTCCCTGCCATGATGATCTCGTCGTAGAAGAGCCCGGTCTTCTCATTCAGATGCGTGATCAGGCGCAGCGGAAAGAAGGCGACATAGGGTGCTTCGGGATCGCGTTCGCGAAGGGCAAGGATGAACCAGCGGCGTCGGCGGGAGAGATAGTTCTTCAACCAGATCCAGGAGAGGAAATGCTGCGCGTCGGGATCTTCCAGGAAGACCTGATCCCAGTTCTCGCGTACCGCCTCGAACCCCGCAATGGTGTCGATGATATCTATGCGCATGTCCGCCCCCCAATACCCCATACGTCACTCGGGAGGTTTCATTCTAATGGGAAACAACGATCTTCAAATAAACCGTCCGGATGATTTAAGTGGCCTAAATGGGATTAGTCCTGAGCCGGCGCATAACCCGAAATCGCAATCGGTTTTGGTGATAATGATGCGTAGATTCAAAGCGATAGAGCACAACGGGTCCTGAAGGATGCTGCGCTTCAACGGACCTCGCCCGAAAGTGTGCGGCGGTTTTGAGAACATGCGTACATAAGGATTAGATCAGAGCTCGCCGGAAATCCGCGGGCTCGCATGGATGAAGGCCCAGAGCGTCCGGCTGATGGCGACGATCTCGGCGATCGACTTTTCCAGAAGGTCAAGCTCGCGCGCGTCCATCTGTTCGATCTTGCCGTAGCGGATCTGCTTGTCGTCCTCGACGAGCCGCATCAGCTGCGTGCTCGAGATCTCTCCCTTTTCGTCGAAGGAATAGATGCAGTGATTGTACTTGTTGCGGATCTTGGATTCCTTCTTCAGCCGCGACATGGCTGAAAGGATCGCCTTGCGGTCGGAAGGGGAGGTCGAAGCGAGCTTGGACAGCCGTTCGATGAGATCGATCCGGGCGCGCGTGGTGTTGAGCGTCAGGAACACGACGATTGCTGCATCCTTTTCGACCTGGAGAAGATGGGCGATGATGTAGATCAGCAGGCTTTCGGTGTTCGTCCAGACATAGTTCAGGCGGCCGACCCGCAACAGGACATCGGACATCGCCGCCATGCTTGACCCTTTCTCCCCGGAGGGTATCCATCCCTCGATGGGATGACATGTGGACATTACATCAGAACAACGGGCAAGTCCGTCGTGTTTACCGGACCGCCCATGCCGGATCGCGAGCGATCAGCGCTCCTTGAAAGCCCGGGACATGCTGTCGGTGATCGGTTTGCTCAGATATTCGAAGAAGGTGCGTTCCGACGTCTGAATCAGCACTTCGGCCGGCATTCCCGGAACGGGATGGAAATTGTGCACCCGCGCAATCTCGGAATCGGGTATTCCGACGCGGACGATATAGACGTCCTTGACCGAAGCACCCGCATTTTCCTCGATCGAATCGGCTGAGACGTAAAAGACCTTGCCCTGCAGAACAGGGGTCGTGCGCCGGTTGAGCGCCGTGAGGCGGATCGAGGCCGTTTCTCCCTCATGCAATTGGTCGATCGAAGTGCGCAGCACCTTCGCTTCCAGGATCAGCGGCACATGCGACGGCAGGATCTCCATGATCGGCTTTCCTGTCGTGATGACACCGCCGGCTGTGTGAAAATAGGAGCGCACCACCGTGCCCGACACCGGCGAACGGATAGTGGTGCGTTCGAGCACGCCGGCGGCCTCGCGCATCTGTTCGCGCACACTGTCCAGATCGGTTTCGGCGGTCTCGAGCGCATCGAGTGCCGCCTGCTTGTTGGAGTTGACGGCGATGACGGCTTCCTGGCGGAATTTGGCGATCTCCGCCTCGCTCTCGTTGAGCTCGCCGTTCAGTCGAGCAATGTCGCCCATCGCATCGGCGATCGCCCGCTCGATTGCCAGCAGATCCGTCTTGCGCATATAGCCGACCTTGACTAGCCGAGCCTTGGAGTCGCGTTCCTCGGTCAGCAGCGACAGCTGCCTTTCGAAGGATTCTCGCTGGCCCCTATAGCCGACGAACCGGAATTCGAGCGATGCGATGTTCTTCCCGATCAGATTGAGCTGCTCTTCAAGCTTGATCTGCTTGCTGTGGAAGACGACGTTCTGGCTCTGGATGATCGCGTTGATATCAGGATCTCCGGCCTCCTTCGTGACGATATCGGGAAGCTGGAATTCGTGCAGGCCCTGCGCTTCGGCACGGAGCCTGGCGACGACGGCTTCCAGGCGCAGGCGGCGAAGCTGCAGCATCCGCTCGTTTGAGCGGGATGCTGTGGGATCGAGGGTCAGCAGGATGTCGCCTTCCTTGACCGTGTCGCCTTCGCTGACGCGCATCTCCTTGATGATGCCGCCTTCCAGATGCTGGATGATCTTGTTGTTGCCGGTCGCGACGAAGCTTCCCTGCGCGATAACGGCGGAGGCGAGCGGCGCCGTCGCCGCCCAGAAGCCGAAGCCGCCGAACGAGGTGAAGAGAACCGTCAGGCCGACGATGCTGTGTACACGGATCGAGCGCGGCACATCGCTATACCACTCGAGCTGCACCGGACCGGTCGTCTCCCGATTTTTCCGTCCCATGTCGTTCATCCCTCAATGCGCGGTGCTTGTTGACCGTTATTGCCGTTGTTCTTGGAAAGCGCCTGCAGCACCTCGATCCTTTCCCCGAACATGGCGACGGTACCCTCCTTGAGCACGAGGATCTTGTCGACGCATTGGAGAAGAGCCGGGCGCTGGGTAATGGTGACTGTGGTGATGCCCTGCTTCTTGGCGTGAATCAGCGCCTTGGCTAGTGCCGCCTCGCCCTGGGTATCGAGGTTCGAATTCGGCTCGTCGAGGACCACGAATTTGGGATTGCCGAAGAAGGCGCGGGCCAGCGCGATGCGCTGCTTCTGGCCGCCCGAAAGCGGAGCGCCATCGGCCGCCACGATGGTTTCGTAGCCCTGCGGGAAGCCTGCGATGAGTTCGTGCACGTCGGCCAGCACCGCGGCCTCGTAGATCTGGTGATCGTCAACGTCGTCGCGCATGCGGCAGATATTAGCCTTGATCGTGCCGGGAAAAAGCTGCACATCCTGCGGCAGATAGCCGATGCTTTCGCCGAACTGGCGCTGGTCCCAGTTGCGCAAATCCATCAGGTCGAGGCGCACATTTCCCGATGTCGGGACGATCGAGCCGACGAGCATCTTGCCGAGCGTCGTCTTGCCGGACCCGGAATTGCCGATGATCGCAAGCGATTCCCCCTTCTTGAGCGAGAAGGAGATGCCGTTGAGAATGACCTTCTTTTGCGGTGGCGGCACGAAGAGAATGCGTTCGACATCGAGTCGGCCTTCGGGATTGGGAAGACGCAGGCGCGGGAAGTTCAACGGGGAATTCAAGAGCAGTCCTTTGATCCTGCCATAGGCGCCTGCCGACCGGTTGAACTGGTTCCAGCCTTCGATGGCGCCTTCGATTGGCGCCAGCGCGCGTCCCGAGATGATCGAGGCCGCAATCACCATGCCGCCCGTCAGCTCGCCGGAGAGCGACAGATGCGCGCCCCAGCCGAGCAGGGTGACCTGGGTGATCATCCGGCAGGCCTTCGATATGCCGGAGAAGATGATGTTGCGGTCCTGTGCCTCGACTTGCGATTTCAGCGAACCCGCCGTTTCCCGGCCCCACATCTTCACGGCCTCGGGGATCATCGCCATTGCGTTGATGATCTGCGAATTGCGAGACATGGAATCGAGATGGAAATTCGCCCGGCTGAGATAGCCGTTGGATTCGGCGAATTGCCGGGCGGTGAATTTCTGGTTCAGATAGGCGATGACGAAAAGCACCGCGCAGCAGACCATGATGATGATGCCGAGATGCGGATGCACGAAATAGACGACCACGACGAAGAACGGCATCAGCGGCGCATCGAGAAATGCGATCAGCGTGCCTGATGTCAGGAAGCCGCGCAGCAGCTGCAGATCCTGCAGCGTCTGATAGTCCTTGCCGCTGCCATGCAGCGATGCCCGCGCTGCAGCGCTGAGGATCGGCGCGCCCAGCTGCACTTCAAGCTCCACCGCGGTGCGCATCAGGATGAAGCGCCGCACCGAATCCATGAAGGCCTGCAGCAGCACGGCGCCAAGCACGGCGATCGAGAGCATGACGAGCGTGTCGATGGAGCGGCTTGTCAGCACCCGGTCGGATATCTGGAAGAGATAAAGCGGTATCGCCAGCAGAAGGACGTTGATGGCGATCGTGAACATCATGACGACCACCATATTGCGTCGTACCGCCGCCATGCCGCGCGAGAGGCTGGCGGCGAAATTCACAGGCTCGCTGCGCTTGTGAAAACCGCCGCCACTTCCTCCGCCCCCGCCCCCGCCCCCGGGATCGGAATCCTTGCCGTTTCCGCCGCCGCCGGTGCGCAGCCGCCTGTCGTTCTCGCTGAACGGACCGCTTTCGCCTTCGATGGTCTTGCCGAAAGGCATCGTCGGGCTCGATTTGAGCTCGGTCTTCTCTTTCGGCAGTTCGGGAGCCACCCGCGCTTCGATCTGCGGTGGGGCCGGCGCTTCCGCCGGTTTTGCTGTCGCCAGGCCCTGCGCCACCGCGACAGGAGGTGCCGTTTCCACTTTAGCTTCCGGCACCGCCGTCTTTTCCGGGAGGGGCGCCTGCGTTGCGCTTGCGCGTCCGGTATCGGCAGCCTCGTTTGCCGCAGCTTCGGACGTCTCCTTGCGCTCATCGGGAGACGAAGGAGCGGCGCCGCTCAGCCTACGAAGGTTCTCGACCGCCTCGTCGATCGCGGAGATGCACATCTCGGTCATCGCCGTTTCCGAGGGGGCAGCGGAGGGAATATTGCCCGACCTCAGATCGAGGGCGCTGCCTGCCGCAAAAACTTGTTTCGAAATCTGGTTCATCGTGGTTCCTTCGCAATACTTAAGGTCACGCGACCATGGCTTGCATTACGTCGGCGGGATGCGTCGACGACCATGAAAAATCCTGCCCGGCATTGATGACGCCGTCAGCACAATCGCCGCCTGCCGGATCGTCGTTGTCGAGAAAGGCGATGACCTCGTTGGCGAGCCTGTCGTCGGCCGGCTGCGGCTGTGTCGTGTCATGCTCCACCAGCCCGCCCTGAATGAGGATGGCGTCTGAATAGAGCTGGCCTGCCAGATAGGTCGTCTGGCCGAAACTGTCGTAGTCGACGATCTCGGCGATGTTGACGACCGCATTGCTGCCCGTGTCGATCGTAACCGTTGCATCGGGATTATTGTCGAGGAGCGTCGATGCCGCCTGGGTGACATCGTCGGAATCGCCGAGGATGCTGACCTGCTTTATGATTGTCATGTCATAGAGATTGCCGGTGATGTAGAGCACGTTCAGCCCGGCATATCCTTGGAAATTCGCATCGAAGGACAGCCCCTCCGGCATATTGGGATCGCGATCTTCGATCGCCTTCTGCGCGTCGACCATGTAGTCGGGCATGGCCTCGAACGGGCCGCCCGTCCCGACATTGTGGATCGAGGCGAAATTCCAGATCAGGTTGTTGCCCGTTTGTATGTCGGCGCCGGGATCGAGGTCGCCCTCTGCCCGCACCCAGTCATTGTCGTAGAGCAGCGAGACCTGGGTGATGCTGTTGATATCGAGCACATTGCCGCCGATGATCACCAGATCATATTGCAGGCCCATCTGGAAAAAGGAGGAGAAATTGATCGAAGTATTGCCGCCCGTCAGAACCGTGGCTTCGGACCCTGAGGTGGTGACCGTCATCGTGTCGTTGTCGGTGACGAAGTGATACTGCTCGATCCACTGGACGAAGGAGACGTCGCCGTCGATGACGCTGACGCGCCAGCTGTTGGGGAACGTCGGATCGGCAGGATCGGGTTCGGCATAGCTCGATGCTTCGAAGGTGCTTTGTTCGAAGACGGCGATGTTCTTGGCGATCGTTCCGGCTTCCTCGGCCGAGTGACCGGATGAGCGCAGCGCCGAGGCGATCTCGTCATTGTCGCTGTAGACAAAGGCCTGGGAGACCGCGTCGATCTGATGATAGTTGCCCATGACGGCGGTGACCGAGGCAATGACGCCGGTATGGATCACCGAGGCGACGTTGACGACGACGTTCGCGCCCGCGGTCACCTCAAGGCTGTTGCCGCTGGGGTCGGTCTGCTCGACGGATGTATTGCTGTCATCGGGCTCTTCCGGGAGCTTGGCGAGACCGCGATCGGGCAGGAAGTCGTCGAGGACCGGTATATCGGTCTCGGCCTTGCCGTTGATGTAGACGGTGATGGGGCCGTCGCCCGCGGGATCGGTGGTGACGGAATGATGCGTCTCGTCGGTGCCGAGCGAAGTTGTCCCGCTGTCCTCGGTATTCTGGATATAGCTTTCAAGATCCTCGGCGATCTTCAGGGCGCCATCATAGGTATCGGTTCGGTGCAGGCCCGCAAAAGGCGTGAAGATCTCTGCCTTGGTGCTGAAATCCGCCAGCCGCTCGATGACGAAACTCGTGTCTCGAGGCGCATGGACGCCGTCCGTCATATCGAGATAGTCGTCGTCATAGAGGGCGTTGACCTGGAGGACATGACTGATCGCCGAACCAGGCCCGGCAAAGACGGTCAGTTCCGGCTCATCCGTGAGCACGATATCCGTAGGATCGCCGAAATGCGGTAACGGGATGTCCTTTCCGGCAATCGCCGCCAGCTTCTCGAGGCTCTCTTCGAAGACACGGCCGAAATGGCGCGTTGGGCCATATTCGATTTCGTAGCTGCCGCTTTTGTAAATGATGCCCGGATCGTAATCCTTGAGCTGGAGATCGGAAGAGAAGGCGGCGCTAAAGGCATCCTGATCCGGCAGAGCCGGTCCATCCGCGCCCGGTCCTGCGCCTTCGGCATAGTTGGTGCGCAACCTCATCTCGTCGGTCGTCATCTCGAAGAGACCGATGAAGTGCGCAATGATTTCCGAAATCTTCTCGATATGCATGGTTCGGCCCTCCCATTCGAGATGACGATCGGCCTTGGAGGCACCCGCCGGGAGCCGTGGTGTGGTCGTCAAATCGTTTTCAAGCAGTCAAACTGCACCGGCTTGAGCCGGTGCAGTTCGTCTTGGTCGCTGGAGGTCAGTGTCAGGTGCTGGTATCCTCGCCGACGTCGGAGACACGAGAGTTGCCGCCGATGACGCTGGAGTCGACCGTATTGCTGAGCAGGTTCGCACCCTGAACGAGCTCAAGGTGGTAGCCGGAATTGGCAAGGATTGCCGAAGCGTCCGCTGCGCTCGAGCCAGTGGCGTCGTCGCCAGCCTTGAGATCCCAGCCTTTGCCGTCCATGTCCAGGCCTTCTGCACTATTGGCGGTGCCGCCATTGGCATTCAGGTTGTTCTGGGCTCCTTCGTTGTCCATCTTGATGTTCCAGGCGCTATCCTGGTCGGCCAGATGGTTCGCCTGGACGGCGCTGAAGCCGCTGTCATTGCCTGCGCCGGTCAGCGAATTGTTCAGGATGCTGTCGACGTCGAGAGTGAAGGAGAAGTCGTCCCCGAGGTTGAAGGTGAGGTCGTGTCCGGCAACGCCGAGGTTGGAGTCCTTGACGTCCTCGATGACGGCGAAGTCTGTGTCCGTCTTGTTGAAGCTGTCGGAGGTGTTGTTGCTGTCGGAGACCGTCTTCGTATCCGTCTCCGTCTCAGTAACGGTCTTGATGTCGGTGTCGGTTACGGTCTTGGTATCGGTGTCCGTGATCGTCTTGGTGTCGGTATCGTTGTCGCTGTACGACTTGCTGTCATAGCTCCAGTCGTAGTCGTTATTGGAGTCGGTAGTCGTCGTGGTCTTGGTGCTCGTATCGTCGTCGGACTTGTAGCTCCAGTCATATTCGTTGTCGCGGTTGTCGCCATTGTTGGCGGCGACATCAATCTCCGCCTTGACGTCCACGTCGACGCTGTTGTCGGTATTGTCGCGATTGTCGCCATTGGCGACGCCGCCGACATAACCGGTCGAGTCGTCGTCGATTTCAGTCGAATTGATCGCGCTGTTGGCAAAGCCGTCGGCAAGCGCCCCGACCTTGGTGATTTCGGTGTCGTCAGACATTGCATTCTCCAGAAAAAACCGGAGCAGCTTTTCGAAATCCCTCTCATCTCAAATGGGATTTTACTCGCGCTCGCTCCGATGCGGTTAACATCGGCAGATGTATTCGATACCAGTCATCTGCAGCTTCATCGCGATTTGTTGATCAAACCGTTGGTATTGGGAACGTACGTACTCAGTACAAGGCCGCACATATCCGGCTCCGAATCCTGAAAGGATAAGGAGTGGTCAGGTTTTCTTTTCGTTGAGTTGCCCTATAATGGAGGCCGTGTATCAAAAACGCATGACAATACCTGGCTTCTCCATGTCGCCACTTGGACGACGATCACAGAATGCTGGAAAAAATTCGGATCCGATAGACACCAATTCGGGCTAAGGCGGATCCGCCCTGCCCGAATAGCCCTCGGACAGCACCTGTCGTCGGAGCGCTAAGATCTGTTCGGCGGCGTCGTCGGCGGGCAGCGATAATCCGGGCTCCCGGGCATTCGCTGCGGGGTGGAAAGGCACCTGTCTACGGTTTGCTGTCTCATATCCGGCCCGCCCTACATAACTAAAATATGACAATTTGTACTGAAATATTACATTCAACTGATCATCTATAGTCGGAGCAAATATAGCCCTGAAGTATCTATTGCAGCGAAAATACAACCAAAGCTTTGTATCGTATCGTTTTTTGTCCGTTAAAACTAATCACTTTGGGCCATTTCCTTCCTTCTCAATCCGTATTAACATAATTAAGAAATGTCTAAAAAATAAGGCGATGACATTCGGGGCCGGCATTTCTTACTATCTTATACCCGCCATCGCTCAACGTTTTAGTAAAGTGTAACGCTAGGGGAGGCGTAAATGTTCATGACAGGCTCAGGAATGGAGAATGCGGACCAGGGAAGGAAGTTGGGTCCGTCCGGAGATACTATACTAGTGGTGGCCAAGGCGGATCTATTTTCAGAATGCATGGTAGAAGCACTAGCAAAGAAATTTCCGAACTGTGAAGTGTCAAGCATAACGAGTACAAAGCCGATGCTGGAAAAAGATGCCAGCGATATGAAACTCGTTTTATTTTATCATATACCCGGCCCGGAGCTTCACGAAGCGCTGCAGGCTGCCCGCGAAAACCACCCTGAAACCTCGATCGGACTTGTCGTCGAAGCTATCGACATGCTCGAGCCCTATGTCAGCCGGCTGGTAGAAGCGCGGATCATCGATGGCGTCCTGCCACTCAACCTGCGGCTCGATGTCTTCATGGCTGCAGTGGATCTGCTGATGAAGGGCGGCGAACATTTTCCGTCAGCACTTCTCAATCGCCTCACCAACAAAAACGCCCAGCTGGAGCCTTCGCTCTATCAGACAAAATCGGTCGATGCGGCCCGCAGCAATGCGCTCAAGCTGAGACGCGACAGCATCTCCGCTTTGACGACCCGGGAGGTTCAGATCCTGGATCTCATATGCAAGGGCACGCAGAACAAGATCATCGCCGACAAGCTGCATCTTTCCGAGAATACCGTGAAGGTTCACGTCCGCAACATCTACAAGAAGATGAACGTCCGAAACCGCACGGAAGCTGCATCCCGTTTCTTCAATGAGCATCCCGCCGGTGAAGACGACATGTCCGGCCGGTGGCGCAATTGATCTGACGCTTTTGCTTCAGATCGGGGGGCGTGCAAAGCAGCGTGACTTCTGTCCGAAGCCGCTTGGAGAGCAGATATAGGGCGCCGAGCCATGATAGGCTACGGCGCGGACCATTGCCCCCGCCGGGCGCTCGGCCCGATCTGCCGGATAGGCATAGGCCTTGGAAACGCGCGGCGCCTCGACCACGGCGATATTCTTCTTCGCGACGACCGCGATATCGTCGTCGACGACCGTGCAGGCCGTCAGTCCGATCGCAAGAAGCGCCGTTCCCCAGGCGAACATCGCCGAGCGGATACGCCGGCCTTTCAGCTGCGCTGCATCTTGTTTTTTCAACATGCCAAAACCCCTCGCATATGGCGCTTCCGGATGCAAGACCGGCGGTGCAGTTGAGCTCGGCCAATCTCCCGCCTTCTCCTTTATATTAGCTGCATTGAGTGGAGCTTGAGCAGCGGGTGAAAGCATTGTGGCGGAGAAGTGTTAAGTGTGATTAATCATTTGTTATCTTGAAGAATACTTGTGTAATTATTTTGGATACGGGAACTTTTTAAAGTTGACCTTCGCGCTAATCGTCTTATCATTTGAGTAGTAAATCAGTTATCCTAAGAATAACTACAAAGTTATTCATGTTTTGATAGGGAGAGGTCACGAACACCCAGACGGATAGGAAGACTTGAGGCGCATAAATAAATCAAAAGACTAAATACATGGGAAGGAGTTTGTAATGCGTAGTTTCGTTCCCAGCGAAGGCTATTCTGAAGTGTCAGGCGTACCGGTAGCGCAAGCGTTGCGCACCGTTCTTGTGAATGGCGGGGGAGGTTTCCTCGGTTCACATCTCTGCGAAAGGCTTCTGCAGCACGGCCACCGTGTCATTTGCCTCGATAATTTTTCCACCGGCCGCCGTGCGAATGTCGACCACCTTGCGTCGAACACTCGCTTCCACATCGTCGAGCATGATGTTCGCCAGCCCTTCGACATCGAAGCGTCGCTCATCTTCAATTTCGCCTCTCCGGCCTCTCCGCCCGACTATCAGCGGGATCCTGTGGGAACGCTGCTCACCAACGTGCTCGGCGCCGTCAACACCCTGGATTGCGCGCGAAAGACGGGTGCGATCGTCGTCCAGTCGTCGACGTCGGAGGTTTATGGCGACCCGATCCACAGCCCGCAGCACGAATCCTATTGCGGCAATGTCAACCAGATCGGACCGCGCGGCTGTTATGACGAGGGCAAGCGCAGCGCCGAAACCCTGTTTTTCGACTATCACAGGACTTATGGCGTCGACATCAAGGTCGGCCGCATCTTCAACACCTACGGACCGCGCATGCGCCTGGACGACGGGCGGGTGGTTTCCAATTTCATCGTGCAGGCCCTGCGCAACGCGGATCTGACGATTTATGGCGATGGCCAGCAGACCCGTTCTTTCTGCTATGTCGACGATCTCATCGAGGGTTTCCTGCGTTTTTCGGCCGCCGGCAGCGCCTGCAACGGCCCGATCAACCTCGGCAATCCAACCGAAATGACCGTTCGACGCCTG
This sequence comes from Rhizobium indicum, assembly GCF_005862305.2. Taxonomy (NCBI): domain Bacteria; kingdom Pseudomonadati; phylum Pseudomonadota; class Alphaproteobacteria; order Hyphomicrobiales; family Rhizobiaceae; genus Rhizobium; species Rhizobium indicum. The sequence continues at coordinate 2,600,048 of NZ_CP054021.1, read as the reverse complement.
GCGGAAATCATCCGGGACCTGACGAACTCGCGTTCCCGGATCGTCCACCTGCCGGCGGTCACCGACGACCCCCGTCAGCGGCGGCCGGATATTTCCCGGGCCATGGCCGAGCTTGACTGGCAGCCCCGCATCGGGCTCGAAACCGGCTTGGCTCGCACCGTCGACTATTTCGACGGACTGCTCGCCGGCACAGAGAAGGCGGAGGTCGTATGAGATGCCCCGCTACGTTCTCGTCACCGGCGGCGCCGGTTTCATAGGCAGTCATATCTGCAAAGCGCTGTCGCGCGGCGGCATGATCCCGGTTACCTACGATAATCTCTCGACCGGACATGCCGACAGTGTCCGCTGGGGGCCGCTCATCCGGGCGGAACTTGCCGACGCAGCCGCGCTGCGCCGGACCCTTGCCGAGTTTTCGCCGGATTGCGTCATCCATTGTGGTGCCAATGCCTATGTCGGCGAATCCGTCGAGATGCCGAGGAAATATTACCGGAACAACGTCGTCGGCAGTCTGACATTGCTGGAGGCCTGCCTCGACCAGGATATCGACCGGATCATCTTTTCGAGCAGTTGCGCCACCTATGGCGTCCCCGCCTCGCTGCCGATACGGGAGGAAAGCCCGCAGCACCCGGTCAATCCCTATGGACGCACCAAGCTGATTTTCGAAATGGCGCTCGAGGATTTTGCCGCTGCCTACGGCATCCGCTTTGCCGCACTGCGTTATTTCAATGCGGCCGGAGCCGATCCAGACGGCGAGCTCGCCGAGCGTCATCAACCCGAGACCCATCTCATCCCGCGCGCCCTTCTCGCCGCCGCCGGCAGGCTGGAGCGGCTCGATATCTTCGGCACCGATTATGCGACCGAGGACGGAACCTGTGTTCGCGACTATATTCATGTCAGCGATCTCGCGCAGGCGCATCTCGCCGCCGTCAATCATCTGTTGGCGGACGGCGGCTCGCTCAGCGTCAATCTCGGCTCCGGCCGGGGCACCTCGGTGCGCGAGATTCTCGAGGCGATCCATCGCGCCAGCGGCCGCGAAGTCCCTGTGCGTTATCGCTCCCGCCGCGTCGGCGATCCGCCGATCCTCTTTGCCAATACTGCAAGGGCGAAAGCGGAACTCGGCTTCTCGCCGGCTTTCTCGGATATCGATACGATCATCCGCACCGCCGGTCCCACCTTCGGGCTGGAGATGAGGGCATGAGCAATGTCTCGCAAATCGGCCATGGCGTCAGGACGGCCAAAGCCGTCACTGCTGATGCATTCGATCCTGTTTTCACCGGCTGGAACCGTGTCGCCTATGGCTTCGGCATTCTCTGCTGGCTGACGGCACTCGGCTATTTCTGGATCTGGTGGTGCCAGTCCGCCCATATCATTTCCTGGGCCACCTTCGTGCTCGTCACCCTCGTGCTTGCCTGGATCACGCTTGTGCCGGCCTATTTCATCCTGATCTTCCTCGATGCGAGGACGGTCAGCCCTCGCGCAGGGCTGCCGGAAGGGCGGGTGGCTATGGTCGTCACCAAGGCGCCGTCCGAGCCCTTTGCCGTCGTCCGCACTACGCTGCAGGCGATGCTCGACCAGATCGGCGTCGATTTCGATGTCTGGCTCGCCGACGAGGACCCTTCGGAGGAAACCAGGCGCTGGTGTGCGGCGCACGGCGTGCTGATCTCCACCCGAAAAGGTGTGGCGGAGTATCATCGCACCACCTGGCCGCGCCGGACGCGTTGCAAGGAAGGCAACCTCGCCTATTTCTACGACCATTTCGGCTATGCGCGCTACGATTTCGTCGCCCAGTTCGATGCCGACCATGTGCCGACGCCGACCTACCTCCGTGAAATCCTGCGCCCCTTCGCCGATCCCGAGATCGGCTACGTCTCCGCTCCGAGCATTTGCGATGCCAATGCCGGGACAAGCTGGGCGGCGCGCGGCAGGCTCTATGCGGAGGCAAGCCTGCACGGTTCGCTGCAGACGGGTTACAACAACGGCTGGGCACCTCTTTGTATCGGCTCCCATTATGCGGTTCGCACCGCCGCCCTTCGTCAGATCGGCGGCCTCGGCCCGGAACTTGCGGAAGACCATTCGACGACGCTGATGATGAATGCCGGCGGCTGGCGTGGCGTGCATGCCGTCGATGCGATCGCGCATGGCGACGGACCGGCGAATTTCACCGACCTCGTCGTCCAGGAATTTCAGTGGTCGCGCAGCCTGGTCACCATTCTGTTGCAGCATTCGCGCCGCCACATCATGCACCTGCCCTGGCGGCTGAGGTTCCAGTTCGTGTTCTCGCAGCTCTGGTACCCGCTCTTTTCCGTCTTCATGGCCATGATGTTCCTGCTGCCGGTTGCTGCGCTGCTGACGGGCCGTGTCTTCGTCAATGTCACCTATCCGGATTTCCTGCTGCATTTCGCGCCGATGTCGATTGTCTTGACGCTGTTTGCCTTCTTCTGGCGGACAACGGCAACCTTCAGGCCGCACGATGCGAAACTGCTCGGCTGGGAAGGGCTTGCCTTCATCTTTCTGCGCTGGCCATGGTCGCTTGCCGGCAGCCTTGCCGCTGTTCGCGACTATATCTGCGGCTCCTTCGTCGATTTCCGCATCACGCCGAAGGGAAGGCAGCAGCGGTCTTTGCCGCTGCGCGTCATCGCGCCCTATATCGGGCTCGCCGGCCTTTCCGCCGCCGCAATGATGTTTGCGACCGATGCCGCGGCCGCCCAGGGTTTTTATGTTTTCGCCATGATCAACCTCACGGTCTACCTGTCGCTGACGGTACTGATCGTTATTCGCCACGCGGTCGAAAACGATCTGCCGCGGCTGCCGCAATCGCGCGGGCTGTGGCTTGCGACAGCCACCGGGCTTGCGATTTTTGTCGCCGGCGGCACGCAGGCGGGGAGCCACGGCCTGCGCGGCCTCGAAGCTCTTTCGCACGGCCAGACGTTCGTCAGTTTCACCGAAACGCAATTTGCCGTGGCCGGCGCCGGCCTCGGTGGCGGCAAGACCAGGATCGTGAAATTCCACCTGAGATGGAATGGTTTCGGCAGAACCGGCCGAGACGAACAGGGTGCGTGAGCCGGCGGAACCGGCAAGTGTCGAGTATGGAGGATGTAATGAGTATCGGATCGAGACTATGGGGAGCAGCGCTTGCTCTCAGCCTGTGCCTGCCGGTGGCAGCGCACGGCGCCGAGGTCGCCAAAAAGCAGGCGCCGACGCCGCTCAGCGCCTATGAGCTCTATCGGATCTACGGCGACAAGACCTGGACCTGGAACACCGGCGGCGGCCGTTTCTTCGACGACGGCCGGCGGTTCGTCGCCTGGAGCAACGACAAGGGGAAGCCGTCCTTTGCTGAAGGCAGATGGGTGGTCGACGATCTCGGCCAGCTCTGCATGCGCGCCACCTGGACGAATGCCGAGGGCGCGGCCCGCGCCAGCACCTGTTTCGGACATCGCAAGATCGGCAACACGATCTACCAGCGGCGCCAGCCGAACGGCGAATGGTATGTCTTCCGCCACGCATCGGTTCGTCAGGATGATGAATTCCAGAAGCTTGTTCCCGCCGATACCGTGAGCGCGAAGGCAAGCGAAGTGAAGCAGATCCTGCTGAGCCAGGAAATAGCCCGAAAAGGAGGGTGAGCCGTGAAGAAGCTGATGAAAAACCACCTCTCGACCGCCGCGATAGCGCTGCTGCTACTGTGTGTCGCGGATCTGCCGGGCCGAAGCGAAGTGCAATATGCCGCCTTTGCCCCGAACCCGGCCGCGGCCGTGCGGACGATCATCGACAAGCGCCCCGTGCTTCACGCCGACGGCATCAAGTTCGGTGCCTACGATCCCCACGGCGATTTCGGCGCCCAGGCGAATGTCGCGACCGAAGCCCTGTTCTTACCATGGGAGGACGTCGACCTCGAGACGTTGCGCGTCGCCGATGCCTATGCGCAGGCCAGAGGCCGCAACTTGCTGATCACCGTGGAGCCATGGTCCTGGGACGTCGATTGGCGGCTGACCTCCACGGAGCTTCGCGCAAAGGTTCTGCGCGGTGATTATGATGTCAACATGCGTGCGATCGCACAGATGATATCCCAGCTGAAAAGCCCGGTGATCGTTCGCTGGGGACAGGAGATGGAAGACAAGTCGGGTCGGTTTTCATGGTCCGGCTGGAGCCCGCAGGACTATATCGCGGCCTACAAGCGGATGATGAACATTGTCCGCCAGGAGGCGCCCGGCACCGAGCTCATGTGGTCGCCGAAGGGAGAGCCTGGCCTCGAGGCCTACTATCCCGGCGACGATTATGTCGACCTCGTCGGGCTCTCGGTCTTCGGCCTGCAGCGCTACGATGAGCTTGCCTACAATGAGCACCGGACCTTCTCGGAAGCGCTGAAGCAGGGATATGATCTCGTCGCCGGCTACGGAAAGCCCGTCTGGGTGGCGGAGCTCGGCTATGAAGGCGGCGACGCTTATATGAAGCCGTGGATCGAAACTGTCACGTTGAAGCAGAGCGCCTTCCCCAATCTGCAGGAAGTGGTCTATTTCAACGATCGGGATGTGCACGCTTGGCCCTTCAATCTCGGCCGGCCGGACTGGCGCGTGGTCGAAAGCCTGGGCAACTGACATTCCAAAAAAAGAGAGGTCCGCCGGGGTGTTGCGGGCCTCTCCTCTCATGTCCGGCGACCGATCATCCCTTGATCGTTGCCTTACCCTCTTCGATCAGCCGGGTTGCCGCATCGGCGGGCGAGACCCGTTCGAAGGCGAGTTCGTCACAAATCGGGCGCAGCACGCGCTGATCGAACTGCGTCGATCCCATCGGCGCCGGCGCCGGATATTCGCCGACCTGATCCTTGAGGAGATTGACGTATTTGACCGTTTCCTGCTCCGTCGGGTTGAGCTGGGGCAGGATGGCTTCGCGCACCGTCGGCGACATCGGCACGCCGCGCTCGACGCCGAGGATCTTGCCGGCCTCGACATCGTTGACGAAGAAATTGATGAACTTCGCTGCCTCTTCGGCGTGTTTGGTCGTGGCCCCGATGCTCCAGATCAGCGCCGGACGGTAATAGTGGCCAGACGGCCCGCCCTTCTTCTCGCGTGGCAGCGTGGTGATACCGATCTTGTTCTTGATGATCAGCTGATAGCCGACCATCTGGTTGGAATAGGCCATGCCGATCGCCGACTTGCCGAGCCCCAGGCAATTTGTGTCGATCGTGTTCTGGTCGAGCGTCTGCACGTCTGCGGCGACCGTGCCGCCCTTCTTGCGCAGGTCTTCCCAGTAGGTGAACCATTCCTTGGCGTCATCGGCGTTGAAGCCGAGGGCAGCGCTTTCCTTGGCATAGAGGCTCTTGCCGCGCTGGCGTAGCCAGGCGTCGAAGACGTAGGCGTAGCGGGCGGCATAAGGTCCGCCTGCAAAGCCCTGCTTGCCGACTGCCTTCGTTAGTTCGACGGCGAGCTTGGCGTATTCTTCCCAGGTGAGATCGGGCGTCGGCAACGGCAGGCCGGCCTTTTCGAAGACAGGAATGTCGAAGAACATCGAGAAGGAGTTGAGGCCGAGACCGATGCCATAAAGCTTGCCGTCGACGGTGGTGAGCTTCAGCATATCAGCCCCGAAGCTATCGACCTTCAGCGTCGTGGGCACGAATTCGTCGAGCGCCAGGCTGGCGCCGCGCCTCGAATAGTCCGAAATCGTACTGGGCTCCAGCTGGAAGACGTCGGCGACGGCGCGGCCGGCCATCTGGGTGGCAAGCTTCGTCCAGTAGCCGTCGCCGGAGAGCGATTCGCCCACCACGGTCACCCCGGGCGATTTCGACTGATAGAGCTTGGCAACCTCGAGCGTACGCTTGGCGCGGTCGTTGGATCCCCACCACATGGCGCGCAACTGTGCGTCTTCGGCAAAGGCCGGAATGGCGCTTCCGGCGCCGAAGGCGAGGCCGGCGGCCGCGCCGGCTGAACCCATCAGGAATGAACGGCGATTGACCTGCATGATATCCTCCTTGTTCCAATATGCCCGCTGCCATCCTCCAATGGCGTTGTCAGAGCATTTCAGCAAATAGACTACGCAAAAAAATTTTTATTGCAAGAACCAATCATTTTCTTGCAAATTTGCATTATTTGCATAATGTTTGCCCCATGAACGACCAAAAAATCAGACGGCCGCGTCAGGCCGATATAGCCACATTGGCCGGCGTCTCGGTCTCCACGGTGTCACGCGTGCTCGCCAACGAACCTGGTATCAGCGAAAGCGTGCGCCGGCAGATATTGAAGGTGGCAGCCGAGAACGGCTATCCCGTCAAGCCTGCTTCCGAAGCGGTTGCGGGGGGACTGGCGCTGATTGCCAGCGACGGCGTCACCGGCACCCTCAGCGTCTTTTATGAAGCGATCGTTGACGGCCTGCGCGCCGGCGCTGCCGAAGCGGGCATGCCCTTCGAAGTCCGGCTGGTCCGCGAAGATCGAACCACGCCGGATGCCGTGCGCGACTATATGCAGACCGCAGGCGCTGAAGGTCTCTTTCTCGTTGGTATCGATCCGAACGAGATGTTGCGCGACTGGCTGCAAGCCAGCATGACCCCCACCGTTCTTGTCAACGGCACCGATCCCAGGATGCAGTTCGATGGCGTTTCGCCGGCTAATTTCTTTGGCGCCTATGAGGCGACCAGCCGGCTGATAAAGGCCGGCCATCGCCGCATCCTGCATCTGAGCGGCTCTCACCGCCATACGATCCGGGAGCGCGTGCGCGGTTTCGAGGCGGCGATCGCCGCCGTCCCCGGCGCCGAGGGCCGTCTCTTGTCCCTAGCCCTTCAAGGCAGCGCCAGCCGAGAGGCGCATGAACGCACGGCAGAAGCACTTGCCGAGAATGCTGGTTTTACCGCCGCCTTCTGCATGAATGATTTTATCGCCGTCGGCGTGCTCGAGGCCGTTACCGAGGCCGGGCTGCGTGTGCCGGAGGATTTCGCGATTGTCGGCTTCGACGATCTGCCCTGCGCGCTCATGACCAATCCGGCGCTTTCCACCATGCGTGTCGACCGCGCAGCCCTCGGGCGCGAAGCCGTTTCGCTGATGCTGTCCCGTTTCCGCAACAGGACGGCCTCTGCGCGCCACATCTGCCAGGCGGTCGTTCCCATTCCGGGAGGGACTGTTCCGAACGCCTAGAACAGGATGATTTAGGCCAAGGCCTAAAATCTGAATCCTGTGCTAAATTAAATAGTTAGAGCATGATGTCGTCCGAAAACCGCTCACACTTTTCGGCATCATGCTCTAGAACCCGTGAGTGATACCGATGACCTATGATCCCGCCAGCGCCAACCCGCTCGCCGGCAATCCGCTGGAAACCCGCGCCGATATGAGCCGCGCCCTGCTTGCGCTCTTCGATCCGCTGCTTGCCTGTTTCTCGAAGGGTAATGCCCGCGTCACCCTCAATGGCGGCGCCGCCCATTTCGACCGGGCGGCGGCCGATCTCGAAGGGTTCGCCCGCCCGCTCTGGGGATTGGCGCCGTTTGGCGCCGGCAATGGCGACTTCGCCCACTGGCATCGTTTCGCCGAAGGTCTCGCAAACGGCACTGATCCCGCCCATCCGGAATATTGGGGAAAGGTCAATGGCCGCGATCAGCGGATGGTCGAGCTTGCCGCTCTCGGTTTTGCCCTGGCGCTGGTGCCGGAAAAGATCTGGGAGCCGCTCGATGCGCGCGCCCGCGGCAATGTCGTCGCCTATCTCAAGCATGTCAGACAGTTCGACTATGCCGACAACAATTGGAAATTCTTCCGGATCTTCGTCGATATCGCGCTCGATCGTCTCGGCGCCGATTTCGACCGCAGCCTGACGCGGCAATATCTGCAGGAGCTCGAAGGCTTCTATATCGGTGACGGCTGGTATCGCGATGGAAACGTCCGCCGCATCGACCACTACATTCCCTTCGCCATGCATTTCTATGGCCTGATCTATTCGAAGCTCGTCGACGACGATTATGCAAAGCGCTACCGCGAGCGCGCGGTCCTCTTCGCCCGAGATTTCCGGCACTGGTTTGCCGCCGACGGGGCGACGATCCCCTTCGGCCGCAGCCTGACTTATCGTTTTGCCTGTGCCGGCTTCTGGTCGGCGCTCGCCTTTGCCGATGTCGAGGCTCTGCCCTGGGGCGAAGTCAAGCATCTCTGCCTGCAGCATCTGCGCTGGTGGAAGGATAAGCCGATTGCCGATCGCGACGGCGTGCTGTCGATCGGTTTCGGCTATCCGAACCTGCTAATGTCGGAGAGCTACAATTCCGCCGGCTCGCCCTACTGGGCCTTCAAGGCCTTCCTGCCGCTGGCGATCGCTGAGGATCACCCATTCTGGACGGCGAAGGAAAAAGTGCCGGAACAAGCACCTGACATCGTCTCCCAGCGTCATCCCGGCATGGTGATCATGCGGGCGGGCGGCGATGTCGTTGCGCTGTCTTCCGGCCAGGAAAACCTGCAGATGCGGTGCGGCACGGAAAAATATGCGAAGTTCGCCTATTCGGCCCGCTACGGCTTCAGCGTCGAGGCCGATGAGCGTGCCTTTGCGCTCGCTGCCTTCGATTCAGCGCTTGCCTTCAGCGATGACGGCCTGCACTACCGCGTGCGCGAAACGAACGAGGAAGCCAAGATCGCAGGCGAGGTGCTGTTTGCGAAATGGTCGCCTTTTGCCGATGTCGACGTCGAAACCTGGCTCGTGCCCGCCGCACCCTGGCATATCCGCCTCCATAGGATCAGGACAAGCCGGCCGTTGCGGATTGCCGAAGGCGGATTTGCCATCGGCCGCCGGGATTTCGAGCTGGATACGCTGTCCGCTTCGGGTGGGATTGCCTATGCGGTCGGCGACGCCGATTTCACCGGCATTCTCGATCTCGGCTCTTCGGTCAAACGTTCGGGTATTGTCCAGAAGGCAATGCCCAACACCAATGTGATCGTCGCGAAAACCCTGGTGCCGCAGCTGCGTGGGCAGATTCCGGCCGGTGAAACCATCCTGGTGACGGCGGTGCTGGCGCTTGACGATCCCGCCGCCCTCTCGTCCGCCTGGACAAGACCGCCGAAAGCACCTGAGATTGCAGTGCTGGAGGCCCTGGTGAGGGAAAAGGGCGTCACAGTCAGCGCCATCGAAGCGCCCGGACAAATGCCATGAGCCAGCCGGCCATTATCCTTGCCATGCAACCGTCGCGCACGCAGCACGTCCTGCCGGATGAGGTCCTGCGCCGGTTGAGTAGTATTGGTCGCCTGCTTGATTCCAAGCCGCTGCAGCGCTTCGACGACGAGCGTGCGAAACGTCTGCTGACCGAGGCGGAAATCCTGATCACCGGCTGGGGCGGGCCCTATGTCGGGCCCGAAATTCCCACTGCGGCGCCGCATCTCAAGTTCATCGTCCATGCGGCGGGCACGGTGAAAGGCGTCATCGACGACGCCATCTTCGAAGCCGGTATCCCGGTCAGCCATTCGGCCGAGGCCAACGCCGTGCCGGTGGCCGAATTCACGTTGGCGGCAATCATCTTCGCCGGCAAGCGCGTCTTCCGTTTCCGCGATCTCTACGTTGCCGACCGAAACCGCGACCGGACACATTTGATGCAGCGCGAAGCGATCGGAAACTATCGCCGCACCGTTGGCATCGTCGGCGCTTCGCGCATCGGCCGGCGCGTGATCGAGCTCTTGAAACCCTTCGACTATAGACTGCTGCTCTCCGATCCGACGCTTGATGCCGCCGAGGCCGCCGGCCTGGGAGCAGAAAAGGTCGATCTCGACGAATTGATGCGGCAAGCGGATATCGTTTCCCTGCATGCGCCGTCGCTGCCGTCGACGCAGCATATGATCGATGCGCGAAGGCTGTCGCTGATGAAGGACTGCGCGACGCTCATCAACACGGCGCGCGGCATTCTCATCGATGAGGCCGCCCTGCTTTCAGCGCTCAAGACCGGTCGCATCGACGCGGTCCTCGATGTCACCGATCCGGAAATCCCGGAGGCAGGTTCTACTTTCTACGATCTACCGAACGTCTTTCTGACACCGCATATTGCCGGCGCCATCGGGCTGGAACGGGCGCGCCTCGGCGAGATGGCGGTGGATGAGATAGAGCGCTTCGTGACCGGCAAGCCGCTGCTCTACCAGATCCATCAGGCAAATCTCGAAAACATCGCCTGAGGCGCGTCGAGGGCTTAGGCGAAGGGCTTCAGCGCGACGTCCTCAGCGAATTTGGCGAACCGTCATTGGCAAGTTCAGGCATGAGATCGGCAATCTCGACCACCTTGCCGGTGCGCGAACTCGTCAGCGCCGCAATGCCGCAGAGCACCGACATGGCACCCGCCCGCGTGCCGGCGCGTTGCGCAAGCTTGTCTTCCATGTCGGGCTTGAAGATCATGTTGCGCATCCGGTCGTCGCCGCCGTAATGGCCGCCGGTGAAATGCGGAACGACGATGCGCTCTACCGCCTCCCTACCGTTCGGGAAATTGCGGATGAGCAGGATCGTGTCCTCCTTCGGCTCTTCCCAGGGCTGGGCCTCATATTGACGAAGCTCGATCCGGCCTTTGGTGCCGTTGAAGGCAAGGTGATGGCCTTCGATCGGCTGGAAGGTGTTCAGCGAATAGGAGACATGGACATTGTTACGATAACGGAGCGACACCACCATCGTATCGGGAATGTCGATGTCCTCGCGGAAGACGCAGCCATCTCGGAAGTAGCCGTCGATCTTCGAGGGATCCTCGTAGAGTGAATCGAGGAAGGGATCGGCCTCTAGATCGAGATAGTAGTCACATTCATGCGCGTGCGGACAGAGCTTGCAGCGCGGGCCGCGGAACGGGCCTTTGCGGCCGTAATTCTGCAGGTCGGCGAAAGAGGTGACGGCTTCGGGATCGCTGTCGAGATACCAGTTCAGCAGATCGAAATGATGCGTGGCCTTGTGGACGAACAGGCTGCCGGAATTTTCCGTATAGGCATGCCAGCGGCGGAAGTAGTCGGCGCCGTGCTTGGTGTTCAGATACCAATGAAAATCGACTGAGGTGACCCGGCCGATCTCGCCGGCATTCAGCAATTCCTTGATCTTCGCAGCCGTCGGCGCATAGCGATAGTTGAAGGACACGTCGACCCGGCGACCAGTGCGCTTTTCGGCATCCAGAATCCGGCGAATCTTTTCGACCGAGGTCGTCATTGGCTTTTCGGTAATGACGTCGATGCCGGACTCCAGCGCCCGCACGACAATATCGTCATGCGTATGGTCGGGCGTACAGACGATGACCAGATCCGGCTTCTGCTCGGCAAGCATCGAATCGATGTTTTCGTAGAGCGGCGCATTGCTGCCGATCATGTTGCGGGCGCGCTCGCCGCGCAGCGAATTCCTCTCGACGATGGCGGTCAGGTCGACATGTTCGCGCCAGCCGGCAAGCAGATCCTTGCCCCACATGGTGGTGCCGCGGTTCCCGGTGCCGATCAGGGCAAAACGGCGTTTCTCCATCGAATGATCCTCCTGCGTGATGAAACAAATACTGAAAATCAGATCTGGCAGCAGCTCCGGAAGCGTTCGACGCAGGTGGCGATCACTTCGTCGGCCGGGCGTTTCCACCAGTTTTCGGCCGAAAAGATCTCCACCTCCTGCGCGCCGAAGAAACCGGCGGCCTCCACCATCCGTCTTATGCCTTTGAGGTCGATCACACCATCGCCCATCATGCCGCGGTCGAGCAGCATGTCTTTTGTCGGTACCAGCCAGTCGCAGATGTGATGGGCAAAGATGCGTTTCATGCGTCCGGCGCGGGCGATCTGGTTGGCAAGATCGGGATCCCACCAGACATGGTAGACATCGACCGCAACGCCGACATCCTCCCCGAGCTGCTCGCACATATCGAGCGCCTGACCGAGCGTGTTCACGCAGGCACGGTCGGCGGCATACATCGGATGCAGCGGTTCGATGGCGAGCTTCACGCCAGCAGCCTGCGCATGCGGCAAAACGGCGGCAATGCCGTCGAACACCATTCGGCGCGCGGCGACGATGTCCTTCGAACTATCAGGCAGACCGCCGACGACGAGCACGAGGCAATCGGCGGAAAACGCTGCCGCCTCATCGATGGCCCGTCTGTTATCGTCGAGGTTTTTCTGCCAGTCGGCATCGTTCGCCGCCGGGAAGAAGCCGCCGCGGCAAAGGCCGGTCAGCTTGATGCCGTTCGATTTGACGATATGCACCGCCTCGTCGAGACCGACCTTGGCGACCTGGTCGCGCCAGGGGGCGATCGCGGTGATGCCATGTTTCAGGCAGATATCGACGGCCTCAGCAAAGCCGCATTGCTCGCGGATCGTTGCCAAGTTGATCGAAAGTCCTTCGACCTGCATGTCATTCTCCTCCCATCACTACAGCGCCGCGCGTCTCTTCAGACGCGCAAAGGACGCTGTAGCACTTTGAATTGCTGCATAATTTTGTCCTCAAATCGGTTCCGACTTAAGGACAAAATTATGCAGCAGCCCGTGCTTCAGTTGACGCCGTGGACGGCAAGCACCTGTTTCATGCGCGCCGTTGCGAGTTCCGGATCGGCGAGAACCCGGGCCTTGTCGGCCAGGCGGAAGAGTTCGGCCAGATGCGTCAGCGAGCGGGTGCTCTGCTGGCCGCCGACCATGACGAAATGATCCTGCAGGCCGTTGAGATAGGCGAGGAAGACGACGCCGGTTTTATAGAAGCGGGTTGGCGCCTTGAAGATGTGGCGCGATAGCGGCACGGTCGGCTCCAGCAGATCGAAGAATTCATGATTGCTCTTGCGGCCGAGCGCTTCGAGGGCTGCCGAGGCAGCCGGAGCGATCGCATCGAAAATGCCGAGCAGTGCGTCGGAATGGCCCTCTTCGTCGCCGGCGATCAGTTCGGCATAGTTGAAATCGTCGCCGGTATACATCCGCACGCCTTTCGGCAGCCGGCGGCGCATCGCCACTTCCTTCTCCTTGGAGAGCAGCGAGATCTTGATGCCGTCGACTTTGTCGGCATGGGCCTCGATCACCTCGAGGCAGGTGGACATGGCTTGAATATGATCACTGTTGCCCCAATAACCCTCAAGCGCCGGATCGAACATTTCGCCGAGCCAATGGATGATGACGGGTTCTTTGACCTGGCGAAGGATCCGGTCATAGACACGGATATAGTCGCCCGGCCCTTTGGCGGCGGCGGCAAGCGCCCGGCTGGCCATCAGGATGATGCGGCCGCCGGCTGCCTCCACGGTTTCGATCTGCTCCTCATAGGCCCTGAGGATCGTGTCGACGGTGACGTCGGGTCCCGGCGTCAGATGGTCGGTGCCGGCGCCGCAGGCGATCAGCGCATCCTTGCGGCCGGCCGCCTCACTGAGCGCCCGGCGGATGAGGTCGCGCGCTTCCGGCCAGCCGAGGCCCATGCCGCGCTGCGCCGTATCCATCGCCTCGGCAACGCCGAGGCCGAGATCCCAGAGCCGGTGGCGGAAGGCCAGCGTCCGCTCCCAGTCGATCGCCGGCGTCAGCCACGGATCGTTGTCGGCGAGCGGATCGGCTACGACATGGGTGGCGGCATAGGCGATGCGCGGAAAGGCCTTGGCGTCGCGCTTGGCGAGCGCGATCGGCGTGCCGGTCAGCGTGTAGGGAACGATCTTGCCGTCGAGAGGGAGATTGATCGTCGTCACGGCTCAGAACTCCAGTGCGGGAACGTCGAGCCAGCGGCGCTCGCCCCAGGATTTCAGGCCGAGTTCGGCAAGCTGCACACCCTTGGCGCCGGCTTCCAGGCCATAGGGCCACGGTGCGTCTTCGACGACATGGCGGATGAACATTTCCCACTGCGCCTTGAAACCGTTGTCGAAGGCCTGGGTATCCGGAACCTCGTCCCAGGTCTTGTAGAAGTCGATCGTCTGCGGCTGGTCCGGGTTCCAGACCGGCTTCGGCGTATTGACGCGGTGCTGGCTCCAGCATTTCGTCAGACCGGCGACGGCCGAACCATGCGTGCCGTCGACCTGGAAGGTGACGAGGTCGTCGCGGCGGACGCGGACGGCCCAGGAGGAATTGACCTGCGCGATCGCGCCGCCTTCGAGCTCGAAGGTCGCATAGGCTGCATCGTCGGTGTCGCAATCATAGGGCTTGCCCTGCTCGTCGATGCGGCGCGGAATATGCGTAGCACCGAGGCAGGAGACGGCTTTGACTTCGCCGAACAGATTATCGAGCACATAGCGCCAGTGGCAAAGCATGTCGAGGATGATGCCGCCGCCGTCGCCCTTGCGGTAGTTCCAGGAGGGGCGCTGGGCCGGCACGCCCCAATCGCCTTCGAAAACCCAGTAGCCGAATTCGCCGCGCACTGAGAGGATCTTGCCGAAGAAGCCGGAATCCCTGAGCAGCGCTAGCTTGCGCAGGCCGGGCAGGAAGAGTTTGTCCTGCACGACGCCATGCTTGAGGCCGGAGCCGCGCGCCTTGCGGGCAAGGTCGAGTGCCACCTGCAGATCGTCGGAGATCGGCTTTTCGCAATAGACATGCTTGCCGGCATCGAGCGCCTTGGACAGAAGTTCGGCGCGCATCAGCGTCGTGCCGGCGTCGAAGAAGATCGTGTCGTCGGGATTGGCGAGCGCGGCATCGAGATCGGTCGACCAGCGCTTGATGTTATGCTTCTTCGCCAGCTCTTCCATCTTGGCGCCGTTGCGGCCGACGATGATCGGGTCGATCTCGAGTTTCTCACCCGATTTCAGCGTGATGCCGCCCTGGTCGCGGAAGGCGAGAATCGAGCGCACCAGGTGCTGATTGTAACCCATGCGGCCGGTGACGCCGTGCAAGATGATCCCCAAGCGTGCCATTTTTTCCTCCCAGCAGATTTTTGCGGCGGGAGCGGGCATCCTCGTCCGGTCCTCCCGAGCCGGTAACTAAACAGTTACTTGATGGCAGAAGAGCAACGCGGCTGTCAATAGTCAAATCCGAATTTAGAGATTCAGCGCTTGATCGAGGTCAGTGTGACGTGGACGATATGCCTTTCCCAGGCATTGAGATGGGTCGGCTCGATCAGGTCGCGGCCGAAGATCGTCGAAAGCGTGTACTGGTTGGACAGGTAGAAATAACCGAGCGAGGCGATCGTCAGGTAGACATGCAGGGGATCGGCGGACTCGATGAAGACCCCCTGCTTTTTTCCCTGCTCGAGCACGTCCGAAAGCTCGCCGATCAGATGCGAATGCAATTCCTTGAGCCGGACGGACTGGCGCAGCCAGCGGGCCCGATGCAGATTTTCCGTGCCGAGCAGGCTGAGGAATTCCGGATGCTGGAGGAAATAACGCCAGGTGAAGAGCGCCAGTTCGCTGATGCCTTCCTCGGGGCTGCGGTCGCCGATATGCAGCGCGCGCTCGGCGGTGCGGATGCCGACATAGGCCTCTTCGAGCACTCTGAGGTAGAGCTGCTCCTTGTCGCCGAAATAGTGATAGAGCATGCGCTTGTTGGTGCCGGCGCGCTCGGCGATGGCGTCGACACGAGCTCCGCCCATGCCGTTTTCGGCAAATTCCCGGGTTGCCGCGTCAAGGATAGCAGCGCGTGTCCGCTCCGGATCGCGTTGGGCCGTCCGTTCGGTAGATGGGCGCCGAGACCTTTTCTTTTCCCCATTCCCCCCGCTGTCGTTCATCTCTCCACCTCCGTCTCACATGTTGCGCTCATAAGCCTTCGGTGCGAAATTGTAAAAACCGAATTTGAAAGCCCCGCGAGCGACACCGCTTGACACGCTCGCCGCTTTGCCCGTAGCTTGTAACCAATTAGTTATTTATGCAAGGGTAACTAGGTTCGGAAGCGTGTGGAGGCGCTTCCCTTTGGAGGAGGAAAAGAAATGACATTCCGTGTAAACAGACGTAATTTCGTCGCGGGAGGCGCCACGCTTCTCTCGCTCTCGGCGCTGGGCACCAGCGCTTTGGCACAGGAAAAGCGCTTGCGTCTCCTGTGGTGGGGCTCGCAGCCGCGCGCTGACCGCACCAACAAGGTATCGCAGCTCTATCAGTCGAAGAATTCGGGCACCTCGATCACCGGCGAATTCCTCGGCTGGGGCGATTACTGGCCGCGCCTTGCGACCCAGGTCGCCGGTCGCAACGCGCCCGATGTCATCCAGATGGACTATCGCTATATCGTCCAATATGCACGGCGCGGCGCGCTCGCCCCGCTCGAATCCTATATGCCGGCCAAGCTCAACCTCGACGATTTCGACAAGGCGCAGATCGAAGGCGGCAGCGTCGACGGGCATCTCTATGGCGTCAGCCTGGGCGCGAATTCGGCGGCCACGGTCCTGAACACCACGGCCTTCAAGGAGGCCGGCGTCGATCTGCCGACTCAGGCGACGACCTGGGAAGAGTTCGCCCGTATGGGTGCGGAGATCACCAAGGCAGGAAAACGCAAGGGCATGTTCGGTTTGGCCGACGGCAGCGGCGGCGAACCGTTGTTCGAAAACTGGCTGCGTCAGCGTGGCAAGGCGCTTTATACCGCCGACGGCAAGATCGCCTTCGACGTGGACGATGCCTCCGAATGGTACGACATGTGGGCCAAGTTCCGTGAGGCCGGGGCCTGTGTTCCTGCCGATATCCAGGCTCTCGACAAGAACGATATCGAAACCAACACGGTCTCGCTCGGCAAGTCGGCCGCCGGTTTTGCCCATTCCAACCAGTTCGTCGCCTATCAGGCAATGAACAAGGACAAGCTGGCTCTGACCAACTACATGCGCATCAAGCCGGAATCGAAGGGCGGCCACTATCGCAAGCCTTCGATGTTCTTCTCGGTCTCCGCCCAGTCGAAAGCCGTGGATATGGCCGTGGACTACGTCAATTTCTTCGTCAAGAACCCCGAGGCAGCGCTGCTTCTGGATGTCGAACGCGGCATTCCGGAATCGAGCGCCATGCGCGAGGTCGTCGCGGCAAAGCTTGATGAGAACGGCAAGGTGGCATTGGCCTATGTCAGCGGCCTTGGCGAACTCGCCGGCAAATTGCCGCCGCCGCCGCCGGCCGGCGCCGGTGAAGGTGAGCTGATGTTACGCAACATCGCCGAACAGGTCGGCTTCGGACAGCTGTCCCCCTCCGACGGCGGCAAACAGCTTGTCGCTGAAATCACGCAGATTCTCGCACGAGGCTGATCCCGTATGAGCAATGCGATGCGCACGCCCGCAGGGGCCATCAATGTGGAAAGATATCAGGGGGCCGTGGCCGAAGGACGCTTCAAGCGTCTCTGGAATGCCAATGCTCCCGGCTATCTCTTCCTTCTTCCATGGCTCATCGGCTTTTTCGGGCTGACGCTCGGGCCGGCCCTGATTTCGCTCTACCTTTCCTTCACCGACTTCGACATGCTTCAGTCGCCGCGGTGGGTGGGAATGGCGAATTACGTGCGCATCGCCACGGCGGATCCGAAATTCTCGGCCGCCATGTATGTCACCTTGACCTATGTCGTCTTCTCGGTGCCGTTCAAGCTGACCTTCGCATTGCTGGTCGCCATGGCGCTGAACCGCGGCCTGCGCGGGCTGTCGGTCTATCGTGCCATCTTCTATCTGCCGTCACTGCTGGGCGGCAGCGTGGCGATCGCCGTGCTCTGGCGCCAGCTTTTCGCCAGCGATGGCCTCGTCAATGCCGCGCTTTCGTATTTCGGTATCGAAGGTCCGAGCTGGATCTCGCATCCGAACTATTCGATCTATACGCTGGTGGCGCTGTCCGTCTGGCAGTTCGGCTCGCCGATGATTATTTTCCTGGCCGGCCTGCGCCAGATCCCGCAGGATATGTATGAGGCCGCGAGCCTCGACGGCGCCTCCAAGTTCCGGCAATTCTACAAGATCACGCTGCCGCTTCTGACGCCGGTGATCTTTTTCAATGCCGTCGTCCAGACGATTGATGCCTTCAAGGCCTTCACGCCGGCCTTCATCATATCAGGCGGCACCGGCGGTCCGATCAACTCGACGCTGTTCTACACGCTCTACCTCTATCAGGAAGCCTTCGGCAATTTCCGCATGGGCTATGCCTCGGCGCTCGCCTGGATCCTGGTGGTGATCATCGCGATCTTCACCGCCTTCTCCTTCCTGACCTCGCGTTATTGGGTGCACTACGATGACTGAGATGACCGCTTCCGTCACTGCGGCCAGGCCGCCATCCGACATCACCAAACGCAGCCTGCCGGCGTCGCTCATCATCCACGCCCTGCTGATCGCCGCTTCGCTCCTCATGCTCTATCCGCTGTTATGGATGGTTTCGGCATCGGTCAGGCCGGAAACGGAGATCTTCTCGTCGACCTCGCTCATCCCGTCGTCGATCGATTTCTCCTCCTATGCGCGCGGTTGGGTCGGCCTCGATGTCAGCTTCGGCCGGTTCTTCTGGAATTCGCTGGTCATCTCGGTGCTCGTGGTGACGGGCAATGTCATCGCCTGTTCGCTGACGGCTTTCGCCTTTGCGCGGCTGCGTTTTGCCGGCCGGAATTTCTGGTTCGCGATCATGCTCGGCACGTTGATGATCCCCTATCACGTGACGCTGATCCCGCAATATGTGCTCTTTCTCGATCTCGGCTGGGTCAACACAATCCTGCCGCTTGTCGTACCGAAGTTCCTGGCAAGCGATGCCTTCTTCATCTTCCTGATGGTGCAGTTCTTCCGCGGTATTCCGCGTGAATTGGACGAGGCGGCGATGATGGACGGCTGCAGCGCTTGGCGCATCTATTGGAAGATCATGCTGCCGCTGTCGCTGCCGGTGCTGGCAACGGCCGCCATCTTCTCCTTCATCTGGACCTGGGACGATTTCTTCGGTCCGCTGATCTACCTGAACGACATGAACACCTATACGATCCAGCTCGGCCTGCGCACCTTCGTGGATTCCACCAGCGCATCGGATTGGGGCGGTTTGTTCGCCATGTCGACCCTGACGCTCGTGCCGGTGTTCTTCTTCTTCCTGTTCTTCCAGCGCCTGCTGATCGAGGGCATCGCCACGACGGGCATGAAGCGTTGATGGCGATGACGGGAAAGAGCGACATGAGCATCAGAACGGTCGCGATCGTCGGCTGCGGTATCGGCCGCTCCCATATCGTCGAGGGTTACCTGCCGCATTCCGACAAGTTCAAGGTCGTGGCGATCTGCGACCTGAACGAGCAGCGCATGGCAGCGGTCGGCGATGAGTTCGGCATCGAACGGCGCACCACCTCTTTTGCGGAACTGCTGGCCGACGACACGATCGACATCATCGATATCTGCACCCCTCCCGGCATTCATCTGGAACAGGTGGTCGCAGCGCTTGCCGCCGGTAAACATGTCGTCTGCGAAAAGCCGCTGACGGGCTCGCTTGCCGCCGTCGATACCATCATGGCAGCAGAAAAGACCGCCAAAGGCGTACTGATGCCGATCTTCCAGTACCGTTACGGCGACGGCATCCAGAAGGCCAAACGGATCATCGACGCCGGTATTGCCGGCAAGCCCTATACCGCTTCGGTCGAAACCTTCTGGCTGCGCAAGCCGGAATATTACGCCGTGCCTTGGCGCGGCAAATGGGCGACGGAACTCGGCGGTGTGCTCGTCACCCATGCGCTGCACCTGCACGACATGCTGATGCATCTGATGGGTCCGGCGGCAAGGGTCTTCGGCCGCGTCGCCACCCGCGTCAACGATATCGAGGTCGAGGACTGTGCCTCCGCCAGCCTGCTGATGGAAAACGGCGCCTTTGTCTCGCTTTCCTGCACGCTTGGTTCACAGGAACAGATTAGCCGGCTCAGGCTGCACTTCGAGAATGTCACTTTCGAAAGCAGCCACGAGCCCTATACACCCGGCAAGGACCCCTGGAAGATCATCGCCGCGAATGACGACGTCCGGGAGCAGATCGACAAGGTGGTTGGCGACTGGAAGCCGGTCGCGCCGCGTTTCACCACGCAGATGGGCCAGTTCCATGCTTTCCTCAGCGGCCATGCGCCGCTGCCGGTGACGACAAAGGACGCGCGCCGCGCGCTGGAACTCGTCACCGCCATCTACCAGTCTTCCGACAGCGGCGCCGACGTGCCGCTGCCGGTCGGTCCCGATAGTCCGAAATACGCCGATTGGCGCGCAAGAACGAAGTAACTGACAAAATAAAAAGAGAGGGTTTTGAGAAGATGGCAACCAGTGTCGTTCTTCAGAAGGTCGAGAAGCGCTACGGCGCGATGGATGTGATCCATGGCATCGACCTGACGATCGATCCCGGCGAATTCGTCGTTTTTGTCGGCCCCTCCGGCTGCGGAAAATCGACCCTTCTGCGCATGATTGCCGGCCTTGAGGAGATTTCGGGCGGCGCGCTGCTGCTCGACAGCGAGCGCATGAACGAGGTGGCGCCGGCCAAGCGCGGTATCGCCATGGTTTTCCAGTCCTACGCGCTCTATCCGCATATGTCGGTCTACAAGAACCTCGCCTTCGGCCTGGAGACGGCGGGTTACAAGAAGGCAGAGATCCAGCCGAAGGTGAAGCGCGCCGCCGAAATCCTGCAGATCGAGAAGTTGTTGGAGCGCAAGCCGAAGGCGCTCTCCGGCGGCCAGCGCCAGCGTGTCGCCATCGGCCGGGCCATCGTGCGTGAGCCGCGCATCTTCCTGTTCGACGAGCCGTTGTCGAACCTTGACGCCGAACTGCGCGTGCAGATGCGCGTCGAGATCTCCCGCCTGCACCGCAGCCTCGGCAATACGATGATCTATGTCACCCATGACCAGGTCGAAGCCATGACGATGGCGGACAAGATCGTGGTGCTGAATTCCGGCCGCATCGAGCAGGTCGGCGCGCCGCTCGATCTTTACAACAACCCGGCCAACCGCTTCGTCGCCGGTTTCATCGGCAGTCCGAAGATGAATTTTCTGAAGGCGCGCATCGAGCAGGTCGGCGAGACCGAAACCAGCATCCATGTCTGCGGCAATTCCGTCCGCCTGCCACGCCGGCTGAAAGGCGGGGCGGGAGAGGAGGTCACCTTCGGCATCCGTCCCGAGCATCTTTCGCTGGCCGATGGCGCAATCACGCTCTCGACCGTCAACGTCGATCTCGTCGAAAATCTCGGCGGCGCCACCATGCTCTACACCACCACGCCGGATAACCAGCTCCTGACCGTCGCGCTTGACGGCCAGCAGAAGGTGGAGCGCGGCGCCAATGTGAAGGCCTCCTTCGATCCGGCCCGCTGCCACGTCTTCGATGCCGCCGGCAAGACGATCTAAGCGCGCCGCTGCTTGACATCAGATCCTCCTCTGGCCCATCATTTCGGGAGGGGCCGCAGGGGGATCAAGCATGACGCCTGAAGATAGGATTCATGCGCTTGGCATCTGGCAGGGCCCGATCGAAATCTCGCCGATAGCAGGCGGCATCACCAACAGGAATTATCTGGTCAGCGATGCCGTCGCGCGCTGCGTGGTCAGGCTCGGCACCGATATTCCGATCCATCACATCAACAGGCAGAACGAGCTTGCCGCAAGCCGTGCCGCCCATGCAGCCGGCATTTCGCCGGCGGTCATCCACCATTCGCCGGGCGTCCTGGTGCTCGAATATATCGAGGCGAGAGCGCTTTCGCCGGAAGATATCAGGACGCCGCAAATGCTGGCCCAGGTCGTGCCGCTGGTCCGCGCCTGCCATCGCGACATTGCCCGGCATTTCCGCGGCCAGGCTATGATCTTCTGGGTCTTCCACGTCATCCGCGACTACGCCGCCAATCTGAAGGTGTCGAAGAGCGCCTATCTTCCGCTGCTGGCGGGGCTCGTCGGCAAGGCTGATATGTTGGAAGAAGCGGCAGGACCTTTCGAGATCGCCTTCGGCCATAACGACCTGCTGGCCGCGAACTTTCTCGATGACGGCAAACGGCTCTGGCTGATCGACTGGGACTATGCCGGATTCAACACGCCGCTTTTCGATCTTGGCGGATTGGCCTCCAACAACGAGCTCTCGCAAGCGGCCGAGCGCGCGATGCTGGAGACTTATTTCGACCGGCCGCTGACCGATAATCTCAGCCGGCGCTATACCGCGATGAAATGTGCCTCGCTGCTACGCGAGACGCTCTGGAGCATGATTTCGGAAATCCATTCCACCATCGATTTCAATTACGCCGGCTACACGGCCGAAAATCTCGCGCGCTTCGAGCGCGCCTATCAAGCCTTTGAACAGGACCAATAAATGACGAAGGAATTACCGAAGACGGCGAAAGCCGTGGTCATCGGCGGCGGCATCATCGGCTGCTCGACGGCCTATCATCTCGGCAAGCTCGGCTGGACCGATACCGTGCTGCTGGAGCGCAAGAAGCTTACCTCGGGCACCACCTTCCATGCCGCCGGCCTCGTCGGCCAGCTGCGCACCAGCGCCAACATCACCCAGCTTCTCGGCTATTCCGTCGATCTCTACAAGCGGCTCGAGGCGGAAACGGGTCTCGGCACCGGCTGGAAGATGAATGGCGGCCTGCGCCTTGCCTGCAACGAGGAACGCTGGACCGAGGTCAGGCGCCAAGCGACCACCGCCCAGTCCTTCGGCCTCGAAATGCAATTGCTGACCCCGCAGGAAGCCTTCGATCTCTGGCCGCTGATGACGATCGACGATCTCGTTGGCGCTGCCTTCCTCCCGACCGACGGCCAGGCCAATCCCTCCGATATCACCCAGGCGCTGGCCAAGGGCGCCCGCATGTCGGGCGTTTCGATCTTCGAGGATACCGAAGTCCTCGACCTTGAAATCGACAAGGGGAAGATTCGTGCCGTCGTTACGGCGCAAGGGCGCATCGAATGCGAGCGTGTCGTCGTCTGTGCCGGCCAATGGACGCGCGCCTTCGCCGCTCGCATCGGCGTCAACGTGCCGCTGGTCTCCGTCGAGCACCAATACATCATCACCGAATCCTTCGGCGTGCCCTCCAACCTGCCGACGCTGCGCGATCCCGATCGGCTGACCTATTACAAGGAAGAGGTCGGCGGCATCGTCATGGGCGGCTACGAGCCGAACCCCATCCCCTGGGCGAAAAACGGTATCCCCGACGGTTTCCACTACACGCTGCTGGACAGTAATTTCGACCATTTCGAGCAGATCATGGAACAGGCGCTCGGTCGCGTTCCGGCGCTGGAAAACGTCGGCGTCAAGCAGTTGCTGAACGGCCCGGAAAGCTTCACGCCGGATGGCAACTTCATTCTTGGCGAGGCGCCGGAGCTGAGGAATTTCTTCGTCGGCGCCGGTTTCAACGCCTTCGGCATCGCTTCGGCCGGCGGCGCCGGCATGGCGCTGGCCGAATGGGTGACGAAGGGCGAACCACCTTATGATCTATGGCCGGTCGATATCCGCCGTTTCGGCCGGCCGCATTTCGATACGGACTGGGTGCGGACACGCACGCTCGAAGCCTATGGCAAACACTACACCATGGCCTGGCCGTTCGAGGAACATTCGAGCGGCCGCCCTTGCCGCAAATCGCCGCTCTATGACCGGCTGAAGGCGCAGGGCGCCTGTTTCGGCGAAAAACTCGGCTGGGAACGGCCGAACTGGTTTGCCGATCTCTTCGCCAACGAGGAGCCGAAGGATATCTACAGCTACACCAGGCAGAACTGGTTCGAGGCGGTCGGCCGCGAGCATAAGGCCGTGCGCGAAGCGGCCGTGATCTTCGATCAGACGTCCTTTGCCAAATTCGTGCTGAAGGGCAGGGATGCCGAGGCAGCGCTATCCTGGATCGCCGCCAACGATGTCGCAAGGCCTGTGGGATCGCTTGTCTACACGCAGATGCTGAACGACAAGGGCGGCATCGAATGCGACGTGACGGTCGCCCGCATCGCCGAGAACGAATATTACATCGTCACCGGTACCGGCTTCGCCACCCATGACTTCGACTGGATCGCACGCAATATCCCGGCGGCGATGCATGCCGAACTTGTCGACGTCACCTCCGCCTATTCCGTGCTGTCGCTGATGGGGCCGAATTCCCGTGCCGTGCTGGAAAGGGTGACGGGCAGCGACGTCTCGAATGCAGCCTTCCCCTTCGGCAAGGTCAGGACCGTCGGCATTGCAGGCTGCCCCGTGCGGGCCCTGCGCATCACCTATGTCGGCGAGCTCGGCTACGAACTGCATATTCCCGTTGAATATGCGACCACGGTCTATGACGTGCTGATGGCATCCGGCGGCGAGCTCGGCCTCGTCAATGCCGGCTACCGCGCCATTGAGAGCTGCCGCATGGAAAAGGGTTATCGCGCCTGGGGGTCGGATATCGGTCCCGACCATACGCCTGTTGAGGCCGGTCTCAGCTGGGCGGTGAAGATGCGGAAGAGCATTCCGTTCCGCGGCCGTGAGGCGATCGAGCGGCAGCTTTCGGGAGGCGTCAAGAAGCGCCTCGCCTGCTTCGTTCCCGAGGATTCCGATGCCGTGCTGCTCGGCCGCGAAACGATCTATCGCGACGGCAAGCGCGTCGGCTGGCTTTCGAGCGGCGGCTTCGGTTATACGCTGGGCAAGCCGATCGGCTACGGCTACGTCCGCAGCCCCGAAGGGGTGACGGAAGAGTTCGTCCTCTCCGGCACCTATGAGCTTGACGTCGCGCGGGAACGCATCCCCTGCAGGGTGTCGCTGTCGCCGCTCTACGATCCGGATATGGCGCGGGTGAAGGCGTAGCGGCTGCTGCCTAGAACAGCGGCAAGCGGTCGTCCTGGATCAGGATCTCCAGCTTGTCAGCCACATCCTGCGTCCAGGCTCGGTGGCCTGTCAAGGCCGCCGGGAAGAGTCCCGGAAGGGTGAAAAGAGCCGCCGAGATCGCGAGGCCGGTGCGCGGGATATCGGCGATGAGAGCGGCGATTTCGCCAGCCCTGGGATCGCGCAATTCGTAGCGCTCGCCGTTGCCGTGCTCGCCGATCGCATAGCGCATCCATGCGGCAACAGCGATCGCATAGGTCTCTGCCCTGTCGCCATGCGCCAGTGCTTCGGTTGCCGGTTCCAGCAGCCGCTGCGGCAGTTTCTGCGTGCCGTCCATGGCGATTTGATAGGTGCGGTGTGCGATCGCCTTGTTTGCAAAGCGCGCTATCAATTCGCTGGCATAGTCATCGAGGTCGATGCCGGGAACCGCATCGAGCGTTCTTGCCGCTGCATGCATGTGGCGGTAGGCAAGTGCTGCCAGAGCTGCGTCATCCATCACGTCGCGGATGAATTCATAGCCGCCGATATAACCGAGATAGGCAAGCAGCGAATGCGCGCCGTTCAGCATCCGCAGCTTCATCTTCTCGTAGGAGGAGACCTCCTCGACCATCAGTGCGCCGCGCACCTTTTCCCAGGCCGGCCGGCCATTGGCGAAATGGTCTTCGATGACCCATTGCGTAAAGGGTTCGGTCTCGATCGCCGCCATATCCGTGCGGCCCGTCAGCCGTTCGGCATCGGCATAGGTCGCCGCGGTGCTGGCCGGCGTGATGCGGTCGACCATCGTCGACGGGAAGGGCACATTCGCCTCGATCCAGCGATGCAGGTCGGGGTCTATGCGGGAGGTGAATTCCAGCACCAGGCGCTTCAGCACGGCGCCGTTGCTCGGCAGGTTGTCGCAGCTCAGCGGCGTGAAGGGCGCGATGCCCTTCTGCCTGCGGCGGGCGAGGCCTTCGACGAGATAGCCGATGACGCCGCGCGGCGCATGCCGGTTGGCAAGGTCGGCGACGATATCGGGGTGTTTCAGGTCGAGGCCGCCGGTTGCGGGATCGAAACCATAGGCCTTTTCCGTCACCGTCATGCTGACGATGCGGATATCGGGGTCTTCGAGCCGCGCCAGCAGGCCGGCCGGATCGCGCGGCGCCACATGTGCCTTCAGGATCGAGCCGACCACCTCAGCCTTCGTGCCTGAGGTATCGCGGATCAGCGTCGTATAGAGCCCGTTCTGGGCGCTCAGATTGTCGGCGACATCGGGCGTGCGCAGGCTTGCCACCTCGATGCCCCAGTCACCGCCTGCGGCTGCGAGCGCGCCGTCCGTGAAGGGTGCGAAATGGGCGCGGAAGAAAGCGCCAGGGCCGAGATGCAGGATGCCGGCCTTCAGCGCATTCCTGTCATAGGCGGGAAGTTTCGCCGTCGGCGCAAGGCCGGTCAGGTTCTGTAGTCTATCGCTCACAGCTTGTAGGCCTTTTTCGCATTGTCATAGGAGAGTTCGCGCGCGACGATCTCGGCGTCCCGCTTGGAAATCCGGTGCTCGGCGGCAAGCTGGGCAAGGAAGCGGCAGACTTCGCGGCGCCAGACGTCATGCCGCGCGGGGATCGAAAGCAGCGCGCGCGTATCGTCGTTGAAACCCGCCATATTGGCAAAGCCCGCCGTCTCGACCACTTGGTCGAGGTAGCGGCGGATGCCGTTCGGGCTGTCGTAGAACCACCAGGGCGGGCCGATCATCAGGCAGGGCCAATGGCCTGCCATTGGCGCCAGCTCGCGTGCATAGGTCGTCTCGTCGAGCGTGAAGAGCAGCACACGCAAACCCGGTGCGTGGCCATATTTTGATAGCAGGGCATTCAAGCCGCCGACCCAGTCCGTGCGTGTCGGGATATCGGCGCCCATATTCGGGCCGCGGGTCGAGAAAAGCCCGCGGTCGGTATTGCGTCTGGAGCCGGCATGGATCTGCATCACCATGCCGTCCTCGGCCGAAAGTCCGGCCATCTCGGTCATCATCTGGCCGCGGAAGAGCTCGGCCTCTTCAGGCGAAAGCGGACCCTTCAGCGCCTTGTCGAGCAGCGCCTGTTTTTCCGCAAGCGGCAGGTCGACGGTGAAGGCCGTGGGCACACCGTGATCGGTCGCGGTGGCGCCGAACTGGCGGAAATAGGCGCGCCGGCGCCGATGCGCCTCGATCAGGCCGTCCCAGCGCGTTACCTCGGTGCCGGTGATCTCTCCGAACTTGATGAGATTGTCGCGGAAGCCGACGGCATCGGGATCGGTGACGCTGTCCGGCCTGTAAGTGGTGCGCACCTTGCCGATCCAGCCGTCGGCCGCCAACTTCTGGTGATGCGCCAGAGGATCGAGCGCTCCATCCGTCGTCGCGATCGTTTCGATGCCGAATCGCTGATGCAGCGCCCGCGGGCGGAATTCCGGAAGGGCAAGCTGGGCATTGATATGGTCGTAGAGCGCATCGGCATTGTCTGATGTCAGCGGCTCGGTGCAGCCGAGCACGGCCGACATGGCGTGGTCGACCCAGAGGCTCGAAGGCGTCCCGCGGAAAAGGTGGTAGTGCGCGGCAAAAGTCCGCCAGATCGCCCGTCCCGTTTCCACCGGCTTGCCGTCGAGCCGCGGCACGCCGAGCTCGTCCAAGGTGACGCCGACGCTGTGCAGCATGCGGAAGAGATAGTGATCGGGAATGACCAGCAGCGAGGCCGCGTCTTCGAAGGGCTTGTCGTCGGCGAACCAGGAGGGTTCGGTATGCCCGTGCGGGCTGACGATCGGAAGATTGCGCACCGTCTCGTAGAGGTCTCGCGCGATGGTCCGTGTTGCCGGATCAGCCGGAAAAAGCCGGTCCGGATGAAGAAAGCCGTTTCCTGCATCCATCAGTATTCCTCCCTGATGGATAACGGCCTACCCCACAACATCAGGCGCGGCAAGGTCTTTTAGTAACCAAACGGTACAGTTTTGCGCATGGCCGCGCCGGGCATGGAAAGCATTGACGAGGTGGCCTATTTCCGCTTTGGGAGAACCATCTGTTCTGCCGGTTTCGGCAAAGGAGGATCGATGTCCGACGAGACGAACCACATCACCCGGCTGGAAGAAATGCTGGCCCACCAGGCAAAGGCGATCGAAGAGCTTTCCGATCAGCTCGCCGAGCAATGGAAGACCGTCGAGCAGATGCGCACCAAGCTCGACCGGCTGACCGAACGCTTCCTGTCGCTCGAGGAGCAGTCGCTGGAGGCGCCTGGCATCACCCGCCCGCCGCATTATTGACGGCACGCGGCGCAATGCCGCGTGTCGTTGGGTGTCTTGCGCCATGAGGCGGCGGATCAAACGCCGCCGATGCAGAGATATTTCATTTCCAGATAGTCGTCGGCGCCGTGCCGCGAGCCTTCGCGGCCAAGGCCGGATTGCTTGATGCCGCCGAAGGGCGCCGTCTCGGATGACATCAAGCCGGTATTGATGCCGATCATGCCGTATTCCAGCGCTTCCGCCACCCGCCAGACCTTCTTCAGATCGCCGGCGTAGAAATAGGCGGCGAGGCCGAACTCCGTGTCGTTTGCCTGTTGAATGACATCCTCGACCGTGTCGAAGCGAAAGAGCGGCGCCACCGGCCCGAAGGTCTCCTCGCGCGCCACCTTCATGCCGCGCGCAACGCCGGTCAGCACCGTCGGTGTGAAGAAGGTGCCGGCGCCGTCGATGCGCTTGCCGCCGGTCAGCACCTTGGCGCCCTTGGCAAGCGCGTCGCTGACATGATCTTCGACCTTGGCAAGGCCTTGCGCGTCGATCAGCGGCCCGATGACGACACCCGGCTTGAAGCCGTCGCCGACCGACATCTCGGCGACCTTGGCGGCAAGCTTGGCGGCGAAGGCGTCATAGACGTTCGACTGGACATAGAGGCGGTTGGCACAGACGCAGGTCTGGCCGGCATTGCGGTATTTGGAGGCGATCGCGCCTTCGACGGCAGCGTCGAGATCGGCATCGTCAAAGACGATGAAGGGCGCGTTGCCGCCGAGCTCCAGGCTCACCTTCTTGATCTGGTCGGCGCACTGCCGCATCAGGATGCGGCCGACCTCCGTCGAACCGGTGAAGCTGATCTTGCGCACCTTTTCGTTGCCGCAGAGCTCGCGGCCGATTGCCGGGCCGTCGACCCCGACGATGACGTTGAAGACGCCGGCCGGAATGCCGGCCTGCTCGGCGAGTACGGCAAGTGCGATCGCCGTCAGCGGCGTCTGTTCGGCGGGCTTCGAGACCACGGTGCAGCCGACGGCAAGCGCTGGGGCGATCTTGCGGGTGATCATCGCTGCCGGGAAATTCCACGGCGTGATCGTTCCGACGACGCCGACCGGCTGCCGGATGACGAGCATCCGTTTATCGTCGGAAGGCGCGGGGATCGTCTCGCCGTAGATTCGCTTGGCTTCTTCCGCATACCATTCGATATAGGCCGCGGCATAAAGGATCTCGCCGCGCGCTTCCGGGAACGGCTTGCCCATTTCGGCGGTCAGGATCGCGGCGAGTTCGTCGGCATTGACGACCATCAGGTCGAACCATTTGCGCAGGATCGCGCTGCGCTCCTTGGCCGGACGGGCAGCCCAGCCCGGCTGGGCGGCATGGGCTGCATCGATCGCCGCCCGCGTCTCTGCCGCACCCATATCGGGCAGCGAGGCGAGCAGCTCGCCGGTTGCCGGGTTCAGCACGTCGAAAGTCTTTGTGGCATCGCCTGATGTCCAGACGCCGTCGATATAGCCGGCATCGCGCAGCAGGGGCGAGGAGAAGGTAACGTGCTTGGTCAGTGCGCTGGTGAAAGCCATGTCATATCCTCCTTGGGAGTGTGGCTGCCGGTTGCCGGCAGCCATTGAAATCCGGTTCGGGTGCGCTTAACGGCCCGCGCTCGCTTCCAGCATCGAGGCTTCGAGAATATCGAGCGCTTCGCCGAAGATCTCGTCCTGGATGGTGATCGGTGCAAGAAAGCGGATGACGTTTCCGTGGACGCCGCAGGTGAGCAGGATCAGGCCCTTGTCGAGCGCGATCAGTCGCACCTGGTTGGCGAATTCCGAGCTCGGCAGTCCCGTCGTCCGGTCGTTGAATTCGACGGCGTTCATGAAGCCCGGTCCGCGGATATCGACGATCTCCGGCACCGTCTCGCGCAACGATTCCAGCCGCTGCTTCAGCCGTCCGCCAAGCTGGTTGGCGCGGTTGCAGAGATCTTCATCGGCAATGACGTCGAGCACGGCGTGGGCAGCGGCGATCCCGAGCGGATTGCCGCCATAGGTACCGCCGAGCCCGCCCGGTCCCGGCGCATCCATGATCGCGGCGCGGCCGGTGACGGCGGCGAGCGGAAAGCCGCCGGCCAGGCTCTTTGCCATCGTCGTCAGATCGGGCGCCACCTCATGATGGTCCATCGCGAACATCCTGCCGGTGCGGGCAAAACCGGTTTGCACCTCGTCGGCGATCAGCAGGATGCCGTGCTGGTCGCAGAGCTCGCGCAGCGCCTTCATGAAGGCGGCAGGTGCCGGGTAGAAGCCACCTTCGCCCTGCACCGGCTCGATGATGATGGCCGCGACGCGCTGCGGATCGACATCGGCGGCGAAGAGCTTCTTCAGCGCCGCCAGCGACTGATCGGCGGTGACGCCGTGCAGCTCGACCGGGAAGGGAATATGGAATACGTCGCCGGGCATGGCGCCGAAGCCGACCTTGTAGGGCACGACCTTGCCGGTCAGCGCCATGCCCATGAAGGTGCGGCCATGGAAGCCGCCGCCAAAGGCGATGACGGCCGAGCGGCCGGTTGCGGCACGCGCGATCTTGACGGCGTTCTCAACCGCTTCGGCGCCCGTCGTAACGAAAATCGTCTTCTTCTCGAAATCGCCAGGCAGCAGCGCGTTCAGCCGTTCGGCAAGGTGCACGTAGCTTTCGTAGGGCACCACCTGATGGCAGGTATGGGTGAACCGGTCGAGCTGATCCTTGACCGCTGCGATGACCCGGGGGTGGCGGTGGCCAGTATTGAGAACGGCGATGCCGGCGGCGAAATCGATGTAACGGCGGCCTTCCTTGTCCCAGATCTCCGCATTCTCTGCGCGATCGGCATAGATCTGAGTGGTCATGCCGACGCCGCGTGAAATAGCGGCGTTCTTCCGGTCGGTAAGGCTTGTCGCGGTCATCGATGGCTCCTGCGTTGAGAGGGGGTGGAAAGCTATCTTGTATAATTTCTGCAAGATGTATATAAAACTCCTACATTTTTCCTGCAAGAAAACAAGCGGCATTTTTTGCTTCAAACATCACGCTTTTTGATGGAGGTTCTGGGGCGATTGGAATCGGGGATAGTTTCGGATGAACGATAACGGGCCTGTGCGCTACAAGGTGGCGGAAGCCGCGCGGCTGGCGGGCGTTTCGGCCTCGACGCTGCGCCTCTGGGAAAGCCAGGGCCTGGTGGTTCCCGGCCGTTCGGAAACCGGCCATCGGCAATACAGCGCCGACGATGTGGCGCGGCTGAAGCGCATTTCCTGGTATCGTGTCGAGCGGGGCCTTAATCCCGCGGCAATTCGCGAGGCGCTGGAGAGCGAGGAGCCTTCCGCCGACGGCGCCGAGGCAAGCCAGGATGCCGGCCTTGGCCGCAAGCTGCGCAGCCTGCGCCATGCGAGCGGCAAGACACTCGATCAGGTGGCCGGCGACATCGGCGTCACCTCGTCGACACTCTCGACGCTGGAGCGCACCTCGCAGGGCGTGAGCTTCAAGACGCTGCACGATCTGGCAGACTATTACGGCACCACCGTCTCCCGCCTCTCGGGTGAGGAAAGCGGGGAGGTGCCGGCGCTGGTGCGCGCCGGCGAATGGCGCAGGTGGCCGGAAACGACGCCGGGTGTCGCGGTGCAGCTTCTCGCCGAAGGCCGCCGGATGATGGACTGCCATCGTTTCGTGCTGGCGCCGGGTGCTGCCAGCGAGGGCGCCTATCGCCACGAGGGCGAGGAATTCATGCATGTTCTGTCCGGCCGGCTCGAACTGGTGCTCGACGGCGATCAGTTCTTCGATCTCGGCCCCGGCGATTCACTCTATTTCGAAAGCCGCCGCGACCATTCCTGGCGCAACCGCCACGATGGTGAAACCGTGCTTCTCTGGATCAACACGCCGCCGACATTCTGAACGGCTAAGGACGCAAGGCGCTCCAGCAGCAGGAAAGCGGTTTCGCACTCTGCGCCTTTGCGCTATAGCGCTGCTGCATAATTCCTTAAATCGGAATCGATTTAAGGATAAAATTATGCAGCCATCAAAGTGCTACAGCGTCCTTTGCGACTCTCGAAAAGACGTGCGGCGCTGTAGGGGATGCATCGAACGAAAGACAGTCTCATGGCAGCGACCATACGTTATCACGAAGGCGATATTTCCGCGGCCGATGCCGCCCGCTACACCGGCGCGATTGCCATCGACACCGAAACGCTCGGCCTGGTGCCGCGCCGCGATCGGCTCTGCGTCGTCCAGCTTTCGCCGGGTGACGGCACCGCCGATATCATCCGCATCGCCGCCGGTCAGAAAGAGGCGCCCAATCTCGTCGCCCTGCTTGAAGACCCCACCCATCAGAAGATCTTTCATTACGGCCGCTTCGATATTGCCGTGCTCTTCCATACCTTCGGCGTCACCGCGACCCCGGTTTTCTGCACCAAGATCGCCTCGCGCCTGATCCGGACCTATACGGATCGCCACGGCCTCAAGGACAATCTCAAGGAGATGCTCGACGTCGACGTCTCCAAGGCGCAGCAATCTTCCGATTGGGCGGCCGAGAGGCTGTCTCCGGCCCAGCTCGAATATGCCGCCTCCGACGTGCTTTATCTGCATGCGTTGCGCGATAAGCTGACGGAACGGCTGATCCGCGACGGCCGCTACGATCATGCGACGGCCTGTTTCGAATTCCTGCCGACCCGCGCCAAGCTCGACCTGCTCGGCTGGGAAGAGGCCGATATCTTCGCCCACAGCTGAGCGAATTGCCTTCATTCTGCGTTTGCTAGTAACCAGGCGGCAGACTTGTCCGCGGCCGTTAGCGATTCATTAACGCCTGTTTATTAACATTCCTGTTAATTTTTATGCATTCGATGACGCCGGAACTGCGTCATGCGGATAGGAGGATCTGCTGGGATGCAAGGGGACCGGATGAGCGCGGTCCTTTTCTAGAGCCTGCTTTCATCGTCACTTTACGAAAGGAGCATGCCATGTTGACTCCCGTTCGTGCAGCGTCCAATGCAAGCTTTTCGTCCCAGGGTCAGACAGCGGCGATCGTCGCCAGTGGTCTCGGCCACTCGGTGATTGCCCCTGCGCCTGTCAACGCCGTCGAAGCCTCAGACCTCAATTCCGCCATTGCCGGCAAGCTCAATATTCTGCTCCTTGCGGCGCGCGAGCGCATGGTCGAAGCCCTTTTCGATGTCATCGATGCGGCAGGCCGCTCGATCTCGCTGGATCGTGGCGAGGACGAGAGCAATCTTGCCTTCGCCTCTCGGCTCGCCGATGCCATCCGGCGGCTGCCAACCGCAAGGATCGACGAGGTCGAGCGCCAGCTCGCCGAGAATGGGCATAGCGTGCCGCTCCGGACGATCGCCGAGGCCCTGAAGAACCCGACAGGCCCTGAAGCCGCTCGCATCGTCGCCTATCTGGAAATCGTCCGCTATAAGGATCGCGATCTCGCCGCCCGCGCGGTCGTCCGCTCCTATGGCCAGAACGATGCATCGCCGATGCGCGCGGAAGCTCGCCCCGAGATCCGGCTGCCCGAGATAAGACTGCATGAGGACAGGCTGCCTGCCGCCATGCGTCAGCCGGCAGACACGGCGTCAGCCGATTCAATGGTCGAGGCCGCAGCTCCGGCGACCATCGAGGAAGCGGTCATCGCCGAAGCCGTGGAAGCTGCCGATCCGGAAGCGCCGAAGGCTGAAAACCAGGCTCAGTCCGCCCCGGCGACCACAAGGGAGGTCGCCCCGGAAAAATCTGCGTCGCAGGAGATTGAAACCCGGCAACCCTCGTCGACGGAAGCCGCAGCAGCCGATGATACGCAGGCAACGCCGGAGCCGCCTGCCATCGAAACCGGTGCGATGTCGGAAAAGGTCGATCCTGTCATTCCCAGGAACTGGGCAGGAATTGTTGCCTCCATGACCGAAGAAGTCTCCGAGATGATCGCCACCATCATCCGCGAGCAGGACATCGAAACCGTGCTGGAGGATGTTCCCGTCGAGGCGGCCGTGGAGATCGATGCGATCCTCGATGACGCCGTCATCAGCGATGCGACCGAGACCTTGACCAGGCAGCCAGCCGAATTCACAGCACCCGATCCTCGCCAGTCCGCGGCGCTCCGTCCGTCGCAGATGGATATTGAGACCGTGGCTGCGGCCGTCCGTCAGCCGAAAGAAATCTCCGCGCAACCGCAGATGATGCCGGTTCCCGAGACGGCCGCGCCTTCCTATGTGCCGTTGGCGGCAAGGATGCCGGAGGGATTTGCCTATACCCAGCTGCCTTACCAGTTCGCCAAGGACACGCCGTCGAACGACAAGGCAGGCGAAATGCATCACCAGCATCAGCACCACCGCGACGACGCGTCCGAGGATCAGCAGCAGGCGCAGTCCGGCGGCGAGGATGCCGAGCCCGACGCCGAAGAAACCGACGCCGCACCCAAGCGGAGGACGCCAAGGATGATCGATACCGAACCGTCGGCTTATCAGCCAGGCCGCCCGGACGATGACCCGGTCTACGCGCTCTATCAGCGCATGGTCGGCTGGGAATAGAGCAATTCCAGGAAAAGTGCGAAGCGGGTTTCCCAGGTAAAGCGCGAAGCGCTTTTGCCGGGGATTGCGTAAAAACAAGAGGATAGGGCGGTTCTGCGCTCCGTTAAAAGCTGAACCGCTCTAGCACTTTTTCATCGCCTGAAAATGAAGAACCCGCCGGATCGCTCTGGCGGGTTCTTCAATTCAAAGGCGGATGCGAGGCTTATTCGCCGCCGCGGTTCTTCAGGGCTGCGCCCAGGATGTCGCCGAGCGAAGCGCCGCTGTCGGACGAACCGAACTGGGCAACGGCTTCCTTCTCTTCCGCAATCTCCAGAGCCTTGATGGACAGCATGATCTTGCGGTCCTTCTTGGAGAAGTTGGTGACGCGGGCGTCGAAGACCTGGCCGACCGAGAAGCGCTCAGGGCGCTGTTCGTCGCGGTCGCGGGCGAGGTCGGCGCGACGGATGAAGGAAGTGATGTCTTCGTGGTTGACGAGCTTCACTTCGACACCGCCGTCGTTGACCGCGATGACTTCGCAGGAAACGACTGCATTCTTGCGCAGGTCGCCAGAAGCAGCGGCGTCGCCGACTGCATCCTTGCCGAGCTGCTTGATGCCGAGCGAGATGCGTTCCTTCTCAACATCGACGTCGAGAACGACGGCCTTGACGACGTCACCCTTGTTGAACTCCTCGATGACCTGCTCGCCTGGACGGTTCCAGTCGAGGTCGGAGAGGTGCACCATGCCGTCGACATCGCCGTCGAGGCCGATGAACAGGCCGAATTCGGTCTTGTTCTTGACTTCGCCTTCGACTTCAGTGCCGGCCGGATGGCTGCGGGCGAATGCTGCCCACGGGTTTTCCAGCGTCTGCTTGAGCCCGAGCGAGATACGGCGCTTGGACGGATCGACTTCGAGAACGACGACTTCGACTTCCTGGCTCGTGGACAGGATCTTGCCGGGGTGAACGTTCTTCTTGGTCCAGGACATTTCCGAGATGTGGATCAGGCCTTCGATGCCCGGCTCCAGCTCGACGAATGCACCGTAGTCGGTGATGTTCGTGACGGTACCGGAAATCTTCTTGCCTTCCGGATACTTGGCCTGGATGCCATCCCACGGATCGCTCTCGAGCTGCTTCATGCCGAGCGAGATACGGTGGGTTTCCTGGTTGATGCGGATGATCTGAACCTTGACCTGCTGGCCGATGTTCAGGATTTCCGACGGATGGTTCACACGGCGCCATGCCATGTCGGTGACGTGCAGCAGGCCGTCGATGCCGCCGAGGTCAACGAACGCACCGTAATCGGTGATGTTCTTGACGACGCCGTCAACAACCTGGCCTTCTTCGAGGTTCTGAACAATTTCAGAACGCTGCTCGGCACGGGATTCTTCCAGAACCGTACGGCGCGAAACCACGATGTTGCCGCGGCGCTTGTCCATCTTGAGGATTTCGAAGGGCTGCGGGTTATGCATCAGCGGGGTCACGTCGCGGATCGGACGAATGTCGACCTGAGAACGCGGCAGGAAGGCGATCGCACCGTCGAGGTCGACCGTGAAGCCGCCCTTGACCTGGTTGAAGATCACGCCTTCGACGCGCTCGCCAGCTTCGAACTTGGCTTCGAGCTTGACCCAGCTTTCTTCGCGGCGAGCCTTCTCGCGCGACAGAACGGCTTCGCCAAGCGCGTTTTCGATGCGCTCGACATAAACTTCGACTTCGTCGCCGACCTTCAACAGGCCGTCCTTGGCGCGCGCGCCGAATTCCTTGAGCGCGATGCGGCCTTCAACCTTCAGGCCGACGTCGACAACGGCGACGTCCTTCTCGATGCCCGTGACGATGCCTTTGGTGACATAGCCTTCGGCCAGGTCGTTCTTGGCAAAGGACTCTTCGAGAAGAGCCGCGAAATCCTCGCGGGAGGGGGTAGCTACTGACATAAAATCTCCTGCGTGTCCTGAAACGGAAGCGGACACGTATGCGCCGGTTGGTTTGCGTTGAACGGGCCTGAACCCAGTCCGCCCTCTCTGACGAAGGCAATCCGGCGCTTGGACGGAATTTCAGGCTTGCTGTATTAGAAGCGATCCATGCTCAGAGCACGCAAAATCGCTTGAATTTAGGCATTTCGGCTCAAGACCGCATCGATGATCGATTGAGCAGCTTGAAACGCGGCCTCTATACTCATTTCCGACGTATCAAGCAAGTGCGCATCATCAGCTGGTTTCAAAGGGCTGTCGGCCCGTCCCACGTCGCGTTCGTCGCGCCGCTTGACGTCCTCGAAAATCGCATCGAAATCCGCCGTCAGGCCTTTGCCGAGGATCTCGTCATAACGGCGTCTTGCGCGGACCTCCGGCGACGCCGTTACATAGAGCTTCACCGGCGAATCCGGGCAGACGACCGTGCCGATATCGCGCCCGTCGAGTACGGTTCCCGGCGCTTTCACCGAAAACCGCCGTTGCGCTTCGACCAGAGCCCGGCGCACCGCCGGCATGACGGCAATCTTCGAGGCAGCTTCGCCGATCTCATGTTTGGAAAGTATATCGCGATCCAATCCAGCGAGTTCAACCTCTCTTGCGATCTTTTCTGCCACCGCCTCGTCGTCGAGCGGCAGGCCGGCATCGAGCAGCGCCTTGGCCGTGGCGCGATAGGTCAGGCCGGTATCAAGATGGTGATATCCGTAGCGCTCTGCGATGAGGCGCGAGAGCGTGCCCTTGCCCGCTGCCGCCGGGCCATCGATGGCGATGGTGAAGGTCTCGTTCGTCATGTGATCAATCCTGCGGCAGCGCGCCGAAACGGCAAATGAGTTTGGCTTCGCGGAATGGTGGCTGGCACATCATTCCGGCACCTCCTCGATCTTTGCGCCAAGGCCGGTCATCAGCTGCATGAATTCGGGAAAGCTGGTCGCGATCATCGCCGCGTCGTCGATCGTGACAGGATGCTCCGAGGCAAGCCCCATGACAAGGAAGCTCATGGCGATGCGATGGTCGAGATGTGTGCTGACCCTGCCGTCGGCAGCGTTGCCGAGGCCCTTGCCGTCTGGCCGGCCGCGCACGATGAGAAAATCCTCGCCTTCGTCGCAGTCGACTCCATTGAGTTTCAGGCCATCGGCGACGGCGGAAAGGCGGTCGGACTCCTTGACGCGCAGTTCCTCCAGCCCCTTCATGACGGTCGCCCCCTCGGCGAAACAGGCGGCGACGGCGAGAATAGGATATTCATCGATCATCGACGGCGCGCGGTCTTCGGGGACGGTCACGCCTCTGAGCTCGGAATGGCGCACGCGCAGATCCGCCACGTCTTCGCCGCCGGCAAGACGTGCATTCACCACCTCGATATCGGCCCCCATCTCCTGCAGCGTCAGGATCAGCCCGGTGCGGGTCGGGTTCATCAGCACGTTGACGATGGTGATGTCGGAGCCGGGGACGAGCAGCGCCGCAACCAGCGGGAAGGCGGTGGAGGAGGGATCGCCGGGAATGTCGATCACCTGGCCCGTCAGCCTGCCACGCCCTTCGAGCCGGATTGTGCGCACACCCTCGCTATCGGTCTCGACGGAAAGGGCAGCGCCAAAACCCTGCAGCATCTTTTCGGTATGGTCGCGCGTCATCACCGGCTCGATGACGGTGGTGACACCCGGCGTATTGAGGCCGGCAAGCAGCACGGCCGATTTCACCTGGGCGGATGCCATCGGCACCCGATAGCGGATCGGGCTCGGCGTTCCCGGGCCTTTGAGCGTCACCGGCAGCCTGTCGCCCTCGGAGGCGCTGACCTGCACGCCCATTTCGCGCAGCGGATTGAGCACGCGGCCCATCGGCCGTTTCGAAAGCGAGGCGTCGCCGATGAAGGTGGAGCGAAAGTCATAGGTGCCGACGAGGCCCATGGTCAGCCGCGCGCCGGTGCCGGCATTGCCGAAGTCGAGCGGCGCGTCAGGCGCAAGCAGCGCGCCGTTGCCGGTGCCGTCGATCACCCATTGCGCGCCATCCTTGCGAATCCTGGCGCCCATCGCCTGCATCGCCCGGCCGGTATTGATCACGTCCTCGCCTTCGAGCAGGCCGGTGATCCGGGTTTCGCCGGAAGCAAGCCCGCCGAACATGAAGGAACGATGCGAGATCGACTTGTCGCCCGGAATACGGACGCTGCCGGTAAGACCGGCGGATTTGCGGGCGGTGGCGGGCCTGGGCGCAGAGCCGTGCAGCATGCGTAATCCTTTGCAAACGCAGTCTATTTTTGCCACAAGACAGGATTGGCCGGTCGCAATTCCCGTCCGCTTCTGCAGCTGTTGCGGCTCGTTAACATAAACGCGCCGGGCGGTCATCCGTCGGCTTGCCAAAAAACCCGCGCTCGGATCGCAAAGTTTGGCTTTGACATGGGAAGCCACAGCGATTAAGGGGACCGGCTTATAAATTCCGATGGAACGCCGGCTTGAACGGCATCTGCCGAATCTCATATTCGGCTATTCACACGAGGCTTATAGTGGCGAAAGCGGAACTTGGAACCAAGCGTACCGATCCGGAAACCGGCAAGAAGTTTTATGATCTGAACCGGGATCCGATCGTCTCTCCTTATACCGGCAAGTCCTACCCTCTGTCCTTCTTCGAAGAAACCTCGGCGATCGCCGAAGTTGCCGAGGAAGACGAGGTTGCGGAAGTCGATACTGAAAACACCGAAGTCGAACTGGTTTCGCTTGAGGATGCCGATGACGCTGCCTCTGGCGACGACATCCCCGATATCGGCGACGACGATGTCGAAATCGAAGGCGATGACGACGACGATACCTTCCTCACACCCGACGAAGATGACGATGATGACGACATGAGCGACATCATCGGCGTGACCGGCGACGAAGACGAAGTCTGAGACCGCATTTCGGCCCGGCGAGGAAAAAATTCTCCGGGCCAGATTTTTTAGGCTTGCTATCTCCGGAATCCGGAAGTAATAAGCCGCCACTCCGAAGGGCACGCCTTGAGGAGCATCCCAGGACCGGCCCTGAGCCGGACCACCTTGATGGGGCTATAGCTCAGCTGGGAGAGCGCTTGCATGGCATGCAAGAGGTCAGCGGTTCGATCCCGCTTAGCTCCACCACGCTTCGCCCTTACGGGCTTCGCGTGGCACAGCCGCGAGAAACCGTTAGGCCGAAGCAGTGCCCGGCATAGCCCGAAGGGCGACGACGGGCTGAAACGCTGATGTGGTATGTCTATATTCTCCGCAGCGTCGATTTTCCCGATCAGGAATATACCGGGTCTACCGCAGATCTGAAACAGCGGTTTGCGGCTCACAATGCCGGAAAGTCTGCCCACACTGCCAAATTCGCACCGTGGAATTTGCTCTAGTATTGCGCCTTTCCCGACAAGCTCAAAGCTCTTGAATTCGAAAAATATCTGAAATCGCATTCTGGCAGGGCTTTTGCCAGCAAGAGACTGGTCCAGCCGAAACTGGATCCGGGTCGCCTCGCCAACTAGAAGATCGATTCCGATTAAGTGCCGTCTCTGCCGTCTGAAAGTGTTGCGCGACGCTATCGTCTGAGAGCTGACTTTCAGTTTTCCGGTCGGTCCTTAAGCCCCTCGGGCCGGAACTGTTGAAGCTCGACGCCCGTCTCCTCAGCAACTTTAATGAGAGCCCCAAGGACGGCGGATTCTTCGTTCCAGATGTAAGATGGTCCTTGTCTTCTATCAGCGGCATTGGCGAGCCCTGGTACCACTCAGCAATCTTTCCATCTGGTGACCTACGCCTCAGCCAATGACCTGAGCAAGACGCCGCCGCATCATTCGGACCCGACGAACCTTAACCGGGCTCGCCCTCGTCGGCTCGATCTCGTTTCTGGCGGGCATGACCGATGCGACCGGCCTTCAGCTGTCCGGCGATTTCATCTCCTTCATGACAGGCAACACGACGCGGCCGCACTGGCCTTGAGTGAGGGCAATCTTTATCACGCGGCGGTCCTGATCTCCGCCACCGTCGCGCAGAAATTCTTCGAGGCAGCAGACGCAACGAAAAGCGCTTGGGCGGCGGTTCTGAGACGAACAGATCTTCCTCACTGTGACGAATTCCGAAGGAGAGCCTTATAGCGGCCTTGATGACGCAACCTTCCAAGGCGGACTAAAACGCGCTGCCGCATCCTTTGGTGCGCGTCGCAAAGACAGCCGAAAGCAAGGGCTGGAACCGCGATGAATGAGAGCCCGTACGAGGCATCCACGCGCAAGCCGCTTGGCGATGGAAGATGCATCGCTGGAGGCCACAAGTGAGAATTCATCGGCAATAAGAAAGTATCGAGGGCGGCCGTTCCGGGCAAAGAGCCAAAATTAGAATATTTTGTCTATTGATTTTATGGATTATGGCGTTCCATAGCCCTGTCGATTTTAACAATGAGATTTTCGAACGTCCGGCGGATGCGTCGTTGGGCGCATGTGACTTGCCGTCTTCTTCCAAGATCAGCCAGGAGATATCCATGAGCAATCCAGTTCTCGTCAATCAGATCATTCTCGAGTCCGATGTCGTGCCGCTGACCGGCCGCGTCGGAGCCGAAATCAGGGGTGTTCGCCTCGGCGGTGACCTTTCGGACGCGACGGTCGCAGCCATCAACCAGCTTCTCTTGAAACACAAAGTCATCTTTTTCCGCGATCAGGACCATCTTGGCGATCCAGAACAGGAATCCTTCGCTCGCCGCCTGGGCGACCTTGTGCCTCATCCAACCCAAGGCCCAGTGGCCGGCACGGCCTCCATCCTCAATCTCGATTCCAGCCGCGGTGGCGGCAGGGCGGACCAGTGGCACACCGACGTCACCTTCGTGGATGCCTATCCTAAATTCTCGGTCCTTCGCGGCGTCGTCATTCCGGCGGCTGGAGGGGATACGATCTGGTCCAACACCCATGCCGCATACGAAAGTCTGCCAGCATCGCTCAAATTGCTGGCGGACAATTTGTGGGCCATTCACAGCAATGCCTATGACTACGCAGCGGTGCGCCCTCGCGCCACCGCTGACGAGAAGAAGCACTTCGAGGAAGTTTTCACGTCGACCATCTACGAGACCGAGCACCCAGTCGTGCGGGTCCATCCCGAAACCGGCGAAAGATCGCTGCTGCTCGGCAATTTCGTTCAGCGCCTCATCGGCTTGTCGAAGAGCGACTCCACGAAACTCTACGACGTGTTCCAGTCCTACGTTACCGCCCCGGAAAATACGGTGCGCTGGCACTGGAGAGCCGGCGACGTCGCAATCTGGGATAATCGCGCGACCCAGCACTACGCTGTCAACGACTACGGCGACCAGCACCGGGTCGTGCGTCGCGCCACCGTTGACGGCGACGTCCCCATCAGCGTCGACGGCCGCCGCAGCGTAACCCACGTCAAGGCCGCCAAGCCGAAAGCAAAGGCCGCGTGAGCGCGGCCGGACTAGGGAACGACCATGAAGCTTGATATAGCGCGGCGCTTGCCGCGCTACTCGATCGGCGAACGCGCGTCAGAGAGGGCGAACTGAGCGCGGTCCCATTGAAAGCCCGGAACTGCTGCTCGGCGCGCTTTCGAGCTGCCAGACCCGTACCTTTCTCATCCATGCTTCCGATCAGGGCGTGCCGCTGGGATCGTTGCATGCTG
Source organism: Rhizobium indicum (assembly GCF_005862305.2). NCBI lineage: Bacteria > Pseudomonadati > Pseudomonadota > Alphaproteobacteria > Hyphomicrobiales > Rhizobiaceae > Rhizobium > Rhizobium indicum. The sequence goes on along the minus strand of NZ_CP054021.1, from coordinate 2,558,269 downwards.
AGCCACAGGGGTTCGAGCTTGTCACATAGGCATCCGAGATAATTGCCGCCATCGCGCTGCGATTTCCAGGCATGCCGGTTGTGAGCGGACGCCGACGACAAGGGGTGCGCCGGTACGGCCCAGATGGCGAGCGCTCAGTTCGCCTGAAACAAATTCCTGATACACCAAGGAAAAGTCCGAAGAGGAGCACACCCATGGCTAGTCAACCCGTTACCACCCGCATCGTCCTAGCATCGCGCCCATCCGAAAAGCCGGTGGCTGCGAATTTCCGGCTCGAGCGGGAGACGGTTCGCGATCTCGCCGAGGGTGAGGTTCTTCTCAAGACGCTTTATCTTTCCCTTGACCCCTACATGCGGGGCCGCATGGACGACGCCAAGTCCTATGCCAAGCCGGTCGAAATCGGCGGTGTGATGGAAGGGGGCACGGTTGCGCAGGTCGCACGCAGCCGCAACACGGCGTTCAAGGCGGGGGATATCGTGCTCTCGCATTCCGGCTGGCAGAGCTATTCGATTTCCGATGGTGCGGGCTTGCAGAAGCTCGATCCGGAAACCGCACCGATCACGACAGCACTCGGCATTCTTGGAATGCCCGGCTTCACGGCCTATGCCGGACTTCGCAATATCGGCAAACCCAAGGCCGGGGAAACACTTGTGGTCGCTGCAGCGAGCGGCGCGGTTGGCTCGGCAGTTGGGCAGATGGCAAAGATTTACGGTGCGCGTGTTGTCGGAATTGCAGGCGGGTCCAAGAAATGTGACCACTTACGCCAGGAGCTCGGCTTCGATGTCGCGATAGACCATCATTCGAGCGATTTTCCGGCACAACTCGCAGCCGCTTGTCCGAACGGAATCGATGTCTATTTCGAGAATGTTGGTGGCCACGTCTGGAGCGCGGTGTTTCCGTTGCTGAACGACTTCGCGCGGATACCGGTCTGTGGGCTCATCGCGCATTACAACGAAACATCCTCTGTCTCGAGCGGACGTGATCAGCTTCCTGCGGTGATGCGTGCCATCCTGCGGAAAAGCCTCACCATACGAGGCTTCATACAGCGCGAATTTGCCGACCAGCGTCCCGACTTCTCCCATCAGGCCGGAGCGTGGATCTCCGAAGGGCGGCTCAAGTACAAGGAAGATATCGTTGACGGACTTGAAAACGCTCCCGAGGCTTTCCTTGGCCTTCTGGAAGGGAAAAATTTCGGAAAGCTGATCGTGCGCGTCGCGCCCTGAACATAGCCTTGGCCTTATCGATTTCCCGGCGCAGTTCTTTTTGCTCACGGTCGGAACAGAACAAAAAAGCGAATCCCGAAGAAGCGTGTGCCGGAGTACGTATATTCTATGAAATATAGAGACACTTTAATTTGGTCTCGTCTTATTCCGGAGGGTATGATGAAGATCACAAGGCGAGCTTTTACTGCAGTGGTGGCAGGCGCCATCGCGACACCTTTGACGCATGTTCGGCTGGCCGGCGCCGCTGACAAGGTCGTGCGTATCGGCTACCAGAAATATGGAACGCTGGTGCTTCTCAAGGGCAAAGGCACGCTGGAGAAGAAACTTGAATCCATCGGCTATACAGTTGAATGGACCGAGTTTCCGGGCGGTCCTCAGCTCCTCGAGGCCCTGAACGCCGGTGCCGTCGATTTCGGATCGACCGGCGAAACGCCGCCGATCTTCGCCCAGGCCGCGAACGCTCCACTTGTCTATATCGCACACGAGCCGCCCGCCCCGCGCGGCGAAGCCATACTGGTCCCGAAGGACAGCCCCATAAAGTCCGTCGCGGAGCTGAAGGGCAAGAAAGTCGCCTTCAACAAGGGCTCGAACGTGCATTACCTGCTCGTCAAGGCGCTCGAAGAAGCCGGTTTGACCTATGAGGACGTGGAACCATCCTTCCTCGCCCCGGCCGACGGCCGCGCAGCCTTCGAAAAGGGCGCGGTGGATGCTTGGGTCATCTGGGATCCCTTCCAGGCAGCGGCGGAAGTCGCAGTCGAAGCGCGAGAGCTCAGAAATGGTGAGGGCATCGTCCCCAATCACCAGTTCTATCTCGGCACCAAGGCACTGGTCGACGGCCACGCCCAGGCGATCGATGTCTTGATCGAGGCCATTTCCGAGATCGACGAATGGACCAAGTCCGACACCGCGGCTGCGGCTGCGGAACTCTCACCATCGGTCGGCATCCCCGAACCTGTCCTCGTAAAGGCGCTCGAGCGCCAGTCCTATGGGATCAAGAGCCTGGACGACACCGTCGTCGCACAGCAGCAGAGCATCGCCGACACCTTTTTCAAACTCAAGCTCATTCCCAAGGAGGTGACGATTGCCGACGTTGTCCGCAAGGGCAAGGCATAGTGCTCATCTTCCCACCTATGCTCGACGTGGTTTCAGCAAAAAGGATAATGCCGTGACTGCTGCAGCAAGGACGCTTCCGATACTCGATCTCGGGCGTTTTGCATCCGCTCATCTGGAACGAGAACATGCGCTGGCGGAGCTTCGTGACGTCAGCCGGACACTCGGATTTTTCTATCTCGCCGGACACGGTATTTAGAGCGGAGGCAAAGATCCCCGTAATTTTAGACCATCTATCGCGGGCCAGGTTAACCTAACGTCTGCATGCCGGACGTCACGACGTCCGCCTGCAGAAGGAAGCTAGCATGACGGTTCCACTGGTCAGCTTGAGCAATCTGTCGACGGAGCCATCCCCTTCGCCTCAGGTTGCCGCGATATGGGAAGCTCTTTGCGCGGAGGCCGTCAATGCTTCGGCCAAAGATGCAGCACTCACGCGCGCCATGAATTCCGCAGTGCTTTATCATGCGAGTTTCGCTCAGGCGCTCGCTCAGAGGGTCGCGATCAAACTGGCCAATCACGACCTCGACATTGAAGAGCTGCTCGCGGTGATTGCCCAGGCGTTCGTCGGTAATCGCAATATTGTTGCCGATGCCGCCGCCGACCTGACCGCGATCAAGGAACGCGATCCATCGAACACGGAAATCCTGACGCCATTCCTGTATTTCAAAGGCTTTGTGGCGTTGCAGGGACAACGGGTCGCCCACTGGCTTTGGCATCATGACCGCCTCCATTTGGCGCGCCACATCCAGAGCCGAATTTCCGAAGTTTTCGGCGTCGACATTCATCCCGCCGCAAAGATGGGCAGGAGCATCATGCTTGATCATGGAAGCGGCTTGGTCATCGGCGAGACTGCGGTCGTCGAAGACGACGTCTCCATACTCCAGAATGTTACATTGGGAGGGACGGGCAAGGAAACCGGCGACCGGCACCCCAAGGTACGGCGCGGCGCTCTTATCGGAGCGGGGGCCAAGATTCTCGGCAATATCGAAATTGGCGTCGGCGCCAAGGTGGGTGCAGGCAGCGTGGTCATAAATGCTGTTGCAGCCTACACTTCGGTCGCCGGCATTCCGGCGAGGCAGGTGGGCAAGCGCCACTTCAACCTCCCGGGCATCACGATGGACCAGACCCTGTCTGAACCGGAGTATACGATCTAAGGCCTGGGGTAGGCTTGTCTGGGCGAGGTTGGCGTGGCGAGTGACTTGAAATCGCGCCGCCCTACATCAACTCCGGCAGGCCGCTCTCACAGCCCGCCGGCGCCTCTCACCTCACATCTCGACGATAACAGCCGTCACCCGCTTTACCACCGGCAGCATCAATAGCAGGACGGGAAAGGCGATCGCCCAGGATAGCGCCCATGCGGAGGGCCACATGGCAAGTGCAGGCGCGGTCAGGCCTTGTGCTCTCACGATGCTGATCGCCGAGACGACTGATGTCATCAACAGTGAGAGGATGAGCGGCATGACGATCGTATTGTAACGTTTGGGGAGTTTGCCTTTGGGCATTTTGATCTCCGTAAGGTGCCGATCAGACAATAGCGCAACGCCGATCGGCGGGTTGCGCGTTGATTGACGTAAACGCTTACGGAGCTTCGATCTGAAGCAACGCCGTCTCTATGGCCGAAAATGTCTTGCCGTTCAAGCCCGCCCCATCCCCTTCCGAGCGCCTTTGCCAATTCCTCAATGAAAGGAATTATCTTTGTTGCCGCAACCTCAGCGATTCGGCTCCAGGACCTTCAGCCAATGACCAGAGCAAGACGCCGCCGCATCATCCGTACCCGACGAACCCTGACCGGGCTCGCCCTGGTCGGCTCGATTTCATTTCTGGCCGGCATGACCGATGCCACCGGTCTTTTGCTGACCGGCGATTTCGTCTCGTTCATGACGGGAAACACGACGCGGGCCGCCCTGGCCTTGAGTGAGGGCAATCTTTATCACGCGGCGGTCCTGATCTCCGCCATCGTCGTTTTCGTGCTTGGCAATGCGGCAGGCATCGTCATCTCTCATGTTTCGCAACGCCGCATTTTCGTGGTGCTCGGCTGCGTCGGTGTCGTGCTGGCGCTCGCCTCGATGATGACGGCGCAGAACATGCTGCTTTCGCGATTCTACATGATCGTTTTTTCCATGGGCATGGTGAACGCTGCCGTCGAGCATATCGAAGGCCTGCCGATCGGGCTGACCTACGTGACCGGCGCCCTGTCGCGTTTCGGCCGCGGCATCGGCCGCTGGATCATCGGCGATCGTCGTGTCGAATGGACGATCCAGATCGTGCCCTGGGGCGGCATGGTGCTCGGCGCGATCGCCGGGGCCGTGCTGACGCGACTGACCGGAGCGTATGCGCTGTGGCTGGTCTCCCTCTTCGCCATGGCACTTGCGCTTGCCGCCATACTCATCCCGCGGCCGCTTCAGCGGCGCTTTAACCAGAAGATCGCGCCGCATCGATCCGCCGTTGCGCGGATGAAATAGAACCGTCGCATTCCTGTTACCGTCGAATCGGATAGGAAGGATCGCCGCCCATCCTCGAGGAGTAGGTCTTGTTCGTCATTTCGAAGCTTGTTTGGATTTTCGCTCAGCCGCTGTCGCTGGCATTCTTCCTCGTCTTCATTGCCCTGCTTGCCGGCCTTCTGCGCTGGCGTATCCTAAGTATCCTCGGCGCAGCTGGTTCGGCCCTCATCCTTTTCGTCACGCTCTACACCACGGCCGGCAACCTTCTGATGCGGGGCCTGGAGCAGCGTTTCGCAAAGCCGCCCGCGGATCCCGATAACCTGCAATGCATGATCGTGCTCGGCGGCGCCTTCGAAAACGAGGTGAACACGGCGCGCCACGGCATAGAATTTAATGCGGGAGCCGACCGCTTCGTCGAAGCCCTGCGGCTTGCACAGAAATTTCCGCAGTCGCGCGTTCTGGTATCCGGCGGCGACGGCTCCCTCTCCGGCATCTATGAAGGTGATGCGGCGGCGTCCGAGCGCTTCTTCCCGCTCTTCGGCGTTGGCAAGGATCGCCTGATCGAAGAGAGGCAATCGCGCACGACCTTCGAAAACGCCGTCAACACCAAGGAATTCCTGGCAAGCCAGGGGCTTTCCAATTGCCTGCTGATCACCTCGGGTTTTCATATGCCGCGATCCGTCGGCATTTTCCGCAAGATCGGCATCGATATCGTGCCCTGGCCGACCGATTATCGCACCGACGGCCAAGTGAGGCTGGAGTTTGATTTCACCCAGCCGAACCTCAATGCGCAGAACTTGGCGACCGCGATCCGCGAATGGTACGGCCTGGTCGGCTATTATCTCGCCGGCCGCATGTCGGAGCTTTATCCGCAATAGAGCAATTCCAGGAAAAGTGCGAAGCGGTTTTTCCGTCCGGAATTGCGTAAGAACAAGAGGTTAGAGCGCCGCGTGTCCGCCAGGACGCGCAAAGGACGCTCTATCACTTTGAATCCACGCATAACCCCGAAAATCTTTCGGGGTTATGCGTGGTGAGTTATTTCTTCGAGATGGTGACGAATTTCGTGCCGCGCACGCGCGCCGTCACGATGCAGGGATCACCTTCGGTGCGGTCGCAGAAGCGCGGATGCATCTTCATCGCCAGCACCATGTTGCCGAAGCGCTGGACGAAATCGTAGCCATAGATCTGCGCAGTCGCGATCATGAAATAACCGCCTTCGGCAACCTGCAGGTAGAAATTGTAGGTGCAGCCGTCATCGTTGCATTGCGGCCCCTTCTGCCCGTCGCAGGTCAGCTGGCCCTCGTTGACCACGGCGTCGATCAGGCCGTCATTGTTGATGTCCTGCCGGATGATGAAGCCGTCGGCAAACTCGGCCGTCTTGCACTGCTCCTGGAAATGTTTCTTCTCGTAGATCTCAGGGTCGGAGATCAGCGATTGCTGACCGAAGGCGGCAGCCGGTATGGCAAGCAGCAGGACGATATTCAGAACGGCGAGCACCAGCGTTTTCACGGCTTTCCTCTTTCGGATAATGGCTCCCAATGCATGTCGCCCAAAGTGTGCAGCGGTTTTGGGGCAACGACATGCAGCAAACAAAGACTTCACCTTTATGGCCGCGCCGCCTTGCGCCGCCCTTGCCGCCGTGTTTCTTTCCGGAAATTGTTCGCCGGTTCCGGGGGCCGCATGTCCTTGCTCGTCTATCTCGATTATGCCGGCATTGCGCTGTTTGCCGCAACAGGCGCGCTCGCCGCCTCGCGCAAGCAACTGGACCTGATCGGCTTTTTGTTTTTCGCCATGGTGACGGGAACGGGCGGCGGCACCGTGCGCGATATCGTGCTCGGCCGCGTGCCGGTCTTCTGGGTGCTGAACCCCGCCTATATCCTCGTCTGCTGCATCGTGGGCGTCATTGTTTTCTTCACTGCCCACCTGCTGGAATCGCGCTATCGCCTGCTGATCTGGCTGGATGCGATCGGCCTTGCCGCCTATTGCGTGATCGGCGCCGCCAAGGGCCTCGCCGCCACCGGTTCGCCCACGATTGCGATCGTCACCGGCACGCTGACGGCGACCTTCGGCGGCATCCTGCGCGATCTGATGGCAAACGAGCCTTCGGTGCTGTTGCGGCCGGAAATTTACGTAACCGCAGCTCTTATCGGCGCCGGCGTGTTCACGGCTGCCAATGCGCTCGGAATGCAGCTCTATCTGGCGTCTGCCTGCGGCGTCGTGGCCGCCTTTGCCGTCCGTGGTGGGGCCTTGTGGTTCGGCTGGACCTTCCCGACCTACAGGCACAAGCCCGGCCGGCATCCCGACGATGTCATGTGAGGCCTAATGCATGTCGCCAAAAACGCGCAGCGGTTTTGGGACAACGACATGCATAAAAACAAAGATCTAAAGGGCGTCGCATGAGGCCGATTCGGCGCGACGCTTTAGAGGTGTCGTCAGCCCTGCTTCGCCCGCAGGCGGATCACCACGTCGACATGGGCGATCTCCATGCCCTCAGGCGGTTCCGGCAGATTGGCGATCGTCAGGTTGCTGACGGGAATGTCGAGCACCTCGTTTTCGCCTTCGACGAAGAAATGGTGATGGTCGGAAACATTGGTGTCGAAATAGGTCTTGGCGCTCTCGACGGCGAGAACGCGGATGAGACCGGCTTCCGTGAATTGGTGCAGCGTGTTGTAGACGGTTGCCAAGGACACCGGCACGCCGGCGGCAACCGCCTCTTCATGCAGTTCCTCGACGGTCAAATGCCGGTCGCCCTTGGCAAAAAGGAGGTCGCCGAGCGCGACGCGCTGGCGGGTGGGGCGCAGGCCTGCACCGCGCAGCCTTACCTCTATTGCGATCGGGAATGCACCCGTCATCAAAACCAACTCCGGTTATTCTGGCATAAAGCAATCATGTTTCTTTAAGCGGTATAACTTTTGCATCGGAGCCTTTCAATAGTTCAATGGGGACGGGAGCCTGATAAACGCGGCAAAAACGGGCTTTTGACGCAAATAGGTCTGGTCCCAGCCCTAGCCTTCCTGTATGCGACCACCAAATAATGGCGCAAGCCTGGTCCGGGGCGATGAATGAAGCTGCCTTGCTTGTGCTTCATTTTCTGAAGAACTTGGACTACACGTTCACATCCATCGGCTTGACGCGGGGGGAAAAAGAAACTTTATGACGACCAGACAGTCCAGCTTCTCGTATGAAGAACTCATCGCTTGCGCACATGGCGAGCTGTTCGGCCCCGGCAATGCGCAGCTGCCCCTGCCGCCCATGCTGATGGTTCACCGCATCACGGACATTTCCGAAACGGGCGGCACTTTCGATAAGGGCTACCTCCGGGCCGAATATGACGTACGCCCGGACGACTGGTATTTCCCCTGCCATTTCGAAGGCAATCCGATCATGCCGGGCTGCCTCGGTCTCGACGGCATGTGGCAGCTGACCGGTTTCTTTCTGGGTTGGCTCGGCGAAGAAGGCCGCGGCATGGCACTTTCGACCGGCGAAGTGAAATTCAAGGGCATGGTCCGGCCACAGACGAAGCTGATCCAATATGGCATCGACTTCAAGCGTGTCATGCGCGGCCGTCTGGTCCTCGGCACGGCCGACGGCTGGCTAAAGGCGGACGGCGAGACCATATATCAGGCGGCCGACCTTCGCGTCGGTCTATCGAAAGACAAGACGGCCTGAAACCGCATTTCGAGTGGCTGACGAAAACAACAAAGGTTTGATCAGATGAGACGGGTAGTTGTCACAGGTCTGGGTGTCGTGTCCTCGATCGGAAACGACGCGGCCGAAGTCACCGAATCCTTGCGGCAGGCAAAGTCGGGTATCTCCTTTTCGAGCGATTTCGCCGAACATGGGTTCAAGTGCCAGGTCTGGGGCAGTCCGAAGCTCGGTTCGGCGGAACTTGCCGAACTGGTCGACCGCCGCGCCATGCGTTTCCTGTCGCAGGGCGGCGCCTGGAACCATGTGGCCATGAAACAGGCACTAGCCGATTCCGGCCTGGAAGAGAAAGACTACGCTCAGAACGAGCGTACCGGCATCATCATGGGCTCCGGCGGTCCGTCCACCCGCACCCTGATCGAGGCTGCCGAGATCACCATAAAAAATAACAGCCCGAAGCGCATCGGCCCCTTCGCCGTGCCGAAGGCGATGTCCTCGACCGCATCGGCCACGCTCGCCACCTGGTTCAAGATCCACGGCGTCAATTATTCGATCTCGTCGGCTTGCTCGACGTCGGCGCATTGCATCGGCAACGCCGCCGAGATGATCCAGTGGGGCAAGCAGGACGTGATGTTCGCCGGCGGCCATGAGGATCTCGACTGGACGATGTCCAACCTATTCGACGCCATGGGCGCCATGTCCTCCAAGTACAACGACACGCCGGACAGCGCCTCGCGCGCCTATGACGTCAACCGCGACGGCTTCGTCATCGCCGGCGGCGCTGGCGTGCTGGTGCTCGAGGAGCTGGAGCGCGCCAAGGCCCGCGGCGCGAAGATCTATGCCGAAATCGTCGGCTACGGCGCAACCTCTGATGGCTATGACATGGTTGCCCCTTCGGGCGAAGGCGCTATCCGCTGCATGCGCCAGGCGCTCGCCACCGTCAAAGGCGACGTCGACTACGTCAACACCCACGGCACATCGACGCCGGTCGGCGACAGCAAGGAAATCGGCGCCATCCGCGAAGTGTTCGGCTCGAAGATCCCGCATATCCAGTCGACCAAGTCGCTGACCGGCCATTCGCTCGGCGCTGCCGGCGTGCAGGAATCGATCTATTCCCTGCTGATGATGCAGCAAGGCTTCATCGGCGAAAGCGCTCATATCACCGAGCTCGATCCCGAATTCGAAGGTGTCCCGATTGTGCGCAAGCGTATCGACGACGCCAAGATCGACATTGCCCTCTCCAATTCCTTCGGCTTCGGCGGCACCAACGCCACGCTCGTCTTCCAGCGCTATAACGGATAATAATATGACGGGAATCATGCAGGGTAAGCGCGGGCTCGTCATGGGCGTCGCCAACAACCACTCGATCGCCTGGGGAATTTCAAAAGCTCTCGCCGCACAGGGTGCGGAACTCGCCTTCACCTATCAAGGCGATGCGCTCGGTAAGCGCGTCAAGCCGCTTGCTGCGGAGGTCAGCTCGGATTTCGTCCTGCCCTGCGACGTCGAGGACATCGCCTCGGTCGATGCCGTCGTCGACGCGATAAGCGAGCGCTGGGGCAAGCTCGATTTCATCGTCCATGCCATCGGCTTTTCCGACAAGAACGAGCTGAAGGGTCTCTACGCCGATACGACGCGTGAGAATTTCAGCCGCACCATGGTCATTTCCTGTTTCTCCTTCACCGAGATCGCCAAGCGCTGCGCTCCGTTGATGGAAGATGGTGGTGCGATGCTGACGCTGACCTATAATGGCTCGACGCGCGTCATCCCGAACTACAACGTCATGGGGGTTGCCAAGGCAGCGCTCGAGGCTTCGGTGCGTTATCTCGCCGCCGATTACGGCCCGCGCGGCATCCGCGTCAATGCCATTTCCGCCGGCCCGATCCGCACGCTTGCCGGCGCTGGTATCTCCGATGCGCGCGCGATCCTCTCCTGGAACCAGCGTAATGCGCCGCTGCGCAAGACCGTGACCATCGATCAGGTCGGCAGCTCGGCTCTCTACCTGCTCTCCGACCTTTCGTCCGGCGTCACCGGCGAAATCCACTTCGTCGACGCCGGCTTCAACGTCACCTCCATGCCAACGCTGGAAGCGCTGCGCAGGGCGGACGTCGAGTAAACGGCTACCCCATTTGAAACTCAAAGGCCGTGCGCAGATGATGCGCCCGGCCTTTTTGTTGTTCGATGATAGGATCAGCGTCGAAGCCCCGTAGGCTTATTTCTTCGCCCAGAGAACCTTGAACCGGGCGTTGCGGCAGGTTTCGCCGCTTTCCCTGAAATTTGCCGCCAGAACGGGCTCGTAAGGCAGGCCGCGATTGGCGACGAGCATCAAGCGGCCGCCGCCGCGAAGGGCGGATGCGGCCGTCTTGATCATTGCCTGGCCGAGCGCCGGATCGGCCGCGTGTCCCTCATGGAAGGGCGGGTTCATAATGACGAGATCGTATTTGTCTTTGACCGGCTCACCCGCCAGATCGTGCCAGAAGAAGCGTGCAGGCGCGTTCGGGCAGTTCTTAGCCAGATTATCCCTGGCAGCCTCCAGAGCCGCGTGGTCGGCCTCGTAGAGGTCGAGGCGCGTCAGTCCACGCGACTTCTGCGCCTGCTCGACGGAGAGATAGCCCCATCCGGCGCCGAAATCCGCAACGTCGCCGGTGAAATCCTCAGGCAGGCGCGAGGCGAGCAGCTCCGATCCGGCATCGATGCGGTCATGCGAGAACATGCCTGGAGTCGCTTGGAAACGACCGTCGACGCGCACCGGCGCCTTTGCCAGCTTGGAGATAATCTCGTCGGCATCCGCCGGCCGGCCAAACCAGAAGGCGACGCCATGATATTTCGGCATATGGTCGACGGCGAGATTGAAACCTTCCATCCGCTTGCGCAGTGGCTGGATGCCGTCTTCCTTGGCGCCGGCAATGACGATCAGGCCGCCGAGCCGCGTGCGGGCGATCGCAGCGGCGAGATTGGCCTCGTTCTCGCCCTTGTGCTTGGTGCAGAGCACCAGAGCCGCATCGTAGTCCTCGCCGTCGATCTCCGGCTTCGCTTCGATCCGCTGCGCCAGCAGCTGGCGATAGAGCGGCCGGAAGCCCTGGACGGCGCTGAGCGAGGCGGCAAAGCCTTCCGGCAGCGCAAAGCCTGCCTCGGCGCCGAGGAAGAGCACGCGCTCGCCCTCGCCGGGCGCCGCGACTGTGCCGCTGGCAAAGGGATGGAACAGGGTCTTCAGCGTCTCGCTGCTCATGGTCTCGTCTCGTCTTAAAGCATGTCGCGCAAAAGTGTTCGGCGGTTTTGCGAGCACGACACACGCAAGACCGAAGACCTGAAGTGCGGTAAGCGATCTGAAGGATCGCGCCGCGCTTTAGGATACAAAAAAGGGCGCGGAAGCATTCCCGCGCCCGGTATTGAATCTGGAAGGCGGCTTATTCGGCCGCTTCTTCCTTCTTCTTCTCGTTCGGGATTTCCTGGCCGGTGGCCTGGTCGACGACCTTCATCGACAGGCGAACCTTGCCGCGTTCGTCGAAGCCGAGCAGCTTGACCCAGACCTTGTCGCCTTCCTTGACGACGTCCTGGGTCTTGGCAACACGCTCGGAAGCAAGCTGCGAGATGTGGACGAGGCCGTCGCGGGCGCCGAAGAAGTTGACGAAGGCGCCGAAGTCGGCGGTCTTGACGACCGTGCCTTCGTAGACCTGGCCGATTTCAGGTTCGGCAACGATCGAGTGGATCCACTTGCGGGCCGCTTCGATCTCCTTGCCGGAGGACGAAGCGATCTTGACGGTGCCGTCGTCCTCGATGTTGATCTTCGCGCCGGTCTTTTCGACGATTTCGCGAATGACCTTGCCGCCCGAGCCGATGACTTCACGGATCTTGTCGACCGGGATGTTCATGACTTCGATGCGCGGAGCGAATTCGCCGAGCTGGCCACGGCTTTCGGTGATGGCCTTGGACATTTCGCCGAGGATGTGGACGCGACCGCCTTGGGCTTGGCCAAGGGCGACCTTCATGATCTCTTCGGTGATACCGGTGATCTTGATGTCCATCTGCAGCGAGGTAATGCCGTCGGCGGTACCGGCGACCTTGAAGTCCATATCGCCGAGGTGGTCTTCATCACCGAGAATATCGGAGAGGACAGCGAAGCGATCGCCTTCCAGGATCAGACCCATGGCGATACCGGCAACCGGCTTTGCCAGCGGAACGCCGGCGTCCATCAGAGCGAGTGAGGTACCGCAGACGGTCGCCATCGAGGACGAGCCATTCGACTCGGTGATCTCGGAGACGACGCGCAGCGTGTAGGGGAACTGCTCAGGCGTCGGCAGCATCGGACGGATCGCGCGCCATGCGAGCTTGCCGTGGCCGATTTCGCGGCGACCCGGGGAGCCCATGCGGCCGGTCTCGCCAACCGAGTAGGGAGGGAAGTTGTAATGGAGCAGGAAGCGCTCCTTGTACATGCCCGTCAGGCTGTCGACATACTGCTCGTCTTCGCCGGTGCCGAGGGTGGCAACCACGATCGCCTGGGTTTCACCGCGGGTGAACAGCGCCGAACCGTGGGTGCGCGGCAGAAGACCGACTTCCGAAACGATCGGACGGACGGTTTCGAGGTTGCGGCCGTCGATGCGGCTCTTGGTGTCGAGGATGTTCCAGCGGACGATCTTCGCCTGCAGATGCTTGAAGATCGCGCCGACTTCTTCGGGTGTGTACCGGGCTTCGCCTTCCTCGGGGAGGAAGTGCGCCTTCACCTTCGCCTTGACGGCGTCGACGGCGGCGTAGCGGTCGGCCTTCTGGGTGATCTTGTAGGCTTCGCGAAGTTCACCTTCGGCAAGGCCGAGCATTTCGGTTTCGAGAGCGGAGTAGTCTGCCGGCTGGAAGTCGCGCGGCTCCTTGGCGGCCACTTCGGCGAGTTTGATGATCGCGTCGAGAACCGGCTGGAAACCCTTGTGGCCGAACATGACGGCGCCGAGCATGACGTCTTCGTTAAGTTCCGTGGCTTCGGATTCCACCATCAGGACGGCGTCATAGGTGCCGGCGACGACGAGGTCGAGGCTCGATTCGTCCATCTCGTCGAGATGCGGGTTGAGAACGTATTCGCCGTTGATGTAGCCGACGCGCGCACCGCCGACCGGGCCCATGAAGGGAATGCCGGACAGCGTCAGCGCAGCCGAGGTGGCAACCATCGACAGCACGTCGGGATCGTTTTCGAGGTCATGCTGGATAACGGTAACGACAACCTGCGTGTCGTTCTTGTAGCCCTCAGGGAAAAGCGGGCGGATCGGGCGGTCGATCAGGCGGGAAACCAGGGTTTCCTTTTCGCTCGGACGGCCTTCGCGCTTGAAGTAGCCGCCGGGGATCTTGCCGGCCGCATAGGTCTTTTCCTGGTAGTTGACGGTGAGCGGAAAGAAGTCCTGGCCGGCCTTCGGCGCCTTGGCCGAGACGACGGTGGCGAGAACGACGGTTTCGCCGTAGGTGGCGAGAACGGCGCCGTCGGCCTGACGGGCGATCTTGCCGGTTTCGAGTTTCAGCGGGCGGCCAGCCCACTCGATTTCCACTGTGTGTGTATCAAACATGTCTTGTCCTTCAATGCGGGAGCACGCGCCATCGCCGATATCAAGGCGCAGCGCACAGTCGACCGCAATCAATGTGACGTATCACGGGCAAGACAACGGGAGGCTTTCATCCTCGGTTTCCTCAGGCGTTCCTGAGAAACCGGGCCAAAGCTCACTGACAAGCCTTGGCCGAAAGCATCCGGCAATCCTGCCCCATGACAGGTCAACGGTTGGTTTGGCAGAACCGGCCCATCCGGGTCTGCCGGTCTTTCCACCGCTAAAAGATAGGGCGCGGTTGGAACATTTCATCGGGAGCCGTGTCCCGAAACAGGATCCGGCGGGCGCTCGGAAAGCGCCCGCCGGACAATCTTAGCGGCGGATACCCAGGCTGGTGATCAGCTTGGAATAGCGGCCTTCATCCTTCTTCTTGAGATAATCAAGAAGCGAGCGGCGGCTCGAAACCATCGTCAGCAGGCCACGGCGGGAATGGTTATCCTTCTTGTGGTCCTTGAAGTGTTCGGTCAGGTTGTTGATGCGTTCGGTCAAGATCGCGACCTGGACTTCCGGAGAACCGGTATCGCCTTCAACGGTCGCATATTCCTTGATCAGCGCAGACTTGCGCTCAGCAGTGATCGACATCGGGTGATCCTTTCTAAGAGGAGGAGATTAAAGTCGCCAAAAGCCGGGATGTCGTCCAGCTTTGGCCGTGAATGCAAACGGGCGTACCCGATGCTGGCGCTGCCTATAAACCAAATATGGATCAATGGAAAGAGGGGTCGTCCTTGGCGGCTTCAACGGCCCGCCATGGCGCCCCGGATCATCCCGTCATAGGCTGCAGGATCCTGCAGCATGGCGAAATGGCTCACATCTTTCAGGATGACGAGTTTGGCGCCCGGAATCTGTTTTGCCATCATTTCCGTATGGTCGAGCTTTACGGCTTCATCATGATCGCCGATGGCAAGTGTGACCGGCACCGAGATCTTGCCAAGATCGGCGGCCGTCCAGGCCGGCTGGGTTGCCCACATTTCGGAGATCTGCTTGACGAAGGCGTCATATTCGTTCGGCGTCGGCGAAAGCTTCCGGTACTGCTCCCCGGCGACGTTGATGTAGTCGTTGAAGGTCTTATTGTCCATGACGTCAGCCTTGACGCCGTCTGTTGTGACGTTGGCTGCCTGGGCAATGACGCGGGTCAATTTTTCTGGGTGTTTCATCGCCATGTTGATGCCGATGATGCCGCCGTCCGACCATCCGACAAGCGTCACCTTGTCGATCTTCAGATAGTCAAGAAGTGCCACATAATCCGATGTCATCAGATCATAACCGAAGGGCTGCTGGCTGCGCGTCGAGCGCCCATGTCCGCGGCTGTCGGCAACGATGACCAGATGATCCTTGGCAAAATCGGCGACCTGGTGACCCCAGACCTCGGCATTTCCAAGACCGCCATGGATGAAGAGGATCGGGTCGCCTTCGCCGTATTCGGCGTAATACATCTTGATGTCGTTCACCTCGGCCATGCCGCTCGTCTTTGCCACCGGCATCGAAGGAAAGGCCGGAAGCTCGGCCCAGCGCTCGGCGGATTGAGCGCCGGTGACGGCAAGCAACATCGAAAAGAACGTCAGGATTCCGATAGCAGTTCCACGCATAGTCTTTCCCTCTGTCGGGCCCCCATGGCCCGACAGGGAAGATATCGCATCGCTACCGGCTGACAATCGCTGTCGTTGTCAGAAAGCCAGATAGGCTCAGGCGAAAACCCGCTTCGGGCGGAACTCCCCCTGGCCGATCTCGCCGATCGCGATCAGCTTGCCGCGGGCCGTCGCATAGGCTTCGCTTTCGGCAACCGGCGCATCGCGGCCACGCACCAGGATCGGGTTGCCCATCTTCAGCCGGTGCGCCTGGTCGTCATTGATGACCAGATGGGGCAGGGAGGATAGCGCTTCGCAGGTGTTGATCAGCAGCGCGTCGAGGGCCGCCAGGCGCTCGTCCATATCCTCGATCGCCTCCAGTGCCACGAGATCCGCAAGCGGCACCATGGCCTCTTCCGCGAAAGGCGCGACGAAGGTGCGCCGCAGCCCGGACACATGGCCGTAGCAGCCGAGCTCGCGGCCGAAATCGCGCGCCAGCGCCCTGACATAGGTACCCTTGCCGCATTCCACTTCGAAATGCGCGCTATCGGCGTCCGGGCAGGCGAGCAAGGTCAGCCGGAAGATATCGACCTCACGCGAGGGGATTTCGACGGTTTCGCCTTCTCGCGCCAGATCATAGGCGCGCTCACCGGATATCTTGATAGCGGAAAACTGCGGCGGCACCTGGCTGATGGTACCGATATATCCAGGCAGAATATCGCGAATCTGCTGTTCGCTCGGGCGTTTGTCCGAACTCTTGGTCACCTCGCCCTCGAGATCGTCGGTCGCACGTTCCTCGCCCCAGCTCACCGTGAATTCATAGATCTTGCGGCCGTCCATCACGTAGGGGACGGTCTTCGTCGCGTCGCCGAGCGCGATCGGCAGCATGCCGGAGGCGAGCGGATCGAGCGTGCCGGCATGACCGGCCTTCTCGGCCTTGTAGAGCCACTTGATCTTGGAGACGGCTTCCGTCGAGCCGAAATCCACCGGCTTGTCGAGGATCAGCCAGCCGGAAATCGGCCGGCCTTTGGGTTTGCGTGGTTTGGACATGCGTCTCTTCTGTTTATTGTTCGTCATTATCGCCGTCGAGGTCGCGGCTCACCTCGGGCGAACGCAGCAGCTCGTCGATTTTCTTGTAGTTGTCGAAGCTGGTATCGTCGCGGAAGCGTACCTCCGGCATGTATTTCATCTGCCGAAGCTGCGGCCCGAGCCGGCCACGGATGAACCTTGCATGACGGTTCAACGCCTCGATGACGATGCTGTGGTCGGAAACGCCGAGCGGCGTCACATAGGCGGTGGCGATCTTGAGGTCCGGCGACATGCGCACTTCCGAGATCGAGATCACGGTCGCCTCGATGATTTCGTCACGCACTTCGCCGCGCTGCAGCACCTGGGTGAGAGCGGCGCGAACCTGTTCGCCAATGCGCAGCATGCGCTGCGAAGGCGCGGAAGAAGTTACTCTGGTCATTGTTATCTCTATTTGCCGATGCGGCTGGGAATCGAACCCGTCAAAGGAGAGCGTCCATGACTCTTTTGGTCCAAAAGGTCAAGTCAGCAGATGTCCGAAAGCCATCCGCCGGCTGGCGGATGGCTTTCGGAAAAGTTCAGGCGCAGCAGCTTAGAGCGTGCGCGTGATATGTTCGACGCGGAAGCACTCGATGACGTCGCCGGCGCGCATGTCCTCGTAGTTTTCGAAGGCCATGCCGCATTCCTGACCCATCGGCACTTCGGACACTTCGTCCTTGAAGCGCTTGAGCGTCTTGAGCTTGCCTTCGTGAACGACGACGTCGTTGCGGATGAGGCGGACGCCGGCACCACGTTCGACCTTGCCTTCGACGACACGGCAGCCTGCGACCTTGCCGACCTTGGTGATGTTGAACACCTCGAGGATCTCGGCATTGCCGATGAAGGTTTCGCGCCGCTCTGGAGACAAGAGGCCCGACATCGCTGCCTTCACATCATCCACGAGGTCGTAGATGATGTTGTAGTAGCGGATTTCGATGCCTTCGCGCTCGGCGAACTGGCGTGCCTGCGTATTCGCACGGACGTTGAAGCCGATGATGGCCGCGTTCGAGGCTTCGGCGAGCGAGATATCCGACTCGGTGATACCGCCGGCGCCCGAATGGACGATGCGGGCGCGGACTTCGTCGGTGCCCAGCTTCTCCAGCGCACCGGCAATCGCTTCGATCGAGCCCTGCACGTCACCCTTGATGACCAGCGGGAACTCCTTGATGCCGACGCTCTGGCGCTGCATCATCATCTGTTCCAGCGAACCGCGCTGTCCCGACTGGCGGGCAGCCGCCTTGTCGCGGGCCAGACGCTGACGATACTCCGAGATTTCGCGGGCGCGGCTTTCGCTTTCGACGACGGCGAACTTGTCGCCGGCCTGCGGCGTGCCGGAAAGACCGAGAACCTCGACCGGCGTTGCCGGGCCTGCTTCCTTCACATGGTCGCCCTTGTCGGTGACGAGAGCGCGCACGCGGCCCCAGACGTCGCCGGCGACGATGATCTGGCCGGGACGCAGCGTGCCCTTCTGGACGAGCACGGTCGCGACCGAACCACGGCCACGATCGAGCTGGGCTTCGATGACAGTGCCTTCGGCGGTCCGGTTCGCATTGGCCTTGAGATCGAGAATTTCCGCCTGCAGCAGGATCGCCTCAAGCAGCTTGTCGAGGTTCTTGCCGGTCTTGGCCGAAACCTCGACGTCAAGCACTTCGCCGCCCATGGATTCCACGAAGACTTCGTGCTGCAGCAGCTGGTTGCGGACCTTCTGCGGATCAGCCTCGTGCTTGTCGACCTTGTTGATCGCCACGATGATCGGAACACCAGCCGCCTTGGCGTGGTTGATCGATTCGATCGTCTGCGGCATCACGCTGTCGTCGGCTGCGACGACCAGGATCGCGATGTCGGTCGCCTGCGCACCGCGGGCACGCATTGCCGTGAAGGCGGCGTGGCCGGGCGTATCGATGAAGGTGATCTTCTGACCGTTCTGCTCCACCTGATAGGCGCCGATATGCTGGGTGATGCCACCGGCTTCGCCGGAGACCACGTTGGCATGGCGGATGGCGTCGAGCAGCGAGGTCTTGCCGTGGTCGACATGGCCCATGATGGTAACGACGGGCGGGCGCGAGACCAGTTCGCCATCGTCGTCGGACACGTTGAAGATGCCGAGTTCGACGTCGGATTCCGACACGCGCCTGACCGTATGGCCGAATTCGCCGGCGATGATTTCGGCAAGGTCGGCGTCGATGACGTCGCCCGGCTTCATCATCTGGCCTTCCTTCATCAGGTACTTGATGACGTCGACGGCGCGTTCGGACATGCGCTGCGACAGTTCCTGAATGGTGATGGTCTCGGGCAGAACCACCTCGCGGGAGATCTTCTCGCGGGTTTCCTGCATCTGACCGCGGCGGAACTTCTCCTGCCGGCGACGCATCGCCGAGAGCGAACGACCGCGGGCATTGTCCTCGCCGTCCACGTTGGCAGTGGTGATCGTCAACTTGCCGCGACGGCGCTCTTCATCCGTCTTCGGACGAGTCGTGACCGGCTTTGCGGGTTCCGGGCGAACGACGCGGCCACGGACCGGACCGCCGCGCGCTGCGCCACGATCGTCTTCTTCCTTTTCGTCGCGGCGGCCGCGAACGGCCCCAGGGACGGCAGCGCCGGCTGCCGGACGGGCAGCAGGTGCTCCAGCCGCATCGGGCCGGCGTGCGGCCGGTGCCGACGATGCGGGCTGCTGCGGCCGTGCGGCGTCGGTGCGTGCTTCGGCCGGAGCCGGTTCTGCGGCTGCCGGTTCAGCAACAGCGGGTGCCTCAGCCTGCCGGACGGCCTCTTCAGCGGCCCGGCGGGCAGCTTCTTCCGCTTCGGCTGCCTTGCGGATAACCTCTTCGGCGGCACGGAGCTTTTCTTCCTCGGCACGGCGGATCGCATCCTGGGCGTCACGCGCCTGGGAGTCGGCAAGCGCGCGGCGGCGGGCGTCCATCTCTTCCGGCGACAGATGGTTCAGCACCACCGGGCGCGGACGATCGTTCTGGCGCGGCGGCTGGTGAGACTGCTGCGGCGGACGCTGGTTCGTCTGGTTGTTGTTGCCCTGCTGAACCCGCGGTGCCGGCGTCGGCTGCTGCGGACGCGCCTGCACGGGTGCGGGCGCCGGTTCGGCTGCGCGCACGGGGGCCGGCGGAGCGACGGGTGTGATCGGCTTTTCGTCTTCCGGGCGCATCGGGCGCCGCTTACGGGTCTCGACGACGACCGCCTTGGTGCGACCTCGACCCATATCCTGGCGAACGGTGCCCTGGCTCATCCCCGATGGTTTCAGGGTGAGTGTCTTTTTGCCCGCTACGCTGATTGTCTTGTCGTCGTTACTATCGGTCATTCGTTCCCGTTCCTTCGGACAGGGAGCGATGACTAGATCAGACCCTGTCGTTCAATACTGTCGATCAATGAGGATGGGACCGGCCGATGCCGGTGACCGCCTCATTGTTTTTGCCGGCCAGCGCCGCCCGCTGCCCGGGACTGACCGCCAATACGGTACTGTTCGAGCATCTTTGCGCGCTTCACTACACCTTCACCCGCCTGCCCTGCAAGCACTGCGGCATGGATAAAAGCATTCTGGCCCATCAGGCCTTCCATTTCGCTCTCCGAGAAGAGACGGAAGGAAGGTATCTCCTCCTCGGTCTCCATTCCGAGGTGCCAGGCCTTGCGGGCCTGGTCGATTTTCCGGACGCCATCGTCCGCTGCACCAGTCGCGTGGAACACCGCAAGGGCTGCTCCGCTTCTGACCGCGGCATCCACTTTCGAGGACCCGCTGACGAACTGGCCGGCTTTCCGCGCCATGTTCATCATCTGCATCAATTGCGCCGCGAGCAGCCGATCGACACTCGCGCCGAGATCGTCCGCCGCCTTTACATCCGTCTTCAGCGCGCGGGCGAAGAGCTTCTTCGCCACCGCCCTGTCGACCAGCGACCGGTCGATCTTCACCCAGCATCCGCGTCCCGGAAGCTCGCGCTTCAGATCGGCGACAACTGTTCCATCGGGAGCGGCGACGAAGCGGATCAGCTCTTCCGGCGATCCGCTTTCGCGCGTCACGATGCACATGCGTCCGTTCACGTCATAACCTGCAAGATCGTCGTCCTCGAGAGGAGCGTCCGGTTCATGCGCGGTCATCATGCTTCTTGTTCGGCTTCGGTGACCTCTTCTTCGGTCCCCTTCGCCAGGTCCTCTTGCGTGATCCAGCCAGCCGAAAGGCGGGCCTGGACGATCATCTGTTCTGCCTCGACGCGCGAGACGTCGAACTTCGAGAACAGGCCCTCGAACTTCTTCGTTTCGCCGTTCTTGCGTTCCGACCAGCCGACGAGATCGTCGGCAGCGCAACCGGCAAAGTCCTCGATCGACTTGATGCCGTCTTCGCCGAGCGCCACCATCATCTGGGCGGTCATGCCGTTGATTTCACGCAGTTCGTCCTGAACACCGAGCGCCTTGCGCTTCTCGTCCATCTCGGCTTCGAGACGCTCGAGGAATTCGCGGGCGCGCTGCTGGATTTCCTGCGCCGTCTCCTCGTCGAAACCGTCGATCGAAGAGATTTCGTCGAGATCGACATAAGCCAGTTCTTCGACCGCGGCAAAACCTTCCGAAGCCAGAACCTGGCCGACCATCTCGTCGACATCGAGCGAATCCATGAACAGATTGGTACGCTCGTTGAATTCCTTCTGGCGGCGTTCCGATTCCTCGGCCTCCGTCATGATGTCGATATCCCAGCCGGTCAGCTGCGAAGCGAGGCGGACGTTCTGGCCGCGGCGGCCGATGGCAAGCGACAGCTGCTCGTCGGGAACGACGACTTCGATACGCTCGGCATCCTCGTCGAGAACGACCTTGGCGACCTCAGCCGGCTGCAGGGCGTTGACGACGAAGGTCGCCGGGTCTTGGCTCCACGGAATGATGTCGATCTTCTCGCCCTGAAGCTCGCCGACGACGGCCTGAACGCGTGAGCCGCGCATACCGACGCAGGCGCCGACCGGATCGATCGAACTGTCGTTCGAGATCACCGCGATCTTGGCACGTGAACCCGGGTCGCGGGCGACCGACTTTACCTGGATGATGCCGTCGTAGATCTCCGGCACTTCCATGGTGAAAAGCTTCACCATGAATTGCGGATGCGTACGCGACAGGAAGATCTGCGGGCCGCGCTGCTCGCGACGGACATCATAGACGTAGGCACGGACGCGATCGCCATAGCGGACGTTTTCGCGCGGGATCATTTCGTCGCGGCGGATGATGCCTTCGCCACGGCCGAGATCGACGATGACGTTGCCGTATTCGACGCGCTTGACGGTGCCGTTGACGATTTCGCCGGTGCGATCCTTGAATTCGTCGAACTGGCGGTCGCGCTCGGCTTCACGCACCTTCTGCACGATCACCTGCTTGGCCGACTGTGCGGCGATGCGGCCGAAATCCATCGGCGGCAGCGGATCGGCGATGAAATCGCCGAGTGCGGCGTCCGGGTTGCGGTCGCGGGCCAGCTCCAGCGGGATCTGGGTCGAATAATCCTCGGCCTTCTCGACGACTTCGAGCAGGCGCTGCAGGCGGATTTCGCCGGTCTTCGGATTGATGTCGGCACGGATGTTGGACTCGGTGCCGTAACGGGAGCGTGCCGCCTTCTGGATGGCATCGGCCATTGCGGCCAGCACGATCTCGCGGTCGATGACTTTTTCGCGCGCCACTGCATCTGCGATCTGCAGAAGTTCGAGCCGGTTCGCACTGACTGCCATTGTCTTGTTTCTCCGTCTTTACTCCAGGGGTCCCGTCCCTGGAGCGGTCTGTTGATCGGTTATTCTTCGTCGTCCGCTTCGTTCTGGTTGGCGGCCTGGGCTTTCGCCAGCTTGTCGGCGCGCAACGCGTCGCGGATCAGGTCGTCGGTCAGAATGAGCTTCGCATCGCTAAGCGCCGTGAAGGGAATGGTGACCTTCTGCTCTTCCCCATAGGCGATCTGGTCACGCTCGAGCGTGAAACCATCTGTGCCTGCTTCGACGATCTTGCCGCGGAAGCGCTTGCGATTGTCGATCAAGATCGACGTCTCGCATTTCACAAGGTGGCCCTGCCAGCGGATGAAATCGGATTTCCGCACCATCGGACGGTCGATGCCGGGCGAAGACACTTCCAGATGATACTCTTTATCGACCGGATCTTCCACATCGAGGACGGGAGAAATCGCCATCGAGACTTCTTCGCAATCCTGAACCGTCATTGTGCCGTCGTTGCGTTCGGCCATGACCTGCATCGTCGCACCGTTCTGGTTCATCATGCGGACGCGGATAAGGCGGAAGCCCAGGTCGACGAGAACGGGTTCGATGATATCGGCAAGACGCTGGTCGAGCCCGGTTTCGGTTATCAGCCGCGGCTCACGTTCATTGTCTGCGTTTGTCAGATCCGACAAGCGGTGCGCTCCTCGCAATTTCATGCTTTTTCGGCGATCGCGCTAATAAAAAAGAGCGGGTCCTTGCGGCCCACTCTTCATCAAGCGATCAAGAATTTGAGAGGCATATAGTCGGGTTTTTCCGAAATTGCAAGGTCCGCGACCGATTCGGCCAATTCGCTTGCCGCGCGTGAACAGGCCTATGGCCAGCGCCGGTCTTGCGCATATATTGCCGTTGGCGCGCAATAACAAAAGCGGGAGAAATCGTGGCCTACACTTCGTCGACATTGGCGCCTTTGCGGCACGATACCTACCGCACCATCTGGTTCGCGAGCCTTTCTTCGAATTTCGGCGGCCTGATCCAGGCGGTCGGCGCCGCCTGGATGATGACGACGATCACCGCCTCGGAGGACATGGTCGCGCTGGTGCAGACCTCGACGGCGCTGCCGATCATGCTGTTTTCGCTGATATCGGGTGCGCTGGCCGACAATTATGACCGCCGCCGGGTCATGCTGACGGCGCAGTGCATGATGCTCACGGTCTCGGCGCTGCTGACGGCCTCAGCCCTGCTCGGCTGGATCACGCCCTGGCTGCTGCTCTTCTTCACCTTCCTGATCGGCTGCGGCACCGCGCTCAACAATCCCTCCTGGCAGGCATCGGTCGGCGATATGGTGCCGCGCGCCGATCTGCCGGCAGCGGTCACGCTGAACAGCATGGGTTTCAACATCACCCGCAGCGTCGGCCCGGCGATCGGCGGCGTCATCGTGGCTGCTGCCGGCGCGGCCGCGGCCTTCGCGGTGAATACGCTGAGTTACCTCGCCTTGATCTATGCCCTGCTGCGCTGGCGGCCAGCCGCGCCCGTCTCGACCCTTCCACGGGAGGCGCTAGGCAGCGCCATCTTCGCCGGCCTGCGTTATGTCTCGATGTCGCCCAATCTCGAAAAGGTCCTCGTCAGAGGGCTGCTCTTCGGCATCGGCGCCAGCTCGATCCTGGCGCTGCTGCCGGTCGTCGCCCTCGATCTCGTTGCCGGCGGGCCGCTGACCTACGGTTTCATGCTCGGCGCCTTCGGCATCGGCGCAATCGGCGGTGCGGTGCTGAATGCCAGGCTTCGCCAGGTGCTTTCCAGCGAGATGATCATCCGCCTCTCCTTTGCCGGTTTTGCACTGAGTGCGGTCATCGCAGCCTTGAGCCCGAGTGCCGTCTTGACCTCCGCCGGGCTGCTCGTTTCAGGCGCCTGCTGGGTCTCCGCACTATCGCTGTTCAACACCATCGTCCAGCTTTCGACGCCGCGCTGGGTGGTCGGCCGGGCGCTGTCGCTCTACCAGACCGTCACCTTCGGCGGCATTGCCGGCGGCAGCTGGCTGTGGGGCGTTGCCGCCGATCGCTACGGCGTCGCCGATGCTCTGCTGATGTCATCCGTCGTCATGCTGCTCGGCATCGCCATCGGCCTGCGCTTTTCCATGCCGGCCTTTGCCTCGCTCAACCTCGATCCGCTGAACCGCTTCACCGAACCGGCCCTCAGTCTCGACATCACGCCGCGCAGCGGCCCGATCGTCATCCAGGTCGACTACGAGATTGCCGACGAGGACCTTGCCGAGTTCATGGAATTGATG
Source organism: Rhizobium indicum (assembly GCF_005862305.2). Classification (NCBI taxonomy): domain Bacteria; kingdom Pseudomonadati; phylum Pseudomonadota; class Alphaproteobacteria; order Hyphomicrobiales; family Rhizobiaceae; genus Rhizobium; species Rhizobium indicum. The sequence continues at coordinate 2,533,685 of NZ_CP054021.1, read as the reverse complement.
GGCGAGCGCCGCCGTATCCGCATCCGCGACGGCGCCCGCAACTGGGCGCTGATGCGTGATCTCGAAAATCCCAGCCTTTGGACGGAAACCTACCATACGCCGACCTGGGTCGAATACATAAGGCACAACCAGCGGCGCACGCAGGCCGATGCCGAAAACACCGACAGGCTGCGTGCGCTTCACCGCGGCGAAGGTCCGCTGCATGTCCACCGCATGATCGAACGCCAGGCCATTCCGCCGGGTGACGACGTCTTCCACAAGGCGCCGATCGATCTGCATCATTGAGACCAGGTGTGCAGAGATCAAACATGTACAGATTCAGGCTCGCTCACCAATCCGACCTGGCTGCCATCGTCCGGCTTCTGGCCGATGACGATCTTGGCGGCAGCAGGGAGATCGTTTCGGATCCTGTCGACGCGCGTTATCTCTCGGCCTTCGCTGCGATCGAGGCGGACGCCAATCAGCTTCTGGCCGTCGCCAATGACGCGACCGATCGGGTCGTCGGCTGCCTGCAGCTGAGTTTTGTTCCCGGTCTTTCGAGGACGGGCATGTGGCGCGGCCAGATCGAAAGCGTGCGTGTCGCAAGCGATCTTCGCGGTTCTGGCCTCGGCGCACAATTCATCGAATGGGCGATCGCCCAATGCGCCGAGCGCGGCTGCGGATTGGTGCAACTGACATCGGACAAGACGCGGGGGGACGCGATCCGCTTCTACGAGAAGCTCGGTTTCGTCGCCAGCCATGAAGGTTTGAAACGCACGCTCTGAAGCCGGTTACTTCAGCTTGCCCTTCATCGTCGCCTCCGGAAAGCATGTCGGCTTCATGCCGTTCTTTGCCTGCCACTGGCCGATCGAACGCCGGGTCTTGTAGCCCGGCAGACCGTCGGAACCGCCGACATCATAGCCCTGCCGTTCCAGCGCCTTCTGCATGGCGGCGACGTCCGAGCGCAGCATCTTGCCGACATCGCCCCATCTGCCCTGGAAGGCGCCGCCATTATAGGCGATCCGGTCGGCAAGATTGCCGATATAGAGCGCGTAGAGATCGGAATTATTGTATTCCTTGATGATGTAGAAATTCGGCGTGACGATGAATTCCGGTCCGTCTCGGCCGGCCGGAACCAGCATCATGCCCTCAGCCTTCATTTCGCCGGAGGGAAAGCCCTTGCCGGAGATGCGGTCGATGCCGAGCGAGGCCCAGTGCGACAGCGGCTTTGCCAGATCGGGTCCCTCCTGCGCGCAGGAGACCGCCTCCGGTATCGACACCTCGAAGCCCCAGTCGCGGTTGCGCTGCCAGCCTTTCTTGACCAGGTAATTGGCGATCGAGGCGAGCGTATCGGGCACCGAGGTCCAGATATTGCGGTGACCGTCGCCATCGAAATCCACGGCATATTTTAGATAGCTGGTCGGCATGAATTGCGGCTGGCCGAGTGCGCCCGCCCACGAACCCTTGAAGTTGGCAGGTGTGACGTCGCCGCCGTCGAGAATATGGAGTGCGGCCACCAGCTCGGTGCGGAACATCTCCTTGCGCGTCGACATGAAGGCCTTGGTCGCCAGCACCTCGATCGCCGAATTCGGGATCTTCGCGGCGCCGAAGCCCGTTTCCCGGCCCCAGATGGCAAGCACTATCGAGCCCGGCACGCCATAGGTCTTTTCGATCCGCTTCAGCGTCGAGCCATATTGGGCGGCAAAGCCGCGTCCCGTTGCGGCAAGCTTCTTCAGTTGGTCCTCGTTGAAATAGGGAGCGGGCGAGGAAAATTCGGCCTGCGTCTGCTTCTGCTCCTTCGGCGGCGGGAAACCGGGCGGGGCGAGATCGGGCAGGTTCCAGTTCAGCGTGATGCCGGAGAAAGCGGCTTGAAAGACCTTCTCCGAAATACCGTTCGCCTTCGCTTCCGGCCAGAGGTCGCTCTGCACCCATTTCTCGAACTGCGCCTCGACATCGGCTTTCGAAGGGGCCGCGTAACAGGAGAGGGGCAGGAGAGCTGCCGCCAACGCGAGTGCGAATATCCGCAGCCGCCGTGGAACACCCCCCTCTGCCCTGCCGGGCATCTCCCCCACAGGTGGGGAGATTGGCTGGGCGCGGAGGTTTCCGCCGATAATCGACGTTTCTGCGCGGCAAACTGACAATGAAGCGGGAAACCAAAGCCGCTTGTGATCTCTCCACTTGTGGGGGAGATGCCCGGCAGGGCAGAGGGGGGTGTTCTTTGGCATATGCAAATCCCTCATATCACCGTCCGCGCTCGAAGTGCGGCTGCAAGTGTGCCCTCGTCGAGATAGTCGAGTTCGCCGCCGACGGGCACGCCATGCGCCAGCCGCGTGATCTTCACGTCGAGCCCCTGCAACTGGTCGGTGATGTAATGCGCCGTCGTCTGTCCCTCGACGGTGGCATTGACCGCGATGATCAGTTCCCGGATGCCGCCTTCGCCGACCCGGTCGATCAGGCCGCGAATGTTGAGATCGTCAGGACCGACCCCGTCGAGCGGCGACAGCGTGCCGCCGAGCACGTGATAGGCGGCGTTCATCGCGCCTGCCCGCTCCAGCGCCCAGAGATCCGATACGTCCTCGACGACGATGATGACGGATTGATCGCGTTGGGTGTCGGTGCAGACAATGCAGGGATCGACCGTATCGACATTGCCGCAGCGCGAGCAGATCTTCACCTTGTCATAGGCCTCGCCCATTGCATTCGACAGCGGGCCGAGCAGTTGATCCTTCTTCTTGATCAGATGCAGTGCCGCCCGGCGCGCCGAGCGCGGCCCGAGGCCCGGCACCTTCGCCAGAAGCTGGATGAGTTTTTCGATTTCGGGTCCGGTGACTCGTTTTGCCATGCGCCGTTCTTAACTGATATGGAACGAAAACGGAATCGCGGAAGGATCGGCCATCCCATGAAAATCCTGGCCTTGTGCACCGGCAATCCGGAAAGACTGCCGGGCAAGAGCTACAAGACCGGCATCTTCAAACACGCCGTCAACGGCGCGGTGATGATCGATGCCGAAGGTCTGGTCGGCGATGCGATCTGCAACCGCAAACACCATGGCGGCGTCGACCAGGCAGTCTATGTCGAGGGATCGCTGACGCTCGACTGGTGGGCGCAGGAGCTGGGCCAGCCCTACGAGGCCGGCACGTTCGGCGAAAACATGGTGATATCGGATCTCGACAATCGCGACGTCGCCGTCGGCGACCGCTTCGCCGCTGGCGATCTCGTCCTCGAGGTCACGGCATGCCGTATGCCCTGCGCCACCTTCGCCGCCAGGATGGCCGATCCGAAATTCGTCAAGCGTTACACCGCCGCCGCCCGTCCCGGCATTTATTGCCGCGTCATCCGGGGCGGCGTGGTCGAGCCCGGGATGCCGATGGAATACACGTCTTTTTCGGGAGACAAGATTACGATGCCCGAGCTAATGGAGACCTTCGGCCGAAGGCTTCAGGGCGCAGATCGGGCGCGATATCTCGCGGCCCCAATTCACTACAAGCTTCGGGCCATGCTGGAATCCCAAACCGACGAAGCGCACTAGATCACTTGACACCTTGATATGAGGGCCGCCTCAGAACGGCAGCTTAAAGCCCGGTGGGATCGGCAGGCCTGCCGTCAGCGCCTTGGTCTTTTCGGCGGCGAGCGCCTCGGCCTTGTCCTTGGCGTCCTTGTGAGCGGCGACGATCAGATCCTCGAGGATCTCGACATCGTCTTCCTTGAACAGCGACGGATCGATCTTCAGGCTCTTCAGCTCGCCCTTGCCCGTGATGACGACGGCGACGAGACCGCCGCCCGCCTTGCCTTCGGCCGTGAGCTCGGCGATCTCCGCCTGCATCTGCTCCATCTTGGCCTGCATTTCCTTGACTTTGCCCATCATGCCCATGATGTCGCGCATCGTCTCGCTCCTTGTTGAAACTTTAGAATTCTATGTCGTCGCCCGGCAGGATGTCACCTTCCTCGGATTCGGCGGCGGCCGGCGGCGTCACCTGGCCTTCCTCCTCCGGTTCGGGCGCCCGTACGCGCACGTCGATGATCTTGGCACCGGGGAAATGCGCAAGGATTGCCGCCACGTCAGGGTCCTGGCGCGCGTCGATCACATGCTGTTCCCGGGTCCTGGCCTCCGCTTCGACAAGCGTCGGCTGGCCCTCGTCGCGGCTGAGGCTGACAATCCAATGGATGCCGGTCCATTCCTTCAGCTTGACGGCAAGCTCGTTGAGCAGCGTCGTCGGCGCACCGGGAGCCAGGCTGACGTCGAGCCGGCCGGCTTCGATCCGGACCGGGCGCAGGAAGGTGCGCACCATCGCCTTCAGCTTCGGATCGCGTTTCTCGGTGGCGAGGTTGACGATATCGTTGACCGAATTGATCGGGACGAGCGGCTTCGGCGCTTCAGTGGGCTTGGTTTCGATCCGCCCGACAGGCGTCGTTTCCGGCTGGCTGCTCGGCACGGCGCGCAGCATCGCCACCGGCGCTGAAGGCTGTGGCTTGCTCGGTGCTGTTTCCGGCGCGCGTGCGGCGACACTGCCCTGATAGGAAACCCGTGTTCCGTTGTTGCCGCCATTGCCGGAAGGTGGGGAAGAGGGCCGCGGGCCGGCATTGTCGCCGGAAAATTCGGCAAGCCGCCGCGCCGCATCCTCGGGCGCCGGCAGATGCGCGGCATGTGCAAGCCGGATCAGCACCATTTCGGCAGCGCCCGCCGTTCGCGAGGAGCCTTCCGTTTCGGGAATGCCCTTCAGCAGCATCTGCCAGATGCGCGACAGCGTCGTCACTGCAACGCCCTTCGCAAATTCCGCCGCCTTGGTGCGCTCGACCTCGCTGAGCGAAGGATCGTTTGCCGCATCCGGCACATATTTCAGCCGCGTCACCAGATGGGTGAAATCGGCAAGATCGGTCAGCACTACCACCGGATTGGCGCCGGCTTCGTACTGGTTCTGGAACTCGCCGAGGGCGGCGGCCACATCGCCTTTGACGACATGCTGGAAGAGATCGACGATCCGGGCGCGATCGGCAAGGCCGAGCATGCCGCGCACGGCTTCCGCCTGCACGACGCCTGCGCCATGAGCGATCGCCTGATCGAGCAGCGACAGGCCGTCGCGCGCCGAGCCTTCGGCAGCACGCGCGATCATCGCCAGCGCGTCAGCTTCCGCCTCGATGCCTTCCTTGGCCGCGATTGTCGTGAACAGCCCGACGAGATCGGAGGCGCTGATGCGGCGCAGGTCGAAGCGCTGGCAGCGCGACAGCACGGTGATCGGCACCTTGCGGATCTCGGTGGTGGCGAAGATGAACTTCACATGCTCCGGCGGCTCTTCCAGCGTCTTCAACAGGCCGTTGAAGGCCTGTGTCGACAGCATGTGCACTTCGTCGATGATATAGACCTTGTAGCGCGCCGAAACCGGCCGGTAGCGCACCTGCTCGATGATCTCGCGGATATCGTCGATACCGGTATGGGAGGCCGCATCCATCTCGATCACGTCGACATGCCGGCCTTCCATGATCGCCTGGCAGTGTTCGCCCGGCGTGCGAAGGTCGATCGTCGGCTTGTCGATCTCCGATGTTTTGTAGTTCAGCGCCCGCGCCAGGATGCGCGCCGTCGTCGTCTTGCCGACGCCGCGCACGCCGGTCAGCATGTAGGCTTGCGCGATGCGGCCGGTCTCGAAGGCGTTGGTGAGGGTGCGGACCATCGGCTCCTGGCCGACCATCAGGTCCGTGAAATCCTTGGGGCGGTATTTGCGAGCCAGCACTCGGTATCCGGTGCCCGTCGAGGCGGCATCTTTTGATTGTCGCTCGGTGTCGCTCATCGCCCTGCTTGTCGCCCGGACTGTCGGGCACTTCGTGGAGAGAAGGTGGGAGGCTGGCACGATGACCCGTGCCGGGCTCGTTAGGGCTGCTTCCTTCCGGACCTGACCCGGTTGGCGAGTGGCTCGTCCACCACCAACCTCCCGGATGCACATATCGGCAATATCGTCATCAAAAGCAAGCCAACATGCGAAAAAACTGCTAGTCGTAGGAAAAGACAGGAGGAATGCCCTTTGAAAGGTTTCGCGCTCGATCCCCGGCTGGAAAACGACAGCGTCAGCATCATGGTCACCGGTCTCTGCGATCTGAGATTGTCGAGGGACGCCCGCTGGCCCTGGCTCATTCTCGTGCCGCGCCGGGCTGACATCACCGAAATCTTCGAGCTGACGCCGCTCGACCAGGTGCTGCTTGCCTTCGAGACGGAGCTGGTCGCCAAGGCGCTGAAGGAGATCACCGGCGCGACAAAAATCAATGTCGGGGCTCTTGGCAATATCGTCCGCCAGCTTCATGTTCATGTCATTGCCCGCTTCGAAGGCGATGCCAATTGGCCGGGTCCCGTCTGGGGCTTCGGGCGCGCTGAACCCTACGAAGACGGAAAGAGAGACGAATTTATAGCGAAGCTGCGGGAAGCCCTTTCATCATGAGTCATTCGCTTTTCGATTCGGATGTGCCGCATCCGGAACCCAGCAATCTCACGGCCTTTGCCGCCAACGACCTCAACCGCGATTCCGAGCATCGCGACGAACAATCCGTCGAAAAGGCGCTGGCCAAGGAAGGCACCCATATCTTCGCCTTCACCAGGGATAAGCTGGTGCTGAAGCATGACGGCCAGGTGCTCGACCCGCTCTTTGCCCGCTACGAGCTGCAGGAATTGCAGCCGGATTGGGACGAGACCGTGCTTCTCGGTTACCGCAAGAGCGGCGAGCCGCGCCTTGCCGTTCCCGTTGGCATCGACGTCGACGACCTCACCAGCCAGTACAAGCCTGCCGACGGTCGCACGCTGTTTCGCGAAATGCTGATCGACGAAGTGTTGCTCGGCGAATTCGCCCAGGCCGCGAGCCTCATCCGCTGGAATGGCGACAATCGCTTTTGTGGCCGCTGCGGCTCGGCGATGGAGATCCACATCGGCGGCTACAAACGTGTCTGCGCTGCCTGCGAACACGTGATCTTCCCGCGCACCGACCCCGTCGTCATCATGCTGACGGTCGACGAGCAGCGCGACCTCTGCCTGCTCGGCCGCAGTCCGCATTTCGCGCCCGGCATGTATTCCTGTCTTGCCGGCTTCCTCGAACCCGGCGAGACCATCGAGAACGCTGTGCGCCGCGAAACGCTGGAGGAATCGGGCATCCGCACCGGCCGCATCCGCTATCACGCCTCGCAGCCCTGGCCGATGCCGCATTCACTGATGATCGGCTGTTACGCCGAGGCGAAATCCACCGAAATCAGCCGCGATGAGACCGAGCTGGAAGATTGCCGCTGGTTCACCCGCGAGGAAACGATCGAGATGCTGGAACGCCCGAGCGCGACAGGCAGGGCCTCGCCGCCGAAAGGGGCGATCGCCCACCGCCTGATGCGCGACTGGGTGGAGTGGAAGCGGTAGCGCCATGCCGGTTGCCCGCTCGGAACGGCTGCTGACGCTGCTCCAGACGCTCCGGCGTTACCGGCGGCCGGTGACCGGCACAGTGCTTGCCCAGGAGACCGGCGTCAGCCTGCGCACGCTCTATCGCGATATTGCCAGCCTGCAGGCCCAGGGCGCGATGATCGAAGGCGAAGCCGGCATCGGTTATGTGCTGAAGCCCGGCTTCATGCTGCCGCCGATGATGTTTTCCGAAGAAGAGCTGGAGGCATTGGTGCTCGGCTCGCGCTGGGTGGCCCGCGCCGCCGAGCCGCGCCTTGCCGGTGCCGGTGCCGACGCCCTGGCCAAGATTGCCGCCGTGCTGCCGGCCGATATGCACGAGATGATCGATTCGGCAGCACTTTTCGTCGGTCCCAAACGCAGGGACGAGGACAAGGCTGACGTTTCGGCCATCCGCAGGGCGATCCGCCTGGAGCGTATCCTCGAACTGCATTATGGCGACGAGCAGGGCCGTATTTCGCGCCGCCGCGTCTGGCCTTTCGGGCTCGGCTATTACGAGCATGTGCGCGTCCTCATGGCCTGGTGCGAACTGCGCCAGGATTTTCGACACTTCCGCACCGACCGCATCATCGACATGGCCTTGCACGAGGCGCGCTACCCACGCCGCCGCACGGTGCTCCTCAAGGAATGGCGCGAGACGCAGGACGTGCCGATGGAGAACTGAACGCTGCTGCCATAAACTGTCAGCAGATGGAGTTATTATCAGTGCCAATCCACCAGGAAGGAGTACTGATCATGGTAACGCCTCCAGCCATTCATTTCACCAACGACCGTTTTGCGGCCGAGTCCTTTGCCGATGTCATTTCGGCCGAGACTTTTGCCGATGTCCGCCAGTCAGCACCGTCAGGCCTGCTGCACCTGGTCATGAACATTTTCCGATTTCGCAGAGGAGACCGCACCGGCCTCGACCTTGAAGCGACACCGGATTACCTGAAGCGCGACCTCGGCTTCATCGACGGACGCGACCCGCGCTGCGAGGACCGTTTTCCGCTCTAAAGCATATCGCGCAAAAGTGTGCAGCGGTTTTGCGACAACGACATGCGCGACCGCTTTAGGCCGCCCATCCCTATCAACATTCTGCCCGACGAGAACGGGGCGTTGCGATAGCAACGCCCTCGGTAGTCTGCTGCCATAATTTGTCAGCAGACGAGATCTCTGGCGGCGCCATTCTTAAACAACGGGAGAACCGAAATGACCAGCCCCAATCTCATAATTCTCTACGTCAAGGACCCGGGTGAAAGCGCCAGCTTCTACCGGAATCTGCTGAACCGCGAACCGGCTGCGGAAGCGCCGAATTTCGTCGCTTTTCCGCTTGAGGGCGGTTTCACGCTCGGTCTCTGGCGGCGCAGCAAGGTCGAGCCGCAGCCCTCCGCCATCGGCAATCGAGGCGAAGTGGCCTTCATGGTCGAAGGAGAAAATGCCGTCGCCAGACATTATGAAGACTGGCGCCAGCGCGGTCTGCCGATCGCCCAGGAATTGACCGAACTGGATTTCGGCCCGACCTTCGTCGTGCTCGATCCGGATGGGCATCGGCTGCGTGTCTGTGAGCCGGATAAATAATTCAGGCGGCTTGCGGGGCTTGCCTTACAGCAGGCCTCGCATCGCATGCCCCTTGTAGACGCCGAGGATGCGGACTTTCTCGGAAAAGAACCGCAGTTCCTCCAACGCCCGACGCACGTTCGGATCGTTCGGATGGCCTTCGATATCGGCGTAAAACTGCGTCGCCACGAATTTTCCGCCGAGTTGGTAGCTTTCCAGCTTCGTCATGTTGATGTTGTTGGTGGCAAAACCGCCGAGCGCCTTGTAGAGCGCGGCCGGAATGTTGCGGACGTTGAAGACGAAGGTGGTGACGACCTTTTCTTCCGCCGAATTCCGTTGCGCCCATTCCTCGTCGCGGGACAGGACGACGAAGCGAGTGACGTTGTTTTCCGTATCCTCGACATTTTCGGCGATGATCTCGAGCCCGTAGAGATCAGCGGCAAGGCGTGGCGCCAAGGCGGCCATCGAGCGGTCGCCGGTTTCCTGCACGAGTTTCGCCGCCCCCGCCGTATCGCCGGCGATCACCGGCTTCCAGCCATTGGCGCGAACGATCTTGCGGCACTGGCCGAGCGCGTGGATATGGCTGTGCACCGTGCGGATCTCGTCCTTGGTAACACCGGGCAGCACCATCAGCTGGAAGCGGATCGGCATGAAATATTCGCCGATGATGTGCAGCCGCGACTCCGGCAGCAGATGGTGGATATCGGCGACGCGCCCGGCGATCGTGTTTTCGATCGGGATCATCCCGATATCGGCATCGCCGTTGTCGACCGCCGTGAACGCATCCTCGAAGGTCTGGCAGGGCAGCGGCTCCATGGTCGGAAACATGTCGCGGCTGGCCATGTCGGAATTGGCGCCGAATTCGCCCTGGAAGGCGATCCTGTTGGTCTTGATGTTCATGATGGTTCCGTCAGTTCGACTTTGCGGAGAGGATGCGCCGCGCTTTTTCGAGGTCGGCGGGAGTATCGACACCGAGCGGAACCGTGTCAACGATCTCGGCGTCGATGCGCATGCCGGCTTCGAGCGCCCGCAGTTGCTCCAGTGATTCGCGTTTTTCGAGCGTCGAGGGACCGAGCGAGACGAACCGTTCGAGCGCCGCGCGCCGATAGGCATAGAGGCCGATATGATGGTAGAGCGGCCCCTGGCCGTAAGGGGCGGTTGCGCGCGTGAAGTAGAGCGCGTGCAGCCGGGCGACGGAAATCGGTGAGCCGACGATCTTGACGATGTGCGGCGCGGTCTTGTCCTCCTCATTGTCGATTTCAGTTGTCAGCGTGCCGATATCGACCGCCTCGTTCTCGAGCGGGCGCAAGGCTGCACGCACCGTTTCGGGATCGATCGTCGGCAGATCGCCCTGGATGTTGACGATGATTTTCGCCTTGCCCTCCGGATCGACTTTCGTCAGCGCCTCAAAGATTCGATCGGAACCCGATTGGTGGTCCACGCGGGTCATGACGACTTCGAAGCCGGCCGCCGCCACGGCATCGAACACTCGGGTGTCGTCGACGGCGACGACGACGCGGCCGATGGCTGCCTCCCTGGCGCGTAGCGCCACCTGGACGATCATCGGCAGACCGCAAATATCGGCAAGCGGCTTGCCCGGAAGCCGGGTGGAGGCCATGCGCGCCGGGATCAATACGAGCACGCCGCCTAAATTTGAATCACTCATTGTTCGGGCCTTCTATTCCGGGCTGAAAAGTGTCAAAAAGTCTCATGCGCAAGACCATTTAGACAGTTGCAACGAACAGCCAAAAGACATAGGTTCCGCGCGATTTCAAGATGGTCCGGTTTATGATCTGCCGGCTGCAAGGGGAGCATTGCAGATGAATTCATACGTCAATACGGCCGTGGGGGCGCTGCTCGGAACGATTTTCGTTCTGATGTCGGTCTCCATCGCGTCCGAAGGAATCTTCCATTCCGAAGCACCGGAAAAGGAAGGTTTCGCGATCGTTGCCGAAGAGGCGCCCGCTGCTGGCGGCGAGGCTGCGCCTGCCGTTGCCGTTCCAATTGCGCAATTGCTCGCTTCTGCAGATGCCAAGGCCGGCGAGACGGTCTTCAAGAAGTGTCAGGCCTGTCATGACGCCACCAAAGGGGGGCCGAACAAGGTCGGTCCCAACCTCTTTGGTGTCGTAGATCGCCCGGTCGCCTCGCATGCAGGCTTCGCCTATTCCGCTCCCATGAAGGATTTCTCCAAGGGTGGCAGCGAGAAGTGGACCTTCGAATATCTCAACAAGTTCCTGCTGGCGCCGAAAAAGGACGTTCCGGGCACCGCGATGGGCTTCGCCGGTCTGGCGAAGGATCAGGAGCGCGCCAACGTCATCCTCTACCTCCATACGCTCGCCGATTCGCCGGTGCCGCTGCCGGACCCGAACGCTGCGACGCAGTGACGCGGCAGACAATCGCATGACATCGAAGCCCGGCCCGCGAGCCGGGCTTTTCTTTGTGCGGATATCAGCTCAGGCGCCGAGGAAATAGGCCCAGAGCGAGACCGTGATGGCGCCGAGCGCCGTCGTCACGGTGATCGTCGAGGCGGCGAGGCTGTGACCGACGCCGAAGCGATTGGCGATCAGCCAGGCGTTGACGCCTGTCGGGACGGAGGAGGTCAGTACGATCGCTGCCGTCCATTCGGGGCTGAGGCCGAGGAGTCGGCTCGCTGCCCACACGCAGCCGGGCAGCAGCAGCAGCTTCAGGCTCGAGGTGACGCTGGCGATGCCGAGATTGCCGGAGACGCCGTATCTCTCCAGCGCCATGCCGAGCGATATCAGCGCCGCCGGGCCGGCAATGCCGGCGATCTGCCCGACGACCGTTGCAAGCGTCGTCGGCATGGTGAGACCGGAAAGGTGCATGGCCATGCCGGCCGCAAGGCCGATCACCAGCGGGTTGCGCACGAGATTGACTGCGATCTGGCGAAGCACGAGCACCATGCTGCGATCGCTTTTGCCGGCGATCTTGCGCTCGGCATGCTCCATCAGCACCGTGCCGGCCACCATCATCACGGGCAGATGCACGGCAAGCAGGATCGACAGCGCCACCAGCCCTTCGTCGCCGACGGTCCGCTCGACGAGCGGCAAGCCGATGAAGATATTGTTGGCGAAGGCCGAGGAAACGCCGGCCAGCACGCCGATCCGTTCGTCGCGGTTAAAGAGGCGTGTGGCGGCGATATGGCCGGCCGTCCAGGTGATGGCAACGCCGGAAAAATAGACGATCCAGAGCCGGAAGGGTGAGGCGCCATGAAAATCCGCCTCGGCGATGGTGCGGAAGAGCAGAAGCGGCACGGCGATCTTGAAGACGAATTCGCTGAGCGCTTCGCCGACATTCGACGCCATCAATCCGCTGCGAACGATCACCCAGCCGATGAGAATCAGAATGAAGACGGGAAGGACGTCGAAAATGATGGCTGACATAGGGGAGGCTGCTCTGCGCGGGGGAGTATTCGACGTCTACAGCGCCGCGCGTCTTTTCAGACGCGCAAAGGACGCTGTAGCACTTTGAATTGCTGCATAATTTTATCCTTAAATCGATTCCGATTTAAGGAATTATGCAGTAGCAGCAAACGGCTTGGATTGAAAAGGCAATCGCCGTTCAATCAGGCGCATCGGTAAAACAAAAAAAGCGGGCACAGCCCGCTTTTCCGCTCCGGCCTTGCCGGATATCCGGATCACGAAGCTGCCAGTTCATCCGTGGTCAGCATCGCGCCGGTAAGATCGAAGGGATCATCCCTCGTAAGCTCGGCTGCAACTGAAAGCTGCTCATGCCGGTCTTCTTGCGAGTATTTCTAGATACTGAAAATGACAGGGACATGACGAATAGGCGGCACTTTTGCGAAGAAATAGACAGGCCATCCACCATTTATCCTTCCAAACCGCGGAAATTTCGCTAAGACCAAACCCCGGCTATCACAAACTCCGGGACCCCCCATTTCATGACAAGATTCGATGTTCTGACAGTCGGCAACGCAATCGTGGATATCATTGCCCGTTGCGACGACCAGTTCCTCATTGACAACCAGATCACCAAGGCGGCGATGAACCTCATCGATGCCGAACGCGCCGAACTCTTGTATTCGCGCATGGGACCGGCGCTCGAAGCTTCTGGCGGCAGCGCCGGTAACACGGCGGCGGGCGTGGCGAGCCTCGGCGGCAAGGCTGCCTATTTCGGCAATGTCGCCCAAGATCAGCTCGGTGACATCTTCGCGCACGACATCCGCGCCCAGGGCGTCCACTACCAGACCCGGCCGAAGGGCACCTTCCCGCCGACGGCGCGTTCGATGATCTTCGTCACCGAGGACGGCGAGCGTTCGATGAACACCTATCTCGGCGCTTGCGTCGAGCTCGGCCCGGAAGACGTCGAGACCGACGTCGTGGCCGACGCCAAGGTTACCTATTTCGAAGGTTATCTCTGGGATCCGCCGCGCGCCAAGGAAGCGATCCTTGATTGTGCCCGCATCGCCCATGAAAACGGCCGCGAAATGTCGATGACGCTGTCCGACAGCTTCTGCGTCGACCGCTATCGCGGCGAATTCCTCGATCTGATGCGCTCCGGCAAGGTCGATATCGTCTTCGCCAATCGCCAGGAAGCACTGTCGCTCTACGAGACCGATGATTTCGAGGAGGCGCTGAACAGGATCGCCGCCGATTGCAAGATCGCCGCCGTGACGATGAGCGAGGATGGCGCCGTCATCCTGAAGGGCCGTGAGCGTTTTTACGTCGATGCGATCCGGATCAAGGAAGTTGTGGACACGACGGGCGCCGGCGATCTTTTCGCCTCCGGCTTCCTTTATGGCTACACGCAGGGACGTTCTCTGGAGGATTGCGGCAAGCTCGGTTGCCTGGCCGCCGGCATCGTCATCCAGCAGATCGGCCCGCGCCCGATGACCTCGCTTTCCGAGGCCGCCAAACGGGCAGGGCTTATTTGAAGGCTTCGCCGGGATAGGCGCCCCAGATCTCCGACTGCGCCACCCAGCCCGAGGCGCCGTCAGATTCGGCGCGGCACCAGTCGCCATTGCATTCGCCGATCGTCAGCATTACGCCGGGTTCGAGCTTGGCGACGATCGAGGCGGAGGGCTGCGCCTCGCGGCGCAGATTGACATAGATGCCCTTGCCCTTGGTCTTCATCCACGGGGCGGCGATCGCCGCGCGCTGACCTGACAGCAGCGACTGGTTGACCCAGCCTTCGGTGCCGTCGGCATCGCGGATGCGGCGCCAATTGTCGTATTCCTGGATGATCTCTACCGGCAGGCCGGATTTCAGGTACATCCACGACACGGCGTAATCCGTTCCCGGACCGATGCGCAGGTTGACGCGCTTGGATTTCAGCGTGACGAAACGCGGCAATGGCAGTCCGCTTGGCCCCTTGGCCGCCTGCGCATGGGCGAACTCGACGCTTCCCATGGATGCAGCCAGAGCGATGGCAAGGGCGAGGCAGGACTTCAGGACTTTGCTGCGCATGGAAGTTTCCGTTTGCTCGAATTCGCGGGCAGGCCCGGCCTGCTCGCGCTCCGGGCTCTGACATTCCCCGGCTGCACCACGAGTTTTGTTTGTCTTCGCGTGCGGGTCTGGTAGAAAATGCCCGGAATGGGAAAATTATCACCCCTCTTGGTTAAAGACCTCTGAACAAGGCACCACAGGCAGCCATGACAGCGAAGAAAAAACCGAAGGTCTACATCACCCGCAAGCTGCCGGATGCCGTCGAAACCCGCATGCGCGAACTCTTCGACGCCGAGCTGAACATCGACGACGCGCCGCGCTCGGTTCCCGAGCTGATCGCTGCGGTCAAGACCGCCGATGTGCTGGTGCCGACCGTCACCGATCGCATCGACGCGGCGCTGATCGAACAGGCGGGACCGCAGATGAAGCTGATTGCGAGCTTCTCCAACGGCACCGATCACATCGACGTCGAGGCGGCGGCGCGCAAGGGCATCACCGTCACCAACACGCCGAACGTCCTGACCGAGGACACCGCCGATATGACCATGGCGCTGATTCTCGCTGTTCCGAGAAGGCTCGGCGAAGGTGCGCGCGTGCTGACCGATAAGCCGGGCGAATGGGCAGGCTGGTCTCCGACCTGGATGCTCGGCCGGCGCATTCACGGCAAGCGGATCGGCATCGTCGGCATGGGCCGCATCGGCACGGCGGTGGCCCGCCGCGCCAAGGCTTTCGGCCTGTCGATCCACTATCACAACCGCAAGCGCGTCAATCCGGCCGTCGAGGACGAGTTGGAGGCGACCTATTGGGAAAGTCTCGACCAGATGCTCGCCCGCGTCGACATCGTTTCGGTCAATTGCCCGTCGACGCCGGCGACCTTCCACCTGATCTCGGCCCGCCGTCTGGCGCTGCTGCAGCCGACGGCCTATCTCGTCAACACCGCGCGCGGCGACGTGGTCGATGAAGCTGCGCTGATCAAATGCCTGAGGGAGGGCCGGATTGCCGGCGCCGGCCTCGACGTCTTCGAGAACGAGCCTGCCGTCAACCCGAGGCTCATCAAGCTCGCCAATGAGGGCAAGGTCGTGCTGCTGCCGCATATGAGTTCGGCGACGATCGAAGGCCGCATCGACATGGGCGACAAGGTCATCATCAATATCCGCACCTTCATCGACGGTCACAGGCCGCCGAATCGGGTACTGCCCGGCCGCTAGAGCAATTCCAGGAAAAGTGCGAAGCGGTTTTCCGTCCGGAATTGCGTAAAAACAAAAGGCTAGAGCGGTCCTGCGCTTCCGTTAAAAGCTGAACCGCTCTAAGCGCATCTCAGGATCGAATCACGCGAGGCGCATCAAGACGCAAGGACCTTGCGCATCTCGATGAACGTCGTCCTGGCAAAGCCGGGATGGGCTTTTTCGGCGGTTCTGGAAAATCCCCAGGCGGCAAAGACGGCGTGGTTGTCGGTGAGTTCGATCCGCGTTTCCAGCCGCAAGGCGGGAAGACCGAGCGCCGCAGCGGTCTCCTCGGCAATTGTCAGCAGCCGTTTGCCGAGGCCCTTGCCCTGCACCTCAGGCAGAACGGCGAGCTTGCCGACATAGAGACAATCGGCCTCCGGCCGCAGGAAGAGGCAGCCGATCAGTTTTTCGCCGTCGATGGCGACATGGCCGATCTCGGTTCCGGCCTTTTCGGCCAGTGATGCCGTCGTCAGCTTGAGCGCCGAAGATGGCGGGTCGATCCTGCCATTCATGGAGGCGAAGGCGGAAAGGATCAGCGCCAGCAGTTCATCCCAGCGCGTGAAAGTTTGATCAAGCGGAACAATCCTCATCCCGCCTGTCTCTGTGTTGTACGGCGTCGTTTGTAGCGGATGGTATCAAACCGAGCCGAGAGCGCGTCATAGAGCAGCAACCGTCCGACCAGCGGTTCGCCGGTGCCGGTGACGAGCTTGATCGCCTCCATCGCCATCATCGTGCCGATGACGCCGGTCAGCGCGCCGATGATGCCGGCCTCGGCGCATGCGGGAATCAACCCGGCCGGCGGCGCTTCCGGAAACAGGTCACGATATCTAGGGTTGGGCGTCCCGTCCTCAGCCGTTTCATAGGGCTTGAGAACCGTCAGCGAGCCGTCGAACCGCCCGACGGCGCCGGTGACGAGTGGAATGCGCGCTTCATCAGCCGCATCGGCGGCGGCATAACGTGTGTCGAAATTGTCGGAGCCATCGATCAGCAGATCGAAGCCTGAGAGCTGACGGCGGGCGGCCTCCTGGGAGAAGCGTTCTTCGAAGCGGATCAGTCGGACATGCGGATTGAGCCTGGCGATGGCGAAAGCAGCGCTCTCGGTCTTCAATTCGCCGATCGTGCCGGAATCATGGATCACCTGGCGCTGCAGGTTCGACAGCGACACCCGGTCGTCGTCGACGATCCCAAGCGTGCCGACGCCGGCTGCGGCCAGATATTGCAGAACCGGCGCACCGAGACCACCGGCGCCGATCACCAGCACGCGGGCGGCTTTCAGTTTCTGCTGGCCGGCGCCGCCGATCTCGGGCAGCAGGATGTGGCGGTGATACCGCGCGATTTCTTCCGGGCTGAGCGGTTCCATGGCGCCGATGTTATCATGACGCCCGACGCCGGGAAAAGCCGCCTCCGTCATTCGAACACCCTTCCGTCGGAAACCGTGAAAAACTGCGCCCTGTCGCCGAGTGCTGAAAACATCGCGCGATCTGTTCCGGTCATGAAGGCCTGGCCGCCGAGCCCGTCGATAAGGTCGAATAGCGCGGCGCGGCGGCCCTCGTCGAGATGCGCTGCGATCTCGTCGAGCAGCAGGACCGGAGCATGGCCGGTGAGATTGCCGACGAGCCGCGCATGCGCAAGCACCAGGCCGACAAGCAGCGCTTTCTGCTCGCCGGTGGAGCAACGCTCCGCCTCCATCGCCTTTTCGCGGTGATGCACGATAAGATCGGCCCGGTGCGGTCCCTCGAGCGTGCGCCCTGCGCCGGCATCGCGGTAGCGGTTCTCCGCCAGCATCGCCGCGTAGTCGTCCTCAAGGTCGACCGAGGGGCGCGAGAACTGGCCGTCCATGAAGCCGGAGAGCTGCAGCGATGCCGAAGGGAAGGGCGAGCTTTCTCGTGTTTCCTCGATCAGCCGGGTCAGCAGGCCGAGCATCTCCTGCCGGGCAAGCGCCATGGCGATGCCGAGGCTTGCCATCTGCTCCTCGATGCCGGCAAGCCAGGAAGGATCGAAGCGGCCTTCGTCCAGCAGCTTGTTGCGGCTGCGCATGGCGCGCTCGAAATCGCTGGCGCGGCGGCCATGGGCGGGATCGAGCGACAGCACCAGCCGGTCGAGAAAGCGGCGCCGGTCGGAAGAGGCGCCGGTAAAGAGGCCGTCCATCGCCGGTGTCAGCCAGAGAAGGCGCAGATGGTCGGTCAGTTCGTCGACAGTCTTTGCCGTCGTGCCATTGATGCGCAGCCTGCGGGCGGTGGTCTCCTCGCCCGTTTCGATGCCGGTGCCGATCTCGACGTCGCCCTCCATGCCGTCGAGCGCGGCGAAGATCGAAAAGCCGCCGGCCGCGCCGACGCGGGTAATGTCGCCATAAGCCGCGCGGCGCAAACCGCGGCCAGGCGAAAGCAGCGAGACGGCCTCCATGAGATTGGTCTTGCCGGCGCCGTTGTCTCCCGTCAGCACGGCATGCCGACCATCAAGTGCAAGGGCCGCCGCCACATAGTTGCGGAAGTCTGTCAGCTTCAGACGGGAAAGAGAAACCTTGTGCGGCATCGAATGTCCGGAATCGTAAAGCGTGACAGCTAAGCCGAAGCAGCGCCGATGGCAAGGCTGGCAGCTTTTGGGCCGTGGATCGCGTACCGCCGCTGCAGCCGGACGTCAGGACGCGGCGGCTGGCGCCACGCAGGACATATATTCCAGATGATCCCGTGACCGAAGTCCTTGTGTCCGACATCCTCCCGATGGAATGGCAGCCACGGGGCTTCGAAATTCGGTTAAAAATACAACCATCCGAGATGGCCTGACATCGCCAAACCGATCCCGTAGACAGTCATTGCCAATGTCTTCCAGCGCCGGATATTCAAGGTTTGCCGCCATCCTCTAAGGCTACTGACGTAACGTAAAGCCCAAAAAAAGTTGGTTGAATTTTGCAACTGCAGGGTTGAGTTATCCGGTGCAGGCGATATGGTAAACGGACCGTTTATGTATAAGAGAGTGATGAAGTGCCAGATCCGGTTGATATTATCGTCGGTCGCAACGTCAGACAGTTTCGCGCCCTTCGCCGTGTTTCTCAGCTCGAGCTTGGCGAAGCACTCGGACTGACTTTCCAGCAAATCCAGAAATACGAAAAGGGGGCGAACCGCGTTTCCGCCAGCAAGCTGCATCAGATCGCGGTTTTTCTCGACGTCGAGATCTCCGCTCTCTTCGAGGGTGCCGGCATGTCGCCATTCGGCAGCCGTGTCGAACTCAGCCCCGACGCCTATGCGCTTGCGCTGAGCTACGACAAGCTGAACTCACCGGCAGGCAAGGAAGCGGTCAAGACCATCGTCACCCTCATGACGGGCGAAGCGGCCGAAACCACCGCCTGATTCCAGCGCAGCAATCACGGTTCCCACGGAAAGCACGACCTATTCAAGGTCTGGATGATTTCCGGACACCTGCGGGTGTGCAGCAATATTGGGGGGATGACCTGCATCAGGACAAAGACCGGAAGCAGACCGCCTGATTGAGGTTCGATGCCGCGCGCTTCAGTGAATCTCGCATTCGTGCAGCGCCATCAGCAGATCGTCCTGCGTCTGGTGGCCGGCATGATAGAGGTCGATCGCGATGCTGGCAATGGAAAGGCCTTGCTGGCTGCGAAGCTTGATGTTGCGCTCAGCGCACCATGTGTAGATGGCGCCGGCGAGAACGTCGACGTCTTCGGACTGAGATGAAAAGGCTGGCGCCATGGCTGATACCCTTGGTTTGTTTGTTCCCGCTAGCGCTAAGGACGCTCTATCACTTTGATTTGGTGCATGACCCCGAAATCGATTCCGGCTCCCGGGGTCATGCACTGACGGCAGAGACTGAATTCATTTGGAAAACTTGCAAGCGGCATCATCTGGCTGCGTTAACGCAAGTCGTCGTCCCGCCCGCTGCCGTATCGATCCGGGACAGATTCGCCGGCATGGACGGCGAATGTCGCAAATCAGGATTCTTAAAACAAAAAAGCCGGAGACGTTTCCGTCCCGGCTTTCGTAATGGGCATGTCGATCGCGGCTCAGCCTTCGAAGAATTCCTTCATGCGGGCAAAGAAGCCCGTCGATTCCGGATTGTTCTCCTTGGAGGAAAGCTGCTCGAATTCCTGAAGCAGTTCACGCTGGCGCTTGGTGAGCTTTTGCGGCGTCTCGATCTGGATCTGGATGTAGAGGTCGCCCGTCTGCACCGAACGCAGCACTGGCATGCCCTTGCCCTTGAGGCGGAACTGTTTGCCGACCTGGGTGCCCTCGGGCACGGTAACGCGCGATTTGGTGCCGTCGAGCGTCGCCACGTCGAAGGTGCCGCCGAGCGCGGCCGTCGTCATCGAGATCGGAACGGCGCAATAGAGATCGGCTCCGTCGCGCTGGTAGAATTCATGCGGTTTGACTGACAGGAAGATATAGAGGTCGCCTGCCGGTCCGCCGCGGGCGCCGGCCTCGCCTTCGCCCTGCAGGCGGATGCGGGTGCCGTCCTCGATGCCGGCGGGAATATTGACCGAGAGTGAACGCTCTTCCGTCACCCGGCCCTGGCCGTGGCACTTCGGGCACGGATCGGGAATGATCTGGCCGCGGCCGTGGCAGGTCGGGCAGGTCCGTTCGATCGAGAAGAAGCCCTGTGCCGCGCGCACGCGCCCCGTTCCTTGGCAGGTGCCGCAGTTCTTCGGCTGCGTGCCGGGCTTGGCGCCTGAACCCGAACAGACGTCGCAGGTGATTGACGTCGGAACGCGGATTTGCGCCGTCTTGCCGGAGAAAGACTCTTCCAGCGTTATTTCCATGTTGTAGCGAAGATCGGCGCCACGTTCGCGGCCGCCTGACGAGCGCTGGCGCGCGCGCCCTCCACCCATCATCTCGCCGAAGATATCCTCGAAAATGTCGGAGAAACCGCCGCCGGCAAATCCGCCGCCACCGCCGCCCATGCCGCCATGCTCGAAGGCCGCATGGCCATAGCGATCATAGGCCGCCCGCTTCTGCGGGTCCTTGAGCATCTCGTAGGCTTCGTTGATTTCCTTGAACTTCCGCTCGGCGTCCTTGTCATCCGGGTTCTTGTCCGGATGGAATTTCATCGCCAATTTGCGAAAGGCGCTTTTCAGCTCTTTCTCGTCCGCCGTCTTGGCTACACCCAGAGTTTCGTAAAAGTCCGCTTTTGCCATTAAGGATTAAACCCCGGAAATGGATTTTCCGGCTGCCATGGTGAGCAGCCGGATCAGGTGTTGAAGCATAACCACGCCGTCGCGGATTACGCGGACTTCTTGCGGTCGTCGTCCTTGATTTCCTCGTAGTCGGCATCGACGACATTGTCGCCGCCTTCCGCGGAGGCATCACCAGCAGCGCCGCCTTCGGCCTGCTGCGCTTCATAGATCGCCTGGCCGAGCTTCATCGACACTTCCATCAGCGTCTGGGTCTTGGCCTTGATGTCGTCGGCATCGGGCTCGGATGCTTCCGACGCCGTCTTCAGCGCGGCGATCGCATCCGAGATCGCGGTGCGGTCGGCCTCGGAAACCTTGTCGCCATAATCCTTCAGCGACTTTTCCGAGGAATGGATCAGGCTTTCGGCCTGGTTCCGGGCTTCGACCGCCTCGCGGCGCTTCTTGTCTTCGCTGGCATGGGCTTCGGCATCCTTCACCATCTTCTCGATGTCGGCGTCGGAAAGACCGCCGGAAGCCTGGATGCGGATCTGCTGTTCCTTGCCGGTGCCTTTGTCCTTGGCCGAAACCTGGACGATGCCGTTGGCGTCGATGTCGAAGGTGACTTCGATCTGCGGCATGCCGCGCGGCGACGGCGGCAGACCGACGAGATCGAACTGGCCAAGCAGCTTGTTGTCGGCAGCCATTTCACGTTCGCCCTGCGAAACGCGGATGGTCACGGCCTGCTGGTTGTCTTCGGCGGTCGAGAAGGTCTGGCTCTTCTTCGTCGGGATCGTCGTATTGCGTTCGATCAGGCGGGTGAAGACACCACCCAGCGTCTCGATGCCGAGCGACAGCGGCGTCACGTCGAGCAGCAGGACGTCCTTGACGTCGCCCTGCAGAACGCCGGCCTGGATGGCGGCGCCGAGGGCCACCACTTCATCCGGGTTGACGCCCTTGTGCGGCTCCTTGCCGAACAGCTGCTTGACGACTTCCTGTACCTTCGGCATGCGGCTCATGCCGCCGACGAGAACCACTTCGTCGATTTCGGCAGCAGTGACGCCGGCATCCTTGAGCGCTGCCTTGCACGGCGCGATCGTGCGCTGGACGAGATCGTCGACCAGGCTTTCGAGCTTGGCGCGGGTCAGCTTCAGCGTCAGATGCTTCGGGCCGGAGGCGTCGGCCGTGATGAACGGCAGGTTGATTTCGGTCTGCTGCGAGGACGAAAGCTCGATCTTCGCCTTTTCCGCAGCTTCCTTGAGGCGCTGCAGGGCAAGCTTGTCGTTCTTCAGGTCGATGCCGTTGTCTCTCTTGAACTCGCCGACGAGATATTCGACGAGGCGCATGTCGAAGTCTTCACCGCCGAGGAAGGTATCGCCGTTGGTGGACTTCACTTCGAAGACGCCGTCGCCGATCTCGAGGATCGAAATATCGAAGGTACCGCCACCAAGGTCGTAGACGGCAATCGTCTTGCCTTCTTTCTTGTCGAGACCGTAGGCGAGGGCCGCAGCAGTCGGCTCGTTGATGATGCGCAGGACTTCAAGACCGGCGATGCGGCCGGCATCCTTGGTTGCCTGGCGCTGCGCGTCGTTGAAGTAGGCGGGAACGGTTATGACGGCCTTCTCGACCTTTTCGCCGAGATAGGATTCGGCGGTTTCCTTCATCTTCTGAAGGATCATCGCGGAAATCTGTGCGGGCGAGTAGCCCTTGCCATTGGCTTCGACCCAGGCGTCGCCATTGTCGCCCTTGACGATGGTGAAGGGAACGAGGTGCTTGTCCTTCTCGACGGTCGGATCTTCGTAGCGGCGGCCGATCAGGCGCTTGACTGCAAAGAGTGTGTTCGTCGGGTTGGTGACTGCCTGGCGCTTGGCCGGCTGGCCGACGAGGCGTTCGCCATCGTCGGAAAATGCCACCATAGAAGGGGTCGTACGCGCACCTTCCGCATTCTCGATAACCTTCGCGTCCTTGCCGTCCATGACTGCGACGCAGGAATTCGTCGTTCCAAGGTCGATACCAATTACTT
Source organism: Rhizobium indicum (assembly GCF_005862305.2). Taxonomy (NCBI): domain Bacteria; kingdom Pseudomonadati; phylum Pseudomonadota; class Alphaproteobacteria; order Hyphomicrobiales; family Rhizobiaceae; genus Rhizobium; species Rhizobium indicum. The sequence goes on along the minus strand of NZ_CP054021.1, from coordinate 2,510,959 downwards.
TTGCCATGTCATTCTCTCCTTGAAGCAAGCTGTCGGAACCCCGAGAAGGCATTTCCCTGACAGCCCCTTACGGGATGGGTCTACTTGAGATTACGCAATCGTGATTGCGGTGATGCGGCGTATATAAGGAGCGGTTTTCTGGACTGCAAGGCGAGAAATGCCCCGGAATCCAGCAAAACGAATGTGTTGCGTTCAATTTTTACAGTAGCCGGGAAAGAGGTCGCCCCATGTCCGGAAAGCGGCCATTTTTTCGGGCATGTCGCGCAAAACTGCGCAGCCGTTTTGCGACAACGACATGCGTAAAACAAAGACCTGAAGCGCGAGGAGCGACTCTGAAAGATCGCGACGCGCTTTAGAGCATCGGGCTTGTGTAGGACATGCAGCAAAGGTCTCACTGGCCCATGATCAGATCGAGCAGCGTCGTGCGCCGCGGCTGGACGGAAGAGGTGGTCTGCGCACCCCCGACATCGCCGGGCGGCACCATGCCCTCATAGCCAGAACCGCCGCCTTCGGCAATGTCTGAGGGCGGAACCGGGCCGCTGCCGGAGGTCGCCGCCTGCTGCCGGACAGGCGCTTGCGGATAGCGGTTTGCGTTGTCGTTGCCGCCGAAGACGCCGGAAATAATGCCGCCGATCGTCGATGGCGGCGCCTCGGCCGTCATCGGTTGTCCGCTGCCCGACTGCCCATTACCCGGTGCCTCAGCCATCGGCTGACCATTGTTCGGATCGGCGATCAACTGGCCGTTGCCGAAGAGCGGTGCCGGCGAAAGACCCTTGTGGGCGGCGATCATGAATTCCTTCCAGGCCTTGGCGGGCAAGCCGCCGCCGGTCACCTTCTTCATCGGCTTGCCGTCGTCATTGCCGAACCAGACCCCGGTGGTCAGGTTGCTGGTGAAGCCGACGAAGAGCGCGTCGCGCGAATTCTGCGTCGTGCCGGTCTTTCCCGCCGCCTGCCAGCCGGGGATCTTGGCGCTCTTGCCGGTGCCGTTGTCGATGACGCCCATCATCATCGCATCCATCTGGGCGACGATCTGCTCGGACAGCACGCGCGGCGGGCTGTCATAGGTATTTTCGTAGAGAACCTTGCCTTCGGCCGTCGTCACCCGGCGGATGACGTGCGGCGTCGCCTTGTAGCCGCCGTTCATGAAGGCGGCATAGGAGGCGGTGAGTTCCATCAGCGACACCTCGGACGTGCCGAGCGCGATCGAGGCGTTCGGCTGCAGCTCGCTTTCGATGCCGAGCCGGTGGGCAAGCTTGATCACCTGATCCGGCCCGTCATACATCACCAGCTGGGCGGCCACCGTGTTCAGCGACTTGGCAAGCGCGGTCGCCAGCGTCACTTCGCCATTGTATTTCTTCTCGTAATTTTCGGGCGTCCAGTCGCCGATCCGGATCGGCGCGTCGTTGAACACCGAATAGGGCGTCAGCCCCTTCTCGAGTGCGGCGGCATAGACGAAGGGCTTGAACGAGGAGCCCGGCTGGCGTTTGGCCTTGACGGCGCGGTTAAACTGGCTCGTCGCATAATCCCTGCCGCCGACGAGCGCTCGGATCGCGCCGGTGCCGTCGATCGAGACGAGGGCCGCCTGCGAGGCGTCGAGCTTGCCGCCCTCCTTGTCGAGTACGTCGACCAGCGATTGCTCGGCCTTCTTTTCCAGCGACTTGTCGATGGTCGTATCGACGATGACGTCCTCCTTGACGTCGCCGATCAGGCTTGGCAACTGGTCCATCACCATGTCGGCGACATAGTGCCCGGCGCCGGACCAGTAGCTCTTGGCTGAAGCCGGGGTCTGCGACATCGCCGTTTTGACCTCGGAATCGGTGATGAAACCCTGTTCGCGCATTGCCGCGAGCACGAGCTGGGCGCGTGCATTCGCCGCTTCCGCATCGCGGGCCGGCGAAAGCCGCGACGGCGCCTTGAGCAGGCCGGCCAGCACAGCGGCCTCGCCGAGGTTTACGTCACGCGCCGATTTGTTGAAGTAGCGACGCGAGGCTGCCTCGACGCCATAGGCGTTCGATCCGAAGAACACCCGGTTGAGATACATGGCAAGGATCTGGTCCTTGGTGTATTTCTGCTCCAGCCAGAGCGACAGCAGCACCTCCTGCACCTTGCGTTCCAGCGTTCTCTCGGGGGAGAGGAAGAGGTTCTTGGCAAGCTGCTGCGTCAGCGTCGAGCCACCCTGGACCATGTGGCCAGCCGTGAGATTGGTCACGATCGCCCGGCCGAGGCCGAGCGGATCGACGCCGAAATGCGAATAGAAACGCCGATCCTCGATGGCGATGACGGCTTCCGGAATATAGGGCGACATGTTTTCGAGCGACAGCGCCTCGCCGCCGGTGGCGCCGCGATTGGCGATGACGCTACCGTCGACGGCGGTGATCTTGACGTTCGGCGGCCGCTCTGGGATCGCCCATGTGCTGGCGCTCGGCATGCGCGAACCATAATAGACCACGAGCCCGGCAACGCCGATGCCTGCCCAGATGAAAAGCACGATGCACCAGTAGATCACGCGGCGCATGAAGCCGAAAAACCCGCCGCTTTCACGCTCCGTCGGCTCGCGCCGCCGCCGGGGGGCCGGGCGCTGCGGCGGGGGTTTCGAGCCGCCGCGCCGCGGGGATCGGCCTCCGGCAATGCGGTCGTCGGCATCGAGCGAGAATTCGTCATCGTCGCGTGCCGGACGGCCGCTGAAGGAGGGCTCTATTCTGTCGCCTGATCTGCCTCTGCCTGCCATCGCGGACCGGTCACACCCCATGTTCGATCGCGAAGCCAACTTCGCATAACGGTGCTCTTCTCCAGCGCCGCGCGTCTTTTCAGACGCACAAAGGACGCTGGAGCACTTTGAGTGCCGCCGTGATCATCCGACTGAACTGTAAATGCGGCGATTTAACGGGGTATTAATAATGGAAAGCAAAGCAGATCGCGCCGCTTGTCTTCAAAACTGGCGCGCTTCGTAATCGTCGAGCGTTTCCGGGTCCTGCTTATATTCCCACTCGCCCAGATGAAAGCGGCGCCAGATCTGGCCGGAAGGGTTGAGGCTCGCCCCATCGGTGAGGCGCACAGGCAGGATGGGGTTGTGTTTATGCCAAACGGTAACATCTGTGGCGGCTGCCCGAGGGCCGAAAAGCCCGAAGAAAGCCAGGTAGTCTTGTGTCATCAGGGTCCAGCCTCGAACGGATCAAAATCAATCCGCAACTTCACAAAACTGCAATAAAGAATCTCGCAAAACAAGTGCCTCGCGATGGCTTCACGTCAAATTGTCGGTGATCGCTTTCGAGGATCGATGCTTCCCCCGCGGCTCCTGTCTTGCGCTCGCCGGCAAAGCGGCATGCGTCGTGAAAACAAAGGCCCGAAGTGCGTGGCGTGAGTTACGTGCTATACGACGTAGATTGCCGCGCCGCGCGTCTTTTCGAGAGACATAAAAGAGGCTGTAACACATTGAATTGCCGCAGAGTGTTTCCTCAAATCGGTTCTGCTTCAAGGAATTATGCGGCAGGCGGAACCAATAGGCTTCGCGATTGTTTATGAAGAAGCGGGACAGCCCCTCACGTCCCGCGAATGATCGGCCGTCTCCCCTCAACGCGTGCCGATCGACATCAGGCCCGGTGCATCCCTCCCAAGGGAGCGCCGGGCTTTTTCTTGGGCGTTTTCCCTTGGCTTCAAGCCTCGGAAGAGGACGTCGCTGCGTCCCTTTCTGTTTCATTCGTCGCAAGAGGGATCGCCGGGGCGGCAATCAAAATTCCTGCGGTCCGGCCTGCGATCATCGCCTCTCCGGTCGTCCCTCTGCCGTTCACCTCTTTGCCGATCGTCCCTTTGCCGATCGTCCCTTTGATTGTCGTCGCGCCAGTCACGATCGCGGTCGCGCCCATCTCGGTCGCCATCCCGCTCGCGCCAGTTACGGTCGCGATCCCGGTTATCCCGATCGCGGTCGCGATCCCGATTGTCGCGGTCGCGGTAGTAATAATCCGGGCCGCGGCTCCAGCGGTCACGGTCGCGATAGAAATCACGGTTGCGGTAATAGCGGTCCCAATAATTGTCGACGCTGAAGCGAATCATCGGAATGCCGAGCGGACGGTAATATTGCGGGCCGACATAGACGCGGCGCTGTTGGTAGAGGGCCTGCACATACTGGCCGGAAACCCAGCCGCGGCCGCCGTAGAATTCGACGTCGCACCAATTGACCTCGGAAAGGCATCCGCGGATCTCGACGGAAGAACCGGCGGGGATGACGGCGACGGCAGGATATCGGGTGCTCGGACCGGCACGCATGTTGACGTTCGCCGTCGAGTAGCCCTCGGCGGCCTGCGCTATGGCGGGCGCCAGCATAAGCATGCCGGCGGCTGCGATTTTAACAAAGAGATTTTTCACGCTTCTCAGTCCTTGTTGGCACGTTTTTCAGGCAGCGCTTGGCCGCGTTTCCTTGGCATATGCCATTGAAACAAAAGACAGAGCGATCGCCCGCAGCTGTCAGGGCGTCATCATTCGTCTTATCTTTCAATGGCTTATATGTCGTTCGCGATGAACGCAGCTTGAACGGCGAAATGTCTGTCCGCGCCTTGGAGCCGCGATGGTGCTTCCGGCAAGGCCGGTACTGTTAACGGTTCGTTAACCTTTCGGCGGCAGTCTCACTGCAATACCTGCTTGCTCCTTGACCACGGATGAACTGGCACTGAGATGAGCGGATGACGAAAGGCCGGGTCGAACCGGCCTTTTTGTTTGTCGCGACTTTGCGTGGCGCAGCTTGATGGAAGCCGCGCCTTTTCCTTCAGGCAGCGAGCGCCCGAAGTATCCGCACCCAGGAGCGAATGCCCTTGTGGTAGGAGACGAGCTCGTATTTCTCGTTCGGAGAGTGGATGCGATCGTCGCTGAGGCCGAAGCCGACGAGCAGCGATTCCATGCCGAGCATCTTCTGGAAATCTCCGACGATCGGGATCGACCCACCCATGCCGATGACGATGGCGGGCTTCGGCCACTCGTCGGAAAGCGCGTTCTTCGCCTTGGTGAGAACAGGCGAATCATAGGAAAGATGAATCGCCGGCGAGCCGCCATGCGGATGGAACTCGACCGAGCAATCAGCGGGAATCTTCGCACTGATATAGCTGCGGAAAGCCTCGCGGATGGCCGCCGGATCCTGCGTTCCGACAAGCCGGAACGAAACCTTCGCCGAAGCCTTGGCGGCGATCACCGTCTTGAAGCCTTCGCCGGTATATCCGCCCCAGATGCCGTTGATTTCGGCGGTCGGCCGCGCCCAGGTGAGTTCCAGCACCGAGCGGCCTTTTTCACCCGATGGAATGGAAAGGCCGACTTCGCCGAGGAAGCTCTCCGCGGTCTTGCCGAGCGTCTCCCATGAGGCCTTGATGTTGTCAGGCGTTTCCTCGACGCCATCATAGAAGCCGTCAAGCGTGATGCGGCCCGTCTCGTCATGCAGGCCGGCAAGAGCCTCGACGAGAATGTGGATCGGATTGGCGGCCGCGCCGCCGAAGAGACCGGAATGCAGGTCACGGTCGGCGGCCGTCACGATCACTTCCTCGCCGACGAGGCCGCGCAGCGCCGCGGCGATCGCCGGCGTGTTGCGGTCCCACATGCCGGTATCGCAGACCAGCGCATAATCGGCCTTGAGCTCGGCGGTATTGGCTTCGAGGAAGGGCTTCAGGGACGGCGAGCCGGATTCCTCCTCGCCCTCGAAGAGGATGGTGATGCGGCAGGGAAGCGCGCCGTTGATCTCCTTATAGGCGCGGCAAGCCTCGACGAAGGTCATCAACTGGCCCTTGTCGTCGGAGGTGCCGCGGCCGGTCAGGATCTTGCGGCCCTCGCCGACATCCTTGATCGATGGCTCGAACGGGTCGTTTTCCCAGAGCTCGATCGGATCGACCGGCTGAACATCGTAATGGCCGTAGAAGAGAACATGCGGCGCATCGGCGGAAGCGCCGGCATGGTGGGCGACCACCATCGGATGGCCAGGCGTATCGCGCAGCGAGGCCGTAAAGCCGAGCGTCCCGAGATAGGCGACGAGCCATTCGGCGGCCTTCCGGCATTCGGCTTTATAGGCGGGATCGGTGGAAATCGATTGGATGCGCAGAAGCTCGAACAGCTTTTCGAGGCTCGATGGAAGGTTCTGATCCGCGCGCTCAAGCACCTGATTGATATCGGTCATTTTCGACTCCTCTTTTGAAATTCGGCCGGACGATAGACCAAACCAGAAAAGCAGGCGAGGCGGAAAAACAAAAATCGGCGGCGCGAAAGGCCCGTCGGTCAAAGATCAATATCAGGAAGATTTGCTGGATAATATAGAAGAGATTTCTAATTCAATTTACAGTTATTTAGCACAACCTAAATAGCCTGACCGAATTCAGCTGTGGGAGGGGCAGATGTTTTCGGTCATTACATGTATTCGGGACAACCACGATTGGCGGCTGGTGCTTGCGGCGGCCGCCGTCTGCCTGGTCGGCGCTATGGCGGCTATGCTGCTGCTTTCCCGCGCTCAGGAATGCGATGCCGGGCGGCGCAAGCTCTGGATCGGCGCCTCGGCTTTCGCTTTCGGCACCGGCGTATGGGCAACGCACTTCATCGCAATGCTGGCCTATGACGGCGGCATGCCGATCGGCTACCAACTGGGCCTGACGGCGCTTTCTTTCCTCCTGTCGGTTGCCGGTTCGTGGGCGGCGATCCTCGTCGCTTCGGAAAGCCGCGGCAGGTTTTCTCGCATCCGCGGCGGCGTCCTGATGGCGCTCGGCATCGCCTCCATGCACCTGACCGGCATGCAGGCGATCGAAACGCAGGCGGCAATTCTTTATGATCCCTCCATGACGCTGAGTGCGGTTCTCGCAGGAGCGCTGTTGTCGAGCGCCGCCTTCCACGCATTTTTCCAATTGAAGGGACTGAGGCGGCTCCTCGCCTCGTCAATCAGTTTCGTCCTCGCGATCTGCGCGCTCCATTTCATCTCGATGGCTAGCATCACGCTCGTGCCGGATCCCGGCAAGCAAGTTCCGGCAACGGTGCTCGACGCCAGCCTGCTTGCTGCGATCGTCGTTGTGGCGGCGACGGCGCTCATTCTGATCGCGCTGGCGGTGGTCTTTATCGAAAGCCACCTGACGGATCTGAGGGGGCTCGCGAATGCCTCACAGGAAGGGCTGCTGATCCTGCGGGAAGGCCGGATCATCGATGCCAATGAACGCTTCCAGGGGCTCTCCGGCTGGAAGCTTGCCGGTCTTGCCGGCAAGGCGCCCTCGGCTGTTTTGACTGCTATTCAGGGAACTGGGCAGAACAGACCCAGCGAGACGCTGCTCAACACCAGGGACGGCAGGGAGATCGCCGTCGAAGTGACCGCGAGCAGGATCGTCTATCGCGGGCACAACTGCGAGGTGCTGGCGGTGCGTGATCTCACCGAGCGCAGGCAGGCCGAGGAGATGATCGAGCATCTCGCCCACCACGACGTGCTCACCGATCTGCCGAACAGGTCGCTGTTCGATACCCGCATCCGGCAGGCGCTGCAGATGGCCGAACGAAAGAACAGCGAGGTTGCCCTCTTCTATCTCGACCTCGATCGCTTCAAGGCCGTCAACGATATCTTCGGTCATGCCGAAGGCGACCGTATTCTCCGCAAGGTCGCCTCGATCCTGCGCCGCGTGGCCGATGAGAGCGATACGATCGCCCGCCTCGGCGGCGATGAATTCGCCATCATTCAGCCCGCCGGGCAGCAGCCGGCGGCGGCGCAAAAGCTTGCGGCGGCGATCCTCGACGAATTCGCCGCCGAGATGGACACGGCGCGCGACCCGACCGCCGTCGGCGTCAGCGTCGGCATTGCAATCTATCCCGCGGATGGCGCTGCTGCTGAAGAACTCTGCAACAATGCCGATACTGCACTCTACCGCGTCAAGCATGACGGTCGCGGCAAGGTCTGTTTCTTCGACGCGGACATGGATAAGGCGGCACGGAACCGCCGCCAGATCGAAAGCGAACTGCGCCATGCGATCATCCGTAATCAGATCCATGTCGACTATCAGCCGATCCTCGATGCGCTGAGCGGCGAGATCGGCGGCTACGAGGCCCTGATGCGCTGGAACCGGCCAGGTCACGGCTTGACCGAGCCCGATATCTTCATCCCGATCGCCGAGGAAAGCGGCTCGATCGTCCAACTCGGCGAATGGGTGTTGCAGCAGGCCTGCAGGGAGGCTGTGCGCTGGCCGCTGCCGTTGATGATCGCCGTCAATCTCTCGCCGGTGCAATTCATGCTGCCGAACCTCTGCGAGCGGATCGAGGCGATCCTCGCCGAAACCGGGCTTGCGCCCGGCCGGCTGGAGCTCGAGATCACCGAGGCGGCCCTCATTCGCGATCGCGACCGGGTGATGACGACACTATTGCGGCTGCACAAGCTCGGCGTTCACATCGTCATGGATGATTTCGGCACCGGTTTTTCTTCGCTTTCCAACCTGCGTTCATTCCCTTTCGACAAGATCAAGGTCGACCGCAGTTTCACCGGAGTGCTGGAACATGATGCGGCGGCGCGCTCGATCGTGCGCGCCATCATCGGCCTAGGTCATAGCCTCGGCATGCCTGTCGTGACGGAGGGCGTGGAAACCGAGATGCAGCGCCGGATCGTCGTCGAGGAAGGCTGCACGCAAGTACAGGGCCTTTTACTCGGCAAGCCGGATATCGAGCCGAGCATCAAGCTTGCCGCCCACGAAAACGCCCTGACCGCACAGATCGAAACCGGCGCGCCGTCGCTGCGACGCGCACAGTGTGCTGGCGAGTGATCTTACAGCGCCGCGCGTCTTTTCAGACGCGCAAAGGACGCTGTCGATTCCGATTTAAGGAATTATGCAGTGGTCAGAGCGCCTTGGCGTTTTCCAGAAGCCGGCGGATATATTCGAGTGTCAGCTCGCGCTCGAAAACTCGAAACCCTTTAAACAGCGCAAGGTCGGCCTCGCGCGCGGTCTCGATTGCCTCGGCCTCCATGGCGCGGGCCTTCGGCGTCAGGAAGAGCAGTTGCGCCCGCTTGTCGGATGGATGCGGCCGGCGTTCGATCAACCCGTCTCGGACCATGCGCGAAAGCGTATTGGCCATGGTCGCCTGTTCGATATCGACCCGCTCGAGAAGCTGTTTCTGGGTCAGCCCGTCCTCGGCCCAGAGTTCCAGCAGAATGGGGAACTGGCCCGGAGAAAAACCGAGCCCAACCGCGCGCTGGTGCAGCGAGCGGGCAAACCCTTTCGCCAGCTGGCTGGCAAGGTAGGCTCCCGAATCCATGCGGTTAAATCCCATGATTGCAAGTTAGGCTCAAAACCATGCCGGAGACAATGCAGCAAATCGCATACGATGCTCCTAAACATGCAAGCGGCGATCAGAATTTCGAGTGCCTGGTAAAACAAAAGTCGCCATGGCCTGGAGGTTGGCCATGGCGACTTTAAAGTGGGGACAAAGGCCCGGAGAGGGGGATAAGGCCTTTGTCCAAGCCTGACGCGGCGGGGGACAAGCCGGTGATCAGACCCGCGACGCAATCAAGCGCCGGTGACATCGATTTGTGGCTCAGAATGTGGTTTTTCAAGGGAGGGCCGTGGTTACAAATCGGTAACAGTTTGGTGAGCCGGAATCCGTGCCGTACAATTCCTGAGATCGGAATCGATGGAAGGATAAAATTATGCAGCAACGCCAAGTGCTCTGCGTCCTTTGCGCGTCCGAAAAGACGTGCGGCGCTGTGTGACGCTCCGAACGCCATAATCCTTTCCGCGCGCCGAATTTTATGCCGAACTCTATATGGACCTCGTCCCATGCCCGCGCTATCCATGCACGCATGAAAAAAGGCGATCACCTCTTCCTAGTCGATGGTTCCGGATTCATCTTCCGGGCGTTTCATGCATTGCCGCCGCTGACCCGCAAGACCGACGGCCTGCCGATCGGCGCTGTGTCCGGTTTCTGCAACATGCTGTGGAAGCTGCTGAGGGATGCGCGCAATACCGATGTCGGCGTGACGCCGACCCATCTTGCCGTCATCTTCGACTATTCCGCCAGGACGTTTCGCAAGGATCTCTACGACGCCTATAAGGCGAACCGATCTGCGCCGCCGGAAGAGCTCATCCCGCAATTCGGCCTCATCCGCGAGGCGACCCGCGCCTTCAATCTGCCCTGCATCGAGACCGAAGGCTTCGAGGCCGACGACATCATCGCCACCTACGCCCGCCAGGCCGAAGCGACTGGCGCCGATGTCACCATCGTCTCCTCCGACAAAGATCTGATGCAGCTCGTCAGCCCCAATGTCCACATGTATGACAGCATGAAGGACAAGCAGATCGGCATTCCTGATGTCATCGAGAAATGGGGCGTGCCGCCGGAAAAGATGATCGATCTGCAGGCGATGACCGGCGATTCGGTCGACAATGTTCCCGGCATTCCCGGCATTGGCCCGAAAACCGCCGCCCAGCTTCTCGAGGAATACGGCGATCTTGATACGCTGCTCGAACGCGCCGCCGAGATCAAGCAGGTCAAGCGCCGCGAGACGATCCTCGCCAATATCGACATGGCCAGGCTCTCGCGCGACCTCGTGCGGCTGCGCACCGATGTGCCACTCGATCTCGATCTCGACGCGCTGGTGCTGGAGCCGCAGAACGGCCCGAAGCTGATAGGCTTCCTGAAGACGATGGAATTCACCACGCTGACGCGCCGCGTCGCCGAAGCCTGCGCTTGCGATGCCGGCGCCATCGAACCGGCGATCGTCCGCACCGAATGGGGTGAGACGGCCCGCGGCCCGGATCTCGATGCGGCCGAGCCCGAGCCCGTTGCCGGCGGCATCCCCGACGTTTCGGGTGAATCCGTGCCGCTGCCGCCGCGCGCGAAGGCGAAGACCGCCGTCGAAGGCGCCTTTTCGCCCGCCGATCTTGCCAACGCTCGGGCCGAGGCCTTTGCGACGCTGCCCTTCGATCATTCGGCCTATGTCACGATCCGCGACCTGGCAACGCTCGACCGCTGGATCGCCGATGCGCGCGCGACCGGCCTCGTTGCTTTCGATACCGAGACCACGTCGCTGGATGCGATGCAGGCCGAACTCGTCGGCTTTTCGCTGGCGATCGCCGACAATACGGCCGATCCCACCGGCACGAAGATCCGCGCCGCCTATGTGCCGCTTGTCCATAAGAACGGCGTCGGCGATCTGCTCGGCGGCGGCCTTGCCGAAAACCAGATCCCGATGGGCGATGCCCTGCCGCGGTTGAAGGCATTGCTGGAGGACGAAGCGGTTCTCAAGGTCGCCCAGAATCTGAAATACGACTACCTGCTGTTGAAGCGCTATGGCATCGAGACCAGGAGTTTCGACGACACGATGCTGATCTCCTACGTGCTGGACGCCGGCACCGGCGCGCATGGCATGGACCCGCTCTCGGAAAAATTCCTCGGCCATACCCCGATTCCTTACAAGGACGTGGCGGGCAGCGGCAAGGCGAACGTCACCTTCGATCTGGTCGATATCGACCGCGCCACCCACTATGCCGCCGAAGATGCCGACGTGACGCTGCGCCTCTGGCTGGTGCTGAAGCCCCGGCTGGCGGCGGCGGGATTGACCAGCGTCTATGAACGGCTGGAGCGGCCGCTGTTGCCGGTACTGGCACGCATGGAAGCGCGCGGCATCACCGTCGACCGGCAGATCCTGTCGCGCCTCTCCGGCGAACTGGCCCAGGGTGCAGCAAGGCTCGAGGACGAGATCTACGTGCTGGCCGGCGAGCGGTTCAACATCGGCTCGCCGAAGCAGCTGGGCGATATCCTGTTCGGCAAGATGGGCCTTGCCGGCGGCAACAAGACGAAAACGGGGCAATGGTCCACCTCCGCGCAGGTGCTCGAGGATCTGGCCGCCGCCGGTTTGGAGCTGCCGCGCAAGATCGTTGACTGGCGCCAGCTCACCAAGCTGAAATCCACCTATACCGACGCGCTCCCCGGCTATGTCCATCCGGAGACCAAGCGGGTCCACACCTCCTATTCGCTGGCATCGACGACCACGGGGCGCCTGTCCTCCTCCGAGCCGAACCTGCAGAATATTCCGGTTCGCACCGCAGAAGGCCGAAAGATCCGCACCGCCTTCATCTCGACGCCTGGCCACAAGCTGATCTCCGCCGACTACAGCCAGATCGAACTGCGCGTGCTTGCCCATGTCGCCGAGATCCCGCAGCTGACCAAGGCTTTCGAAGATGGCGTCGACATCCACGCCATGACGGCGTCGGAAATGTTCGGCGTGCCGGTGGAAGGCATGCCGGGCGAGGTGCGCCGCCGCGCCAAGGCAATCAATTTCGGCATCATCTACGGCATCTCGGCCTTCGGCCTCGCCAATCAGCTTTCGATCGAGCGTTCGGAAGCCGGCGACTACATCAAGAAGTATTTCGAGCGTTTCCCCGGCATCCGCGACTATATGGAAAGCCGAAAGGCCATGGCGCGCGACAAGGGTTATGTCGAGACGATCTTCGGTCGCCGCATCAACTATCCCGAAATCCGCTCGTCCAATCCTTCCGTGCGCGCCTTTAACGAGCGTGCGGCGATCAACGCGCCGATCCAGGGCTCGGCTGCCGACGTCATTCGCCGGGCAATGATCAAGATAGAGCCGGCACTTGTTGAAGTCGGCCTTGCCGATCGCGTCCGCATGCTGCTGCAGGTGCATGACGAACTCATCTTCGAGGTCGAGGACGAGGATGTCGAAAAGGCGATGCCAACAATCGTCTCGGTCATGGAAAACGCCACCATGCCGGCGCTGGAAATGCGCGTGCCGCTAAGGGTCGATGCCCGCGCCGCCACCAATTGGGACGAGGCGCACTAAAGCATGTCGCGCAAAAGTGTGCAGCGGTTTTGCGACAACGACATGCGTGGAAATAAAGCCTAAAGCGGCAGCAGCGAATCTGAAAGATTGCGACGCGCTTTAGAGCGCCTCCCCAAAAATCGCAAAGATTTTTCTCGCCGCCAGAACTCATTGAAAGTGCAGCGATTTCTCTCCCGGAGTCGTATCGGAACGATACGGCAGGAAGGAACTTATTAACCTTCCTTTTCTATCCCGGTAGGGTCGTAATTTGCAAAGCATGAGTGAGTAGCGGACGCATGCGTTTTCCCAGAACCAATTTGACGGATGCCGGAGATTTTTCCAGCGAGATTGAAACGGACCTTCCGGAGGAAAACCCAGGGGAGAAGCCGGCGGCACCCATCTGGCAGAGCAACTTTTCCCTCGCCCCGAATGTCCGTTTCACCCGCACGCCGGAAACGCTGATCAGCAGGCGGCGCGCGCCGAATGAGCCCGTTCGCGATGATTCGCAGATTGGACAGCAGGCGATACGGATAGAGCCGGTTGCCGTCGATGTGCCGTTCGATATCTATCTGCCAGGGCCGGACGAAATTTCCGTAGCACCGCAGAGGGTCGAACTGCAGCAGTCACCTTTGCTTGACGAGCCCGGCGCGCCGGCTTTCCGCGCCAGCGCCGAGCTTTCTTCCATTTCGGATTTCGCCTTCTGGGAAGTCATGGCCTTCGAAGAGGCCGAGCCGGTTCGCGCGCCGCCGTTGATATCGTTCCCGAAGACCGAGACCTCGCCCGAATCGATCACGTCGCTGTTCCGGATCATGGAATGGCGCCCCGGCCGGCCGGCAACCGCTCCCGTCGCCTCCCGCCCGGCCCCGCAGCCCGCCGCGGTCTCCACGAAGGTTGCCGTGCACCCTGCGGCCGCCCCGTCCTTGGAAAAGCCCAGGCGCATTATTGTCGAGGCACCGGTCATGCTGGCACCTCAGCCCGCGCCAGCCACTCAGGTCACGCCAACCCCTCAAATTGCATCAGCCCCTCAGACAGCACCAGCGCCGCAGCGCACGCCGCCCGTCGCCGCGGTTCTGCCGTCGCCGCGCCTGGCCGCGAGGCCCGAAAGGATCCACGCATCCGGCTATGAATTCCCGCCGCGTGCCCTGCTGCAGGAACCGCCGGAACGCCTCGGCGAGATCATGTCGCAGGAGACGCTGGAGCAGAATGCCGGGCTTCTGGAGAGCGTGCTGGAGGATTTCGGCATCAAGGGCGAGATCATCCATGTCCGTCCCGGCCCTGTCGTCACCCTCTACGAATTCGAGCCGGCGCCGGGCGTGAAATCGTCGCGAGTCATCGGCCTTGCCGATGATATCGCCCGCTCGATGTCGGCGCTTTCGGCCCGTGTGGCCGTCGTCCCCGGCCGCAACGTCATCGGCATCGAATTGCCGAATGTCACGCGTGAAACCGTTTATTTCCGCGAGATGATCGAGAGCCAGGATTTCGAGAAGAGCGGTTACAAGCTGGCGCTCGGCCTCGGCAAGACCATCGGCGGCGAGCCTGTCATTGCCGAGCTCGCCAAGATGCCGCATCTGCTCGTCGCCGGCACGACCGGTTCCGGCAAGTCGGTCGCCATCAACACGATGATCCTGTCGCTGCTCTACCGCATGACGCCGGAACAGTGCCGCCTGATCATGGTCGACCCGAAGATGCTCGAACTGTCAGTCTATGACGGCATCCCGCATCTGCTGACGCCCGTCGTCACCGATCCGAAGAAGGCGGTCATGGCGCTGAAATGGGCCGTGCGCGAAATGGAGGAGCGCTATCGCAAGATGTCGCGCCTCGGTGTCCGCAACATCGACGGTTACAACGACCGCGTCGCCCAGGCCCGCGAAAAGGGCGAGACCATCCATGTCATGGTCCAGGTCGGCTTCGACAAGGGCACCGGCACTCCGATCGAGGAAAGCCAGGCGCTGGACCTGACGCCGATGCCCTATATCGTCGTCATCGTCGACGAGATGGCCGACCTGATGATGGTCGCCGGCAAGGACATCGAAGGTGCGATCCAGCGCCTCGCCCAGATGGCGCGAGCCGCCGGCATCCATCTGATCATGGCGACACAGCGTCCGTCGGTCGACGTCATCACCGGCACGATCAAGGCGAACTTCCCGACCCGCATCTCCTTCCAGGTGACCTCGAAGATCGACAGCCGCACCATTCTCGGCGAACAGGGCGCCGAACAGCTGCTCGGTCAGGGAGATATGCTGCATATGCAGGGGGGCGGGCGGATTTCCCGCGTCCACGGTCCCTTCGTCTCGGATGTCGAGGTCGAAAAGGTCGTTGCTCATCTGAAGACCCAGGGCCGCCCCGAATATCTCGACACCGTCACCGCCGACGAGGAGGAAGAGACGGAAGAGGAAGAAGCCGGCGCCGTCTTCGACAAGAGCGCCATGGCTTCCGAGGATGGCAACGAGCTCTACGAGCAGGCGGTCAAGGTCGTCATGCGCGACAAAAAATGCTCGACCTCCTACATCCAGCGCCGCCTCGGCATCGGCTACAACCGCGCCGCCTCATTGGTGGAACGCATGGAAAAAGAAGGTCTCGTCGGCCCGGCCAATCACGTCGGCAAGCGCGAGATCGTATCGGGACGGGGCGACGGCGAGTAATCGCCGGCGGCCAAGGCGTCTGACGAATTGCTGTTTACATCCTCAAGGCAGCCAGCCGAACCGTCTCGCTGACAAACCCGGTCTTCCCGCCGGTATAAAAATCCCAATCGCCGTCTGCCTCCGCAGCCAGCCGGCGTTTCAGATCGGCATAGGCCCTGGCCCTCTCGGGGTGATCCCTGAGATAGTCGCGAAACAGAATGCGGTCCCGATGCGCGCGATTATTAGGCCCGCAAAGATAAAGCCTGAAGCCATAACCGCGATGATCGCAGGTGAAGGCCCATCGTTGCTCTCCAGTATCGCCGTGGAAGACGAAGTCGCAGCGCGCACGATCTCGATCGCCGCCGGCAGGAAGGCGTCGGATATCATCACGGCATCGAGGTCGATCTTCGGCTTGGCCGGCAGGCCAGGCACCGACGTGCTGCCGATATGATCGATGGAAAGCAGGCGGTCGCCGAGCAAGGCGGAGACCTCGGTGCTGATCTCGGCAAACAGCCGCGGCCAAGAGGGATCGTAGTCGACCACCTTGATGGCGCGCATGCCCTTCCTCTCGATCTGTTCAGGGCGCCTTGGTCAGCAATCCGTCGAGGATCTCGATCATCTTCTGCTCGGCCTCTTCGAGCGAGCCGCTATTGTCGAGCTCCACCACGTCGTATTCGCCACGCACCGTCAGCGGTCCGCGGGCAAGCCGGGCCATGATATCTTCATGCGTCTCGCGTCCGCGCGCCTCCAGCCGACCGGCGAGCACTTCGGGGCGGGCGGTGACGTTGATGACTTTCAGCCGCGGGAAGGCGGCCTGGAAGCGGTGAAGCGCGGAGCGCGAGCCGTTGGCGACGACGACATGGCCTCTCGACAGCGCTACCGAGACCTCGGCCGGAATGCCGTATTTCAGGCCGTGCGCTTCCCACCAGACGGCGAAGGAGCCTGACTGCTCCATGGAGGCAAAACCTTCGAGGGAGACGGAAAGATGGTCTTCACCGCCGGCGTCACGGTGACGGGTGATGACCCGGCGGACGAAATGCACATTGTCGCGGCCCTTGAAACGCCGGGCCGCGAGGTTCATCAGCGTGTCCTTGCCGGCACCGCTCGGTCCGACGACGACGACCATGATGCCGCGCTCGGCTCCGGCTCCGGGGTGGGGTTCGTGCGGCATCATGCGACACGGCGTCCCTGGCGCCAGACGGAGCGCGTCACCGGCACGCCGTGCGAACGATGGACGCGGACAAGATCGGCGCGCAGCCCCGTTGCGATCCGGCCGCGGTCATCGAGGCTGACGGTACGGGCGGGCGTCGACGTCACCATGGCGATCGCCTTCGGCAGGCTGATGCTCTCCACCTCGTCGGCGAGGATGAAGGGCGCATGCAGCAGGCTGAGCGGTACGTAGTCGGAGGAAAGCACGTCGAGCACGCCCATCTCGGCAAGGTCGCGGGCGGCGATATTGCCGGAATGCGACTTGCCGCGCACGATGTTCGGCGCGCCCATCAGCACGCTCATGCCATGTCCGTGCGAGGCCCGGGCGGCGTCGAAGCTGGTCGGGAATTCGGCCAGGCGCACGCCGTTGTCGATCGCCTCGTCGACATGGGAGAGCGTCGCATCGTCATGGCTTGCCACGGTAATGCCGCGCTCGGCGCAGACCTTGGCAATGGCGTTGCGATGCGGCGTCGAATTGCGCGCCGATTCTGCCTGGCGCTTGGCGACGAAACGGGCAAAAGCCTCGTCGCTCAGGCCCCGCTTCTTCTGGTAGTAGAAGATATATTGATCCATCGTCTGGAATTGCCGTTGGCCGGGTGCATGATCCATCAGCGAGACGAGCCGCACATGCCGGTCGCTTTCGAAATCGGCGAAATGTTCGAGCACATTGTCGGCCGAGACCTCGCAGCGCAGGTGGATGAGGTGCTCGGCGCGCAGCCTGCCTTCCGTCTCTGCCGACTGAATGGCATCGGCCATCTCGCGCATCTCGCCATGTTCGAAGCCGCCATCCTCGTCCGCCCCCATGCGCAGGCAGTCGAACACCGTGGTGATGCCTGATGTGACGATCTGGGCGTCATGCGCCTGGATGGCGGCGGTCTTGTTCCAGCGGATGCCGGGACGCGGCTGATAATGGCCTTCGAGATGATCGGTGTGCAGCTCGACAAGGCCTGGAATGATGTAGTCGCCTTCAAAATCTTCGCCGGCTACCGAGTTACCCTCGGAGATATCGGCGATCTTTCCATCGCGGATGAGGATCGAGCCCGAGAGGATGTCGTCCTCGAGAACGATGCGGGCGTTGGAAAACACGGTCTCTTTGCTCATGTCGTCAGGTCTTTCAGCTTTTGGCACCGGCAAGCGGCAGCCAGGAATGAACTTTGAACGGGGCGCCGCGCGTCTCCTCGATGAAGACGGCAAGGCCGGAAATCAAAAGCGGCCGGCCGGTGAAATCGGCAAAACGCTCGGTCAGGATCGCTTTCATCACCTCGGCGCGTGTCTCGGGCACCTGGCCGCTCAGCGTCATGTGAAAGCCGAAATCCTCCATGACGTAAGGATAACCCCAGCGCTGCAGATGAGCGCGCTGGCTGTCGCTGAGCTTCTCCGGGTTGCGCCGCGCCATGTCGGCTTCGGAAAGCGCTGCGCGGAACGGTTCGAACGACCTTACCACCTTCGCGGCGAAATCCTGAAGAGGTTGATGAAGAGAACCGGGAACGAGGGCAAAAAAACGGCCGAGTTGCCCAAGCACGAGTTCAGGAATCTCGAAGGCTTGCGTGCGCTGGGCAAAATCCTCGGCAACGGTCATGAGATCTTTCTCGGTGACGGAGGAGGCGAGCGAAAACGGTGCCTTGATCGTGGCGTGAAAGCCGTAGCGGCGGGGGTCGGCGGTGAGCTCGAACTGTTCTGCAGCACCCAGCTGCTCATATTCCGGTGCAGGATAAGTCTCGCCGGTGAAAGCATTGCGGCCGAGCCAGAGCGAGGCCGCGCCGGTCAGGGGATCATCCTTCGGCGGCGAGAAATAGAGAGCGTAGCGCAAGGCTTTTATCCTGGGGATCGTCCAAACGGGGGAGCGCACTGTGCAGTGATTTGGCGGCGAACCGCAAGCAGGCTCCCGGCTAAAAGATTTCCGTGACAGAATGATGATGGCGTCAGTTCGTCAGTGGCCCTTTTTTCCCATCACGCGCGAACGCAGCGCATTCGAGAGGTTGTCGAAGGCGAAGACCACGAGGAGGATTAGCAGGACCATATAGGCGACTTTGTCCCAGTCCGAATTGGTCTTCATGGATTCGAGCAGCTTGAGGCCAATGCCGCCCGCACCGACGGCGCCGATTACGGTTGCCGAGCGGGTATTCGATTCCCAGAAATAGAGCGATTGCGAGATGAACACCGGCAGGACCTGAGGGATGACGCCATAACGTTGGACGGCCACCGGTGCCGCGCCGACCGATCTCACGCCCTCACGCTGCTTGTCGTCGATGTTCTCAAGCGCTTCGGCATAGACCTTTCCGAGCGCGCCCGTATCGGTGAAGAAGATCGCCGCGATGCCTGGAAGCGGCCCTGGGCCGAATGCACGGGTGAAGAACAACGCCCAGATCAGCATGTCGATCGAGCGCAGGAAATCAAAGAGCCGCTTTGTGCCCCAGTTCGCAGCGCGGCTGCGCGTGATGTTGCGCGCGGCGATGAAGGCAAGCGGGAAAGCGACCAGCGTGCCGAACAGCGTGCCGACAAAGGCCATGACCAGCGTCTGCATCAACTTCGACAGGATGTCGCCATGCTGCCAGCTTGCATTGTTCAGGAAGTTGTCCAACGCCAGCGAGGCATTGGACTGGTTCGGATCGAGTCGTTCGCCGGAGAACATCAGGCCGACGACCTCAGGCAGGCTGCGGCCCCAGAAGGGCGAATGCGTATCGAAGAAGAAGTTTGCCCAGCCGAGGAAGCGGCGCTGGACATAGACCTGGTTGGTACGGATTTCCGCCTGTCCCGCGAAGCCGTAATAGACGTTCACCTTGTTGTCGTCTTGCTCCATCTGGGCAGGTGCATCGGACGGCAGGGAGGCACGATCGCGGGTGATGGTCACGGGATAGAGTTTGCCGTCGATATAGACGTCGACTCGGCTCGGCGTCACTTCCATGCGGTTGCCGGCGCTGCCGAAGGTGACGGTGTATCGGCTGCTGTCGGCATTGGGCTTCAGCCAGTTGATATCGGCGCCCTCGGGATACTGGCGGCGGCTCGTCCATTGGGGGACGACCTGGTCGTTCTGGAAACGCAGGCGCG
Source organism: Rhizobium indicum (assembly GCF_005862305.2). Lineage (NCBI taxonomy): Bacteria > Pseudomonadati > Pseudomonadota > Alphaproteobacteria > Hyphomicrobiales > Rhizobiaceae > Rhizobium > Rhizobium indicum. The sequence continues at coordinate 2,491,321 of NZ_CP054021.1, read as the reverse complement.
GCTGGGCGCGCCAGGAATACCAGTCCTGGACATAGATCGCCGCGCGGTCCCAGTTGCCGTTCACGAAGGTGGGGATGACGTTGAAGAAGGCGAAGCAGAAGGCAAGGTAAACGAAGACCGCTGCTGAAATGAGGAGCAGACCCCAGCGCTGCATGAAGCTGCGATGGAAGACGTCCGGATAGGCGGAAAGCAGTCGTTCGCGCTCGGCGGCGTTGATGGTCGGAACAGAGGACATCAGGCTGCTCCCTGTCCGAATTCGAGGGACTGCTTGCCGATCAGCCGGCGGCGCAGCCAGGCAGAGAATTGGTCGACGCAAATGACGGTGATCAGCAGCAGGATGATGATCGCATAGGTCTTGGCAGCATGGTCGCGTCCGATCGACAGGCTGAAGACCTCGCCTATGCCGCCGCCGCCGACGGCGCCGATAATAGTCGAGGCGCGCACGTTGATCTCAGTCCGCAGCAGCGTGTAGGAGACGAAGTTCGGCAACACCTGCGGCAGGATCGCGAAGCGCACGCGCTCCAGCCAGCCGGCACCGGCGGCGCGCAGGCCTTCATCCGGCTTCATGTCGGCATTCTCGACGACTTCGAAGAACAGCTTCCCAAGTGCGCCGACAGTATGGACCCATACCGCGATGATCGCCGAAATCGGACCGATCGACAGGATCGCGGCGAGAAGACCGGCGACGACGATTTCCGGGAAGGCGCGCATGATTTCCATGATGCGCCGCACGACCCAGCGCGTCACGCCAGCACCGACCAGATTGGTGGAAGCGAAAAAGCAGAGCAAGAACGCGCCGCTCGCACCGAGAATGGTGGAGACGATGGCGATGTTGAGCGTGATCGCGAGCTGGTAGAAGAAATTCGGGATGTAGAAACTATCGGTGATCCAGACGCGGTCGCTTGTATAGTCGTATTTGATCGAACCGTCGGAGAAGGGCGACGGCAGGTCGAACATGGCGCGGAAGATCTCCAGCGGACTGTCCGGCACGAAGCTCTTCATGAAGTCGAAGAAATAGGGAAGGCGCTCGAAGAACTTGCCCGAATTGGCACTGTTGGCGAAGTCGAGCGAGGCGCCGAGGATGATCAGGAAGACCACGATTGAAACGACGGTATAGATCCGCCGCGTTCGAACCTGGCTCTGATAATGATCGAGGATGGTGCGGGAGCCCTCCTGCAATTCACTCAGAGAGTCCGCGCCGGCCGAGTGCGCCATATGTGGCTTCCTTCTTGAAAAAACGGCGGCATCATCATGATGCCGCCGCAAGACTGTTCAGACTGAGGATCAGCCGCCGATAACGGCCTTACGGGCGTCGATGATCGTCTGGTAGAAGCTCTGGTCGACCGGCGCCCAGTCAACGTAGCCGCCGCCCGTGAACGATTCGAAGCAGCTCTTGTCTGTCTTCGGCAGTTCGGCGAAGTAGGTGGTAACCTTCTTCTGGAGGTCGGCCGGCAGCTTCTGGGAAACCATCAGCGGACCGTTCGGGATGAGCGGCGACTTCCAGACTTCGACGATATCGTCCATGTCGAGCAAGCCCTTGGTGACCATCTGGTGCAGGTTGCCGGAGGAGTAGCCCTGCGCCCAGTCGCCCTGACCGGAACCGAAGGTGGTACCGACGTCGAACTTTTTGTCGAGAACGCCGAGAACGAGGTTCTCGTGGCCGCCGCCGAAGCCGGTTTCAGAGAAGTACTGCTTGACTGGAGCGCCGGTGTCCTTCGGAAGGGCAACGTTAGGAACAAGGTAGCCGGAGGTAGAGTCCGGATCAGCGAAGCCGAGCTTCTTGCCCTTGGCGTCGGCGAGCGTCTTGATGCCGGAATCCTTGCGGGCAACCATGATCGAGTAATAACCGGTCGAACCGTCGGCCTGCTTGGTGGTCAGAACCGGGGTGACGGCGTTTGGATCCTTGATATAGATCGCGGCGTAAGAGGCGGCGCCCATGACGGCGAGGTCGATCGTGCCGCCAAGGAGGCCCTGGATGACGCCGTTGTAATTCGGCGATGGGAAGAGCTGAACTTCGGAAACGCCGGTGGCAGCGATCAGGCCCGGCTTGACGCACTCGGTGCGGCGAACCTGGTCGGCTTCGTTTTCACCGCCATCGAGACCGATGCGGAGGACCTTGACGTCCTGGGCAGCAGCATTGCCGGCGAGGGCGGCGACGGCGATGGTTGCCATCAGGATCTTGCGGAATGCAGACATGGAAGTCTCCTTTTGTGACATGGTTTGTTTGTCAGTTATTTTTCCGACCGTTGTCCCGTCGGCCGGAAACGGGTCAGTGCACGGCGGCTGCTTTGGCCACCCTGCCGGATGAGACATCCTCGGCGCGGCGTTTGGATTCGAGGCTGGTCGAGGTGAGCGTTTCGTCGATGCCGGCGCCGTCCTTGTCGGTCCCGTAGATTTCCTTCACCGCTTCGGCGGTCAGCTCCGAGGGCTGGCCGTCGAAGACGACGCGGCCGCCGGCCATGCCGACGATGCGCTCACAATAGTTGCGGGCGGTGTCGAGCGTGTGAAGGTTGGTGATGACGGTGATGCCCTCGCGCTCGTTGATATCGCGCAGCGCATCCATGACGATCTTGGCGTTCAGCGGATCGAGCGAGGCGATCGGCTCGTCGGCGAGAACCATTTTCGGGTTCTGCATCAGCGCCCGGGCGATCGCCACGCGCTGCTGCTGGCCACCGGAAAGCGTGCCGGCTGCCTGCAGCGCCGTCTGCTCGATGCCGAGACGTTCGAGTGCTGCGATGGCATGTACGCGTTCCTCGCGGGTGAAGATGTTGAGCAGGCTCAGAAGCGTCGAGCGGTGGTTGAGGCGGCCGAGCATGACATTGGTGAGAACGTCGAGGCGCGGCACCAGGTTGAACTGCTGGAAGATCATCGCGCAGTCGCGCTGCCAGTTGCGCAACGCCTGGCCGCGAAGCCCGGAGACCTCGACACCGGCGAAATGAACGGAGCCGGAGCTCGGCTCCTGAAGGCGGTTGATCATGCGCAGCAGCGTCGACTTGCCGGCGCCGGAGCGCCCGATGATGCCGACCATCTGGCCCTGGGGAATGGCAAGCGTGACGGAATCGACAGCGAGCTTTTTTCCGAAACGACGTGTGACATTCTTCAGCTCGAACATCATGCTCTTCCCTTGCGATCCAGGCCTTGATCAGCATCGCATTAGTCTCGCTTGATGAACCTCGCATGTCATATTTGTGTAAGTCCTGTCACAATTCTTCGCCCCTATATCGGGGGTTTTAACCGCCGTAGCGGGACAGGAAATCTTCCGCGTCCAGGTTGCGAAAATCCTCGAGCGCCTGGCGCAGCCGGTCATGCTCCCAGTCCCACCACGAAAGCCTGTCCATCCGTTCGCCGACCTCTCTTGGAAAGCGCTCGCGAATGAGTTTGGCCGGTACGCCGCCAACGATCGTATAGGGCGCGACGTCCTTCGAGACTACGGCGCCGGCTCCGATCACCGCGCCGTTGCCAATGTTGACGCCCGGCAGAATGGTCGCCCCGTGGCCGATCCAGACGTCGTTGCCGATCGTCACGCGGTTTGCGCGCCGCCAGGCGAAGAAGTCCGTTTCCACGTCGCCGTCCGGCCAGTAGTCGGCGGCGCGATAGGTGAAATGATGCAGTGTCGCGCGCCAGGTCGGATGGTTGGTGGCGTTGATGCGCACGGCGGCGGCGATATTGACGAACTTGCCGATCGTCGCACACCAGACGGAGCCATCCTGCATGATGTAGGAATAGTCGCCGAAGCTGGCCTCGCTGATGCGGCAGCGTTCCGAGACCTCCGTATAGCGCCCGAAGGTGGATTCGCTGACGGTTGCCGTTTCATGAAAATAGGGCTCGATACCCAGCTTGCGGCTCATGCAGCGATCTTTCTGGGTGAGAACTGCTGGACGTCGAGGATGCGGTCGGCGACGGCTTCGCGCACTTCTTCGTCGTGGAAGATGCCGAGAAGGGCCACACCCGCCTTCTTCTTTTCCGCGATCATGCCGACGACGACGGCACGGTTCCTGGCATCGAGCGAGGCCGTGGGCTCGTCAAGAAGCAGGATCGTGTGCTCGGTGATGAAGCCGCGCGCGATATTGACGCGTTGCTGCTCGCCGCCAGAGAAGGTTGCGGGCGGAAGCTGCCAGAGCGTTTCCGGCAGATTGAGCCTGGCAAGCAGGGCGCCCGCCTTTTCCCGTGCCGTGACGGCGTCCTCGCCGCGTGCCACCAGCGGTTCGGCAACCACGTCGATCGCCGCGACGCGCGGCACGGTGCGCAGGAACTGGCTGACATAACCGAGTGTATTGCGGCGGACGTTGAGCACGGTGCGCGGATCGGTGGAGGCGAGATCGACGATGCGTCCGTCGTGGCGAATGAGGATCTGGCCGGTGTCGACGGCATAATTGCCGTAGATCATCTTGAGCAGCGAGCTCTTGCCGATGCCCGATGGGCCACCGAGCACGACGCATTGGCCCGATGCGACGGAGAAGGCGACATCGGAGACGACGGGTAGCTTGATGCCGTCGCGCAGATGCATGGTGAAGCTCTTCGAGACTTCGGAAACGACGAGAGGCGTTGCCATGATTTCTTCTTTCTAGGGCAATTCCAGGAAAAGTGTGAAGCGGTTTTCCGTCCGGAATTGCGTAAAAACAAAAGGTTAGGGCGGTTCTGCGCTTCCTTCAGACCTGCAGGATCGAGGAGACGAGCAGCTGCGTATAGGGTTCGCGCGGGTCATCGAGCACGCGGTCGGTGAGCCCGTGTTCGATGACGTAGCCGTCCTTCATCACCATCATCCGATGCGAGAGAAGGCGGGCGACGGCAAGATCGTGGGTGACGATGATGGCCGAGAGACCGAGATCGTTGACGAGGCCACGCACGAGATCGAGCAGGCGCGCCTGAACCGAGACGTCGAGGCCGCCGGTCGGCTCGTCCATGAAGACGAGCCGTGGGCCGGTGACGAGGTTGCGGGCGATCTGCAATCGCTGGCGCATGCCGCCGGAAAAGGCGCGGGGCTGGTCGTCAATGCGGTCGGCGTCGATCTCGACGCGCTCCAGCCAGTCGATCGCCGAAGCGCGGATCTTGCCATAGTGCCGATCGCCGATCGCCATCAGCCGTTCGCCGACATTGGCGCCGGCAGAGACGGTCATGCGCAGGCCGTCGGCAGGGTTCTGATGCACGAAGCCCCAATCGGTGCGCATCAGGAAACGCCGCTCGGCCTCGTTCATACGATAGAGGTCGCGGTAGCTGCCGTCGCGCATGTGATATTCGACGCTGCCGGTGCTCGGCAACAGCCGGGTGGAGAGGCAGTTGAGCAGCGTCGTCTTGCCGGAGCCGGATTCACCGACGATGGCGAGCACTTCGCCGGGCCAGAGCTCGAAGGAGACGTCGCGGCAGCCGATGCGGTTGCCGTAGAATTTCGAAACGTCATGGACTTTGAGAAGCGGGGTATCGCTCATTCTGCAGCCTCCCGGGCCAGCATCTCGCCGGCATGTCCGTGCGCGCGGCGGTCTTCGCAATGATCGGTGTCGGAGCAGACGAACATGCGCCCGCCCTTGTCGTCGAGAACCACTTCGTCGAGATAGACGTCCTCGGCGCCGCAAAGGGCGCAGGGTTTATCGAAGCGCTGGATATCGAAGGGGTAATCCTCGAAATCCAGGCTGACGACGTCGGTATAGGGCGGCACCGCATAGATGCGCTTTTCGCGTCCGGCGCCGAAGAGCTGCAGCGCGTCCGACATATGCATCTTCGGATTGTCGAATTTCGGCGTCGGCGACGGGTCCATGACATAGCGGCCATGGACCTTCACCGGATAGGCGTAAGTCCGCGAGATGCGGCCGTTATGGGCGATGTCCTCGTAGAGCTTCACATGCATGAGGCCGTATTCTTCGAGCGCATGCATCTTGCGGGTCTCGGTCTCGCGCGGCTCGAGGAAGCGCAGCGGCTCGGGGATCGGCACCTGGTAGACGAGCACCTGCCCGACCCCGAGCTTTTCTTCGGGAATGCGGTGGCGCGTCTGGATGATCGTCGCATCCTTGGTATGCGTCGTCACCGCGACATTGGCGACCTTCTGGAAGAAGGCGCGGATCGAAACGGCGTTGGTCGTGTCGTCGGCGCCCTGGTCGATAACCTTCAGCACGTCATCAGGTCCGATGATCGAGGCCGTCACCTGCACCCCGCCGGTGCCCCAGCCATAGGGCATCGGCATTTCGCGTGAGGCGAAGGGCACCTGATAGCCGGGAATGGCGATTGCCTTCAGGATCGCCCGGCGGATCATCCGCTTGGTCTGTTCGTCGAGATAGGCGAAGTTGTAGCTGGCCAGATCGGTCATTCGGCGGCTTCCTTCATGTCTTCGCCACCGTTGCGGGCGGCTTCGAATTCGCGGCGCATGCGGCGGACGAGATCGAGTTCGGCCTGGAAGTCCACATAATGCGGAAGCTTCAGGTGCTCGACGAAGCCCGTCGCCTGGACGTTGTCGGAGTGCGAGATGACGAATTCCTCGTCCTGTGCCGGCGCGGTGATATCCTCGCCGAGCTCTTCGGCTCGAAGCGCCCGGTCGACCAGCGACATCGCCATCGCCTTGCGCTCACTCTGGCCGAAGACGAGGCCGTAGCCGCGGGTAAATTGCGGCGGCGCCTTGGCCGAACCCTTGAACTGGTTGACCATCTGGCATTCGGTGATCTGGATGGTGCCGAGCGACACGGCGAAACCGAGTTCCGGCACGTCGAATTCCACCTCGACGTCGCCGATGCGGATTTCGCCGGTGAAGGGATGGTTGCGGCCATAGCCGCGCTGGGTGGAATAACCGAGTGCCAGCAGGAAGCCCTCGTCGCCACGGGCAAGCGCCTGCAGGCGCAGATCCCGGGTCATCGGGAATTCCATCGGCTCGCGGGTCAGGTCGCCGATTTCGTGATCTTCCGGCATGTCGCCGTCGGCCTCGATCAGGCCCTCTTCGCCGAGGATTTCGGAGACGCGCATGACGCGGCCGGTCTCGGCTGTGCGCTGAGCGGGCATCTCTACCGCCTCGTCCGAAAGCAGCGAGGGATCGAGCAGCCGGTGGGTATAGTCGAAGGTCGGGCCGAGCAGCTGGCCGCCCGGCAGATCCTTGTAGGTCGCCGAGATGCGGCGTTCGATCGTCATATCAGCTGTGTCGAGCGGCTTCGAATAGCCGAAACGCGGCAGCGTCGTGCGGTAGGCGCGCAGCAGGAAGATCGCCTCGATCATGTCGCCCCGCGATTGGCGGATGGCAAGGGCTGCGAGCGTGCGGTCGAAAAGCGAGGCCTCGGCCATGACGCGGTCGACGGCGAGCGCCAGCTGCGCCACGATCTGTTCGATACCGATCGCCGGCAGCGAACGGTCGCCGCGGCGGCGGTCGGCGAGCAGGCGGTGGGCATTGGCAATGGCGGCCTCGCCACCCTTGACGGCAACATACATGAGCTCAGATCTCCGTTGCTGTGATCTTGGTGGTGCGCGGCAGGCAGAGGAAACGCTTGCCCGCCGTCAGCACGATGTCGACGCCGCGCGGAAAGAGCGCGCGGTTCTCGGTCCAGAGCCGCAGGAAGGTCTCCGGCAGGCCGATAGGCGCGATCTCCGCCACGCTCTGGATGCCGGGACCCATCAGCGCCAGCCTGCGGCCGCCTTCGAGTTCGGCGAGTTCGATGATGAGGGTCGTCGAGCGGTCGGGATATTCCTGCGTGCCTGATGCAAAGAGGCCGAAGGAGGAAAGTGCGGTGCCGGCTTCGGTGAAGGCAAAGCGCGCTTCGGCCTTTTCGGTGGTCAACGGCGCGCCGGTATGGAAGCCGAACCACTCCGGCACGGCGGATCTCGCCAGTCCCTGGGAAAGCCAGACGGGTGTGTCGTGGTCGCAAAGCGTCAGCGCGATCGTGCCGGCGGCGATGCCGAGCGGTGCCGGCGGAGCGACGTCGGGCTGAACCGTCTGGATCGTGCCGGGGCAGGCCATACCGTCCATCAGCATCTTGAACACGCTTTGGGAATGGAAGACCGGCTCGGCAAAGCCGCCGGTCAGAGCTTCTGTCTTGAGGCCCATCAGTTGTCTCCCCGCACCATGGTGAAGAAATCGACGCGGGTTGCCGCCGTCTCGTCCGCCTTGCGGCGCTGGGCATCGGCGATCCGCTCAGTGATCGGTAAAAGCAGGGCCTGTTCGACGAAGTCCTTCGTCGCATCCTCCTGCCAGAGTGCGTCGAAGATCGCCGCAAGCCTGGCCTTTTCGCGGTCGGTGCCGAGCGCCTGTGCATGACCAATCGAGCCGGTGTCGAGCCGGACCGTCGCCCGCGTCACGGTCACTTCGCCGAGATTGAAGGGAGCGCCGCCGCCGCCGATGCGTCCGCGCACCATCACCAGCCCGGTTTCCGGTCCGCGCACCTGATGGGCCACAGGCTTTTCCGGCAGCGCATCGAAGGCCGCTGAGAGTTCGCTGCGTTCCGCACGCGCCAGCAGATCGGCGGCGCGTTTACGCCCGGATGCCGTCTGTGACGCAGCGTCTGTCCTGTCCGCTGATATCATCGCCGCTTCCCTTAAAATGTCTATTGATATAGACAACCATACAAGATACATTTAGCTCTAAATCGATGTCGTGACAAGCGTGTGACATCGTGAGTTAAATGGGCGGGCAGGGGTGGAATGGCGGGATTGAAGCAGGTGCAAAGGCAGACCGGCGTGGCGCTCTGGCGCCAGATCGCCGATCGGATTCGCGAGGCGATCAGCAACGGAGCCTATGACGAAACGGGAATGGTGCCGCCGGAAACCATGTTGGCGCTGCAATTCGGCGTCAACCGGCATACGGTGCGCAGCGCGCTGGCGGCGCTGGCGCAGGAAGGTATCGTCCGTGCGGTACAAGGTCGCGGCACGCTGATCGAGCGCAAGGAGCGGCTGAATTTCCCGATCACCAGGCGCACGCGTTTCACCGCCGGCATCGGCGATCAGGCGCGTGAAATGCGCGGCCTTCTGCTCGATGAGGCGAAGGAGGAGGCGAGTGCCGAGATCGCCCGCTGGCTGGGCCTTAAACAAGGAGAACAGGTGATCCGCCTGGAAACATTGCGCCAGGCAGACAAGCGGCCGGTTTCAAGGGCGACGAGCTGGTTTCCCGCCAAGCGCTTTGCCGGTATCGGTGAGGCTTACCGGACGGAGGAATCGATCACCAAGGCTTTCGCCGAACTCGGCCTGCCGGACTACGTCCGGGCGACGACCGAGGTAACGGCAGCCCATGCGAGTGCAGCCGATATGGCGGACCTCGAACTCACCCCCGGCGCGATCCTGCTGATCGCCAAGGCGATGAATACCGATCTTGAGGGTGTGCCGGTGCAATATTCGATCAGCCGCTTCGCGGCCGACCGGGTCCAGTTCACCATCGAGAACTGAGCGCCTTTCCCCGCCGAAGCGGGGAAAGATCAGCTGAGATCAATGCGCGCCCGACATGTCGCCGAGCACTTCCTTGGAAGCGACGGTGGAATCCGCCTTCAGCTTGTAGACCATCGGCACGCCGGTCGCGAGGTTGAGGGCGAGCACGCCTTCTTTGCTCAGCTTGTCGAGCACCATCACCAGCGAGCGCAGCGAATTGCCGTGTGCGGCAACCAGCACCTTCTCGCCCCTGAGCACGCGCGGCAGGATCTCGGTGAGGTAGTAGGGCCAGACGCGGGCGCCGGTGTCGCGCAGGCTTTCACCGCCGGGAGGCGGCACGTCATAGGAGCGGCGCCAGATATGCACCTGCTCCTCGCCCCATTTGGCGCGTGCATCGTCCTTGTTGAGGCCGGAGAGGTCGCCGTAGTCGCGCTCGTTCAGTGCCTGGTCGCGGATGGTCAGGAGATCGGGCTGGCCGACCTTGTCGAGGATGAGCTTCAGCGTGTGCTGCGCACGCACCAGAACCGAGGTGTACGCGACGTCGAATTTGATCCCGTATTCGGCGAGCGCCGCCCCGCCTGCATTGGCTTCCTGGACGCCGAGATCGGTCAGATCGGGATCCTTCCAGCCGGTGAAGAGATTCTTCAGGTTCCAGTCACTCTGGCCGTGGCGAACGAGGACGAGGGTACCGCTCATGAATATGCCTCCGTAGTATCGTTATGAGGAAGTGAGCCCGAGCACATCGAGCATGGAATAGAGACCCGGCTTCTCGTCGCGCGCCCAAAGCGCCGCCTTGATGGCGCCGCGCGCGAAGATCGAGCGATCGGCCGCACTGTGCGACAGGGTGACGACTTCACCCTCGCCGGCAAAAAGCACGGAATGCTCGCCGATGACCGAGCCGCCGCGCAGCGTCGCAAAGCCGATGGTGCCCGCTTCGCGGGCGCCGGTATGGCCGTCGCGCACTCGGACCGATTGCGAGGCAAGATCGATGCCACGCCCCTTTGCCGCAGCCTCGCCGATGAGAAGAGCAGTGCCGGAAGGCGCATCCACCTTGTGCTTGTGGTGCATTTCCAGGATCTCGATATCCCAGTCATCAGGATCGAGCGCACGCGCTGCCTGCTCTGCGAGCACGCTGAGCAGATTGACCCCGAGGCTCATATTGCCCGACTTGACGATGCGGGCATGGCGGGCCGCCGCCGCGATCTTGGTATTGTCGTCGGGTAAACAGCCCGTCGTGCCGACGACATGGACAATGCGGGCCTGCGCGGCGAGGCCTGAGAATTCCACCGTTGCGGCAGGCGAGGTGAAGTCGAGCACGCCTTCGGCATCGAGAAAGGCGTTGAGCGGATCGTCGCCGATGATGACACCGGTCGGGCCGAGACCGGCGATTTCGCCGGCATCCTTGCCGACGAAGGGCGAGCCGGCGCGCTCGACCGCGGCATGCAGGTTCACGCCCTCGATCGAATGGATGAGCCGGATCAGCGTCTGCCCCATGCGTCCTGCTGCGCCAACCACCACCAGTTTCATCGCAGCATCGCTCATCTCAGTCTCACCAGGTCAGTTTGAATCGGAGGCCGAAGGCCTCTGCAGATTGTTGAGGCGAGCGTAAAGACCGTCGCTGACCTTCGCAAGCGTCTCGTGATTGCCTTCCTCGACGACACGGCCCTGCTGCATGACGACGATCTTGTCGGCGCGCACCACGGTCGAAAGCCGGTGGGCGATGACGACGACGGTGCGTCCGCTCATCGCTTCATCGAGCGCCTTCTGCACGGCGGCCTCGGATTCGGTGTCGAGGGCCGAGGTCGCCTCGTCGAGAAGCAGGATCGGCGCATTGCGCACCAGGGCGCGCGCGATCGACAGCCGCTGACGCTGGCCGCCCGAAAGCGTCACGCCGTTCTCGCCGACCGGCGTCTCATAACCCTGCGGCTGTGCCGAGATGAAGTCATGCGCATAGGCAAGCCGGGCGGCCTCTTCCACCTCGGCATCGGTCGCTTCCGGCCGGCCATAGCGGATATTGTCGCGGATCGTGCCCTCGAACAGATAGGGCTGCTGCGAGACATAGGCGAGCTGCTGGCGCAGCGACTTCTTTGTGATGTGGGCGATGTCCTGCCCGTCGATCAGGATTTCGCCCTCGCGCGGATCGTAGAAGCGCGGAATGAGGCTGATGACGGTGGACTTGCCGGCGCCGGAGGGGCCGACCAGCGCTGTGGTCGCGCCGCCCTCGGCAATGAAATTGACGCCGCTGAGCACGCTCTCATTGCCGTAGGCGAAGGACACATTGCGGAATTCGATCCTCGCCTGCGTCACCGTCAGCGGCCGGGCATCCGGCAGGTCCCGCTGGCGCGGTTCCATGTCGAGCAGTTCATAGATCATCCGCGCATTGACGACGGCGCGCTCCATCTGCACCTGCAGCCGGGCAAGCCGACGGGCCGGGTCATAGGCAAGCAGCAGCGCCGTGACGAAGGAGAAGAAGGCGCCAGGCGGCACATTGAAGTAGATCGAGCGGTAGGCGGCATAGGCAAGCACGCTGGCGACGGCAAAGCCCGCGAAACTCTCCGTCAGAGGAGAGGTGCGTTCGGAAAGCCGGGCAATCCGGTTGGCCCGGCTTTCGGCGCCCTTGATGAGTTTGTTGACCTTGCGCTCCAACTCTTCTTCCATCGTGAAGGCTTTCACGATGGCGATGCCCTGGATCGTCTCCTGCATGGCGCCGAGAACGTGGCTGTTCAGATGCACTGCCTCGCGGGTCGCCGAGCGCAGCCGCTTGGAAACATAGCGCAGTGCATAGAGCAGCGGCGGCGCCATGATGAACACGGCAAGGCTGAGCAGCGGATCCTGGATGATCATCACGGCGAGCAGCGAAACGAAGGTCAGCAGGTCGCGCACCGTCGAGGTGATCGTCAGATTGAGCACGTCGCGGATGCCGCTGACATTCTGGCTCACCTGCGCGGCGATATGGGCCGAGCGCGCCTCGCTGAAGAAGCCGACCGAAAGCGTCATCAGATGCGCATAGAGTCGGCGCTGGTAGCGCGCGACGATATCGTTGCCGACCCTGGACAGCGCCACCGCCTGGCCATAGCTCGCAAAGCCGCGCAGCACGAAGGCGATGAAGATCGAAAGACAGATGATCCAGACGACGTCGGCGCGCCGATTGGCGAAGGCCTCGTCGATGATCGCCCGCATGATCCAGGCGGTGAACGCCGTCGAAAGCGCCACCACGATGAGGCAGGCAATCGCAAAGACATAGCCCCAGAGATGGTCCCGGCCGTTTTCAGCGATGATGCGCTTCAGGATGCCGGTTACGGTATCGCTGCTGACGCTCTGCGTTCTGCTTTCCGCCGCTTCCAAAAATGAGGTTTCCTGTCTCGGACCAAGCGCCCCGCGAAGGCGACGCGCACATTTGCCGGGGTCTATAAAGAGTTGGGACCGGTTTGGCTAGAGCGCCGCGCGCCCGGATAGGACGCGCCAAGGACGCTCTATTTGCTTTGCGTGCGGGCCTAGCGCCGCCAGCGGCGGCCTTCCGTCGAGACACCGAAATTCGCCGGCATGCGCGCATAGGAGGAAAGCCCGGCAAGCGCTGCCAGCGGATGTGTCACCACATAGGTCGGGATGGTGCGAAGCAGCGCCGTATGCGGCGCCTTGTCCTCGAAGGCGATGCGGAATTCCGGCTTCTTCAGCGCCGGGATGATCTTCTGCGAGATGCCGCCGGAGAGATAGACGCCGCCGCGCGCCATGAACACCATCGCCATGTCGCCCGCCACGCGGCCGAGATAGGTGGCAAACAGCGAGACGGTCTCTACGGCCGCCTTGTCGCTGCCGGCAAGCGCGTGCGAGGTGATGTCGGCGGGATCCTTCATCGTCGGCTCGATGCCGTCGACCACGCAGATGGCGTGATAGAGGTTGACGAGGCCGCGCCCGCAGAGGATCTGCTCGGCCGAAACGCGGCCTTCGATCGTCTCGATATGCGGGAAGATGTCATAATCGCGCTTGCTGCGCGGCCCCAGATCGACATGGCCGCCTTCGCCGGGAACCGGGATCCAGCTGTGCTGGGCATGCACGAGCCCGCCGACGCCGAGGCCGGTGCCTGGTCCCAGTACGACGCGGGAGGCGATCATGTCGCCGGTAGCGTCGCCGATCCGTTCGCGATTTTCATCCGAAAGCGCGGCGATTGCCAGCGCCTGCGCCTCGAAATCGTTGACGACGAGCACATCCTCCATGCCGAGGCCCTCGATCATCGTCTTCGGTCGCACCACCCAGTCGCAATTGGTCAGCGGGATCTCGTCGTCGTTGATCGGGCCGGCGACGGCGAGGATCGCCGAGCGCGGCTGCACGGCGGTCTTGTCGAGCACGCCTTGCTGGATCGCCTCGTCGATCGTGGCGAAATCCGCCGTGCGCACGTTCGGAAACTGCTTCGGCTCGGCATAGGCATCGGTCAGGATGGAGAAGCGGGCATTCGTGCCGCCGATATCGCCGATCAGGATCGGGAAAGGCTGCGGAGCGGTGCTGTTGTTCGGTTTTGGCATGGCCGGTTCCGTGCTGATCAGGCTTCGAGTGTGGGAAGAAGTTTTATAGCGGTCGCGTGGTTGAGCGCCATCGGAATATCGTAGACGATCGCCAGTCGCATCAGCGCCTTCACGTCGACATCGTGCGGCATCGGCGTCAAGGGGTCGACGAAGAAAATCAGGGCGTCGACCTCGCCGGTCGAAATCAGCGCGCCGATCTGCTGGTCGCCGCCGAGCGGTCCGCTTTTCAGCCTCGTAACGTGGAGGTCGGGGGCAGCGTCGAGCACGCGCCCGCCGGTGGTGCCGGTGGCGACGATCTTCCAATGAGAGAGAACGTCCCGGTTGGTGCGGGCGAAATCCGCCATGTCGTCTTTCTTCTGGTCATGCGCAATCAATGCAAGGCATTTGCCGCCGGCCATCAACCCCTCCGCCCGAGAAATTCAATCGATTTGACCGCTTTATACCAAGAATTTGCGATTTGAAAGACAGCGTTATACCGGGTCACGTCCTCGGATTTGGTCTCAGGGTTCGGTCCCAGGACCTCGATCATTGTATCGCCGGCTTGTCGTTCGGAACCGGACCGACATCGGGCAAAGCGCCGTCGTCGGCGGCGGCAGGCGCTGCGGCTGGAGCGGCGGTGAGTGCGCTTGCGGCGGAAGATCCGCCATAGGTGGCGGCCTGCATCGAGGCGACGGAAGCAGCATCGAGCACGGCGGCGCAGGCCTTGGGCAGGTCGGAGACCATCATCTCGCGCGGCGGCTTCGGCGGCTTGGCGCCGGGCTTCGGCGGTTTCGGCGGTGCCCAGGGCGCCGGCGTGAACCACCAGGCGAGCGACTTGTCGCAGCCGTCACCGGCAACGACTGGGGCCTGCGGCGTGCATCCCTTGGCACCGGGCGGGCACTTGATGCGGATGTGGAAATGCGAGTCATGGCCGTATTCCGGCCGGAGCTTGCCAAGATTGGTGCGGTCGCCGGTCCAGGTATCGCACATCTTCTTCTTGATCGCCGGATTGACGAAGATACGCTCCACCTCGGGATAGCTTGCCGCCAGCATCAGCAACCGCGCGTGCGATTGCGTCCACACCTTGGGGTCGACGGTCAGGAACTTACCCTTCTGCAGCATGGTAGTGAAGGGCATATCCTGGCGCTCCTCGGCCGTCATGCGGCGCGTGGGCATCGGCGTAAACCAGATGTCGGCATCAAGACCGATCTGGTGTGAGGCATGGCCGTTCAGCATCGGCCCACCACGCGGCTGCGCAATGTCGCCGACCAGAATTCCCGGCCAGCCGGCATATTTGGCCCCGTCCTGCGAAAGACGTTCGAGCAGCGCGATCATCGCCGGATTGCCCCAGCGGCGATTGCGCGAAAGCCGCATCGCCTGCCAGGTCGGCCCGTCGGTCGGCAACGCCACCGCACCCGTCATGCAGCCCTTTGCGTAAAAGCCGATCGGCTGCGCTGGTCCCTGCGTCGGCAGACCGACGGCGCCGAACTGCCCCTTGGCGCTGCCCGGGCTCGGCGTGTTCTGCTGGGCGCCGACGTCACCGGCGGCAAGGCTTGCGCCGATTGCGCCGGCAAGCGTCAGTTTGCCAAATGTCCTGAAAGCCTGAGAGAAGCCGAAAGCCATACTGTTCCCTTGAACCGCTGCCGAAGTGATTTGCGATCGAATCTATCGTGAAAAGCGATTTTGGTGAATCGATGTTTTGGCTGGCGATGGGAAGCGGCGGTGACCGATCGCCGCATCGTCGTTGCCGCAGCCTACGATCCCTCGTCGCGGCGTTGCGCCGCCGATGCTCAAAATTTCGCGCGCCCGGCAAAAACCAAACTCTCTCCTGTTTTTCGCCCGTATTTTTCGTATTGTCGAACCCATCAATATCGGGGGAAAGCGTGAATGGCGGCTCTGTGGTCGAAGATCGGATTGTTTCTATCGCTTGCGGGTGCTCTGGCGCCAATGCCGGCAACGGGTCAGGACCAGCCCTTTCAGATCGGAAGCTCGGTCATCAGCGAGATGAAGTACAAGCCGGGCTTTGCGCATTTCGACTACGTCAATCCCGATGCACCGAAAGGCGGAGATCTGCGCCTCTCCGCAAGCGGCGCCTTCGACACCTTCAACCCGCTGCTCGCCAAAGGCCAGGCGGCAGTGGGCCTGACGCTCGTTTACGACACGTTGATGAAGCCCGCCGACGACGAGCTTCTCGTCTCCTACGGTCTGCTTGCCGAGGGATTGTCTTTTCCCACCGACGTCTCGAGCGCGACCTTCCGCCTGCGCAAGGAAGCGAAATGGGCGGATGGTCAGCCGGTCACGCCGGAAGACGTCATCTTCAGTCTGGACAAGACCAAGGAATTAAATCCCCTCGCCTCGAACTATTACCACCACGTTGTCAAAGCGGAAAAGACCGGCGAGCGTGACGTCACCTTCACCTTCGATGAGAAGAACAACCGCGAACTGCCGAATATTCTCGGCCAGTTGATGGTCGTGCCGAAGCATTGGTGGGAAGCGCCCGGACCGGATGGCAAGCCGCGCGACATTTCTAAAACGACGCTGGAGCCCGTGATGGGTTCGGGGCCGTACAAGATCGCTTCCTTCTCGCCCGGCGCAACGATCCGTTATGAATTGCGTGACGACTATTGGGGCAAGGACCTCAATGTGAATGTCGGTCAGAACAATTTCCGCAACGTCAACTACACCTATTTCGGTGATCGGGATGTCGAGTTCGAGGCCTTTCGCGCCGGCAACAGCGACTACTGGCAGGAAACCACGGCTGCCCGCTGGGCGACGGGATATGATTTTCCCGCAGTGAAGGAAGGACGTGTCAAGAAAGAGGAGGTTGCAAACCCGCTGCGCGCCACCGGCATCATGCAAGCTCTCGTGCCCAACATGCGACGCGACCTCTTCAAGGACATCAGGGTCCGCGAGGCTCTGAACTACGGTCTGGATTTTGAGGAGCTGAACCGCACCGTTGCCTTTAACAGTTACAAACGCATCGACAGTTATTTCTGGAATACCGAACTCGCCTCCTCCGGCCTGCCCCAGGGTAGAGAACTGGAAATTCTGCAGGGCATGAAAGATAAGGTGCCGGCAGAAATCTTCACAACGCCCTATACCAATCCCGTCGGCGGCGATCCGCAGAAGAGCCGCGATAACCTCCGCAAGGCAATTGCGCTTTTCAAAGAAGCCGGCTGGGAGCTCAAGGGCAATCGCATGGTCAATACCAAGACCGGCCAGCCGATGAGTTTCGAGATCCTGTTGTCGAGCCCCATGTTGGAGCGCTGGGCGGTGCCTTATGCCAACAATCTCAGGAAAATCGGCATAGATGCGCGGATCCGGACAGTCGACGCGTCGCAATCTGTCAACCGTGAACGCAGCTTCGACTACGATATGATCTGGAATGTCTGGGCGGAGACCATGAATCCGGGCAACGAACAAGCCGACTATTGGGGATCCGGTTCGGTCAATCAGCAGGGTTCCCGCAATTATGCCGGCATTGCCAACCAAGCCGTTGATGAGCTCATTCGCAAGATTATCTTCGCGCCGAACCGCGACGAGCAGATCGCAGCAATCAAGGCCATGGATCGGGTCTTGCTTGCAAATCACTACGTCATCCCGCTGTTCTACCGCGACACTTATAACATCGCCTATTGGAACACGGTCACGCATCCGGCCGAGTTTCCGGCCTACAGCCTTGGCTTCCCCGATGCCTGGTGGTCGACCTCGGCAAAATGAGCGGGCTTGCAATGCAGGGGCCCTCGGCTCCAAATGGCACGAGCGAATCACGACAAGCCGGCAGGGCCGGCAAGGGAAGGCTGACGGATTGAGCGGCATGAGACTGGACGGCAGGCAGACAGGAAAAACATTCCCGGAGGCTGAAGGCTGATGGGCGCCTATATCCTTCGCCGCCTGCTTCTGATGATCCCGACCATCGTCGGCATCATGGCCATCTCTTTCATCGTCATTCAGTTCGCGCCCGGCGGTCCCGTCGAGCAGGTGATCGCCCAATTGACCGGTCAGGCCGACAGTGCCGACCAGCGCCTGTCCGGCGGTGGCGATCTTCTCAGCGGCGGCGGCAGCGATGAAGGCTCGAAATATCGCGGTGCCCAGGGGCTCGATCCGGAACTGATCGCCAAGCTCGAAAAGCAATTCGGCTTCGACAAGCCGCCGCTGACCCGTTTTGGCGAGATGATGTGGAATTACATCCGCTTCGATTTCGGCGAGAGCTTCTTCCGCAACACCTCCGTGCTCGAACTCATCAAGGAGAAGCTGCCGGTGTCGATCTCGCTCGGCATCTGGATCCTGATCTTCTCCTATGCCATTTCCATCCCGCTCGGCATCCGCAAGGCAGTCAAGGATGGATCGACCTTCGATGTCTGGACGTCGGGCGTCATCGTCGTCGGCTACGCCGTCCCGAGCTTCCTCTTCGGCATTCTCCTGATCGTGCTTTTCGCCGGCGGTTCCTTCTATGACTGGTTTCCGTTGCGCGGCCTGGTCTCCGACAATTTCGACGAGCTTGCCTGGTGGCAGAAGCCGCTCGACTATTTCTGGCACCTGACCTTGCCGCTGATCTCGCTTTCCCTGTCCGCCTTCGCGACGACGACGCTTTTGACCAAGAATTCCTTCATCGAGGAGATCAAGAAGCAATATGTCGTCACCGCCCGCGCCAAGGGCCTGAACCAGCGGCAGGTGCTCTATGGCCATGTCTTCCGTAACGCCATGCTGATCATCATTGCCGGTTTTCCCGGCGCCTTCATTTCCGCTTTCTTCACCGGCTCGCTGCTGATCGAGAACATCTTCTCACTCGATGGCCTCGGTCGCCTCGGCTATCTCTCGGTCATCAACCGGGATTACCCGATCGTCTTCGCCACGCTCTACATCTTCTCGCTGCTCGGCCTCGTCGTCAGTCTGGTTTCCGACCTGATCTACACCTGGATCGATCCGCGCATCGATTTCGAGCGGAGGGATGTCTGATGGACGCCGCCGCAAATCCCGCTGTCGCAACACCCGTCAAGCCGCCGCGCAAAGGCCTGCTCTCGCCGACCAACATTCGCCGCTGGCAGAATTTCCGCGCGAACGGCCGCGGTTACTGGTCGCTGTGGCTGTTCATGGTCTTGTTTATCCTCAGCCTGTTTGCAGAGTTCCTCGCCAACGACCGGCCGATCATCGCCTCCTACAAGGGCGAGATCCTGTTTCCCGTCCTCGTTGATTATCCTGAGGAGAAGTTCGGCGGCTTCCTGGCCGAAACCGACTATCGTTCCTCGGTGATTGCCGACGAAATCAATGCCAATGGCTGGATGATCTGGCCGCCGATCCGTTATTCCTACCGCTCGGTCAATTCCAACATTCCGCATTCGGCCCCCACCGCCCCCTTCTGGCTGATGACGAAGGAGGAGCGCTGCGCCGGCTACCCGCAAGGGGTGAACGATCCGGATTGCACCCTCGGCAATCTCAACTGGCTCGGCACTGACGATCAGGCGCGCGACGTGCTGGCGCGCGTCATCTACGGCTTTCGCATATCGGTGCTCTTCGGCCTGGTGCTGACCATCTGCTCTGCAATCATCGGCGTGACGGCGGGTGCGGTGCAGGGTTATTTCGGCGGTTGGACCGATCTGCTGCTGCAGCGCTTCATCGAGATCTGGTCGTCGATGCCGGTGCTCTACATCCTGCTGATCATCGCCGCACTCCTGCCGCCCGGCTTCTTCGTGCTGCTCGGCATCATGCTGCTGTTTTCCTGGGTCGGATTCGTAGGCATCGTGCGCGCCGAATTCCTGCGCGCCCGCAATTTCGAATATGTCCGCGCCGCCCGCGCGCTCGGCGTCAACAATCGCACCATCATGTGGCGCCACCTGCTGCCGAACGCCATGGTCGCGACGCTGACCTTCCTGCCCTTCATCCTCTCCGGTTCGATCACGACGCTGACCTCGCTCGATTTCCTCGGCTTCGGCATGCCGCCAGGCTCCCCCTCGCTCGGCGAGATGATCGCGCAGGGCAAGACCAATCTGCAGGCGCCATGGCTCGGGCTGACGGCCTTCTTTGCCATGTCGATCATGCTTTCCCTGCTGATCTTCATCGGCGAAGCCGTGCGCGATGCCTTCGATCCGAGGAAGACGTTTCAATGAGTGACATGCCAGAACCGCTGCTTTCCGTCCGCGATCTCTCGGTTGCCTTTCATCAGGGCGGCGAAACCTCGCTCGCCGTCGATCACATCTCCTTCGATATCGCCAAAGGCGAGGTCGTGGCGCTTGTCGGCGAATCCGGCTCCGGCAAGTCGGTCTCGGCCAATTCGATCCTGCGACTTTTGCCTTATCCCTCCGCAAGCCATCCCTCCGGCGAAATCCTGTTCAAGGGTAAGGACCTCTTGAAGGCGTCGGAGCGGGAACTGCGGGAAGTGCGCGGCAACGACATCACCATGATCTTCCAAGAGCCGATGACCTCGCTCAATCCGCTTCATACGATCGAGAAGCAGATCGCCGAGATCCTCGCTCTGCACCAGGGCCTCACCGGCCAGCCGGCGCGTGAGCGCGTCCTGGAATTGCTGAACCAGGTCGGCATCCGCGAACCGGAAAAGCGGTTGAAGGCCTATCCGCACGAACTGTCAGGCGGCCAGCGACAGCGCGTCATGATCGCCATGGCGCTCGCCAACCGGCCGGAATTGCTGATCGCCGACGAGCCGACCACCGCCCTCGACGTCACCGTGCAGGCGCAGATCCTCGAATTGCTCCGGCAGTTGAAGGCCGTCCACGGCATGTCGCTGCTGTTCATCACCCATGATCTCGGCATCGTCCGCAAATTCGCCGATCGCGTCTGCGTCATGACCAAGGGCAAGATCGTCGAAACCGGCACCGTCGAAGACGTCTTTTCCAATCCGAAGCACGACTATACCCGGCACCTTCTCGCCTCCGAACCGCGCGGCGAGCCGCCGCTGGCCGATCCGTCGAAACCATTGGTGATGGAAGGTTCGGATATCCGCGTCTGGTTCCCGATCAAATCAGGGCTGATGCGCCGCGTCGTCGATCACGTCAAGGCAGTCGACGGCATCGATCTTTCGCTGCGCGCCGGCCAGACCCTCGGCGTCGTCGGCGAGTCGGGCTCGGGCAAGACCACGCTCGGCCTGGCGCTCACCCGGCTGATCTCCTCGCAAGGGCGAATTGCCTTTGTCGGCAAGGATATAGCCGGCTATTCATTTAGCGAGATGCGGCCACTGCGCAACCAGCTGCAGGTCGTCTTCCAGGATCCCTATGGATCGCTGAGCCCGCGCATGTCGGTCGGCGATATCGTCGCCGAAGGCCTGAAAGTGCACGAGCGCTCGCTGACATCAGAAGAACGCGACCAGCGCGTCTGCTGGGCCCTGGAGGAGGTCGGTCTCGATCCCCTGACCCGCTGGCGTTATCCGCACGAATTCTCCGGCGGCCAGCGCCAGCGTATCGCCATCGCCCGGGCCATGGTGCTGAAACCGCGCTTCGTCATGCTCGACGAGCCGACCTCCGCGCTCGACATGAGCGTGCAGGCGCAGGTGGTCGATCTCCTGCGCGATCTGCAGAAGAAGCACGATCTCGCCTATCTCTTCATCAGCCACGACCTGAAGGTGGTGAAGGCGCTCGCCAACGACGTCATCGTCATGCGGTTCGGCAAGGTGGTGGAGCAGGGCCCGTCAGCCGAAATCTTCCGCGCACCGAAGGACGAATACACCCGGGCACTGATGGCCGCTGCTTTCAACATCGAGGCGGTGCCGACGCCCGCCGTACAGCAATAAAGAAGATCATGTCCGCCCGTCCTCCCATTCTCGTCGACATCAAGTTCAATCCCGAAGGCGTCGCCCGCGTGCTGAAGACCGCCTTTGCCGACCGCGGCAGCATCAACCTCGCCGATCCGGGCAATCGGGCACGCGATCTCCAAGCGGTCGAATACGCGCTTCTCTGGAAACCGGATGCCGATCTCTTCAAACGGGCGCCGAACCTGAAAGTGATCTTCTCCGGCGGCGCCGGCGTCGACCACATCATCGGCATGGCCGATCTGCCCGAGATCCCGATCGTCCGCTTCGTCGACCGCAGCCTGACGACGCGCATGAGCGAATGGGTGGTCATGCAATGCCTGATGCATCTGCGCGGCCAATACGCCCATGACAGCCATCAGCGGCAGCGTGAGTGGGCCAAGCTGATCGCGCCAGAGGCGGCAGAGGTGACGGTCGGCGTCATGGGTCTTGGCATTCTCGGGCAGGATGCGGTCGCCAAGCTGAGAGTGATGGGGTTCAACGTCATCGGCTGGTCACGCAGCCGCAAGCAGATCGATGGCGTCGAAACCTTCGATGCCAGCGAGTTGGATAATTTCCTCGCAAGGACCGACATCCTCGTCGGCCTGCTGCCGCTGACGCCTGAAACATCAGGCTTCTATGACGCCGGGCTGTTTGCGAAGCTGCGCCGCAACGGCGCGCTCGGGCAGCCGGTCTTCATCAATGCCGGCCGCGGCAAGAGCCAGGTCGAGGCCGATATCGTCTCCGCCATTCGTGACGGCACTCTCGGCGGGGCTTCCCTCGATGTCTTCGAGGCGGAGCCGCTTGCATCAGACCACCCGCTGTGGGAATTACGGAACGTCTTCCTCACGCCGCACGACGCGGCCGTCTCCGAAGAAAACGCGCTGTTCCGTCATGTCGAGACGCAGATCGGCCGTTTCGAGCGCGGCGAGCCGCTGCAATTCGTGGTCGACCGCGCCGCCGGCTATTGAGCTTTCGGAACCTTCCAGACTGCCACCCGTTTCTTCTGCGGATATTCTTCGCGGCCGGATTGGCCCGTTAAGGACAGCGGAAGGAGACGATGATGGCGCATCAGACCGAAACACGCTGGGAAAAGTCGGATGGCAAGCTTCACAAGGAAGAGCTGATCCCGCCCGTGAAGGCAAGGCAGGGACGCACGGGTTATCGCATCCTGACGGTGCTGATCGTCGCGCTGGTGCTTGCCTTCGTGGTTTGGATACCGGTCGAGATTTGGGGCAACCGCGAGGCGAACGAGGTGGCACCGCAGCAGCCAGGCCAGCAGCTTCAGTCGCAGCAGCCTGCTCCGGCCCCCGCGCCGGCGCTACAGAACGGTACTGCCGTTCCAACCGAAACGCCGAACACCACGCCGGCTGCTCCGAATGTGGCGCCCGCAACGCCAGCCCAGTAAACGTGAGCAAAATCATGTTCACGTCCCGCCGCGCCACTGCTGCAGGACGTTTATTGTTTTGTCTGGACTTTGTCTGCTGATTTTTCGATAAGAAGGCGCACGAGCCGGATTTGTGCGCCGGCTGGGAACTTGGCAGTACCCGGGAATTTGGCAGCACCTGACCGGAGTGGACAGGGGCGGGAGTTTGATGGCCAGGACCGATATCGCAAGACGCGTCTACAATCACGCCTGGAAACTCGATCCGATCATCCGCAGTCTGATCGATACCGACTTCTACAAGCTTTTGATGCTGCAGATGATCTGGAAGCTCTATCCTGACGTGAACGCGTCCTTCACCCTGATTAACCGCACCAAGCGCGTGCGTCTCGCCGATGAGCTCGACGAAGGCGAATTGCGCGAGCAGCTCGATCATGCCCGCACGCTGAGACTCTCTAAGAAGGAGATGATCTGGCTTGCGGGTAACAGCTTCTACGGCCGCGCCCAGATCTTCGAGCCGGAATTCCTTGCCTGGCTTTCCAATTTCCAGCTGCCCGAATACGAGCTGTCGAAGAAGGACGGGCAATATGTGCTGGATTTCCACGGATCGTGGAAAGAAACCACCATGTGGGAGATCCCGGCGCTTGCCATCGTCAACGAGCTGCGGTCGCGCTCGGCGATGAAGGCGCTCGGTCCCTTCACCCTCGATGTACTCTATGCCCGGGCCAAGGCGAAGATGTGGTCGAAGGTCGAACGGCTGAAGGAATTGCCGGGCCTACGTATCTCCGATTTCGGCACCCGCCGCCGCCACAGTTTCCTCTGGCAGCGCTGGTGCGTCGAGGCGCTGAAGGAAGGCATCGGCCCGGCCTTTGCCGGTACCAGCAACGTATTGCTGGCGATGGATTCCGATCTCGAGGCCGTCGGCACCAATGCTCACGAGCTGCCGATGGTGGCCGCCGCCCTTGCCGAAACCGACGAGCAACTGCGCAACGCGCCCTACAAGATCCTGCGCGACTGGAACAAGCTCTATGGCGGCAACCTGCTGATCGTCCTGCCGGATGCCTTCGGCACCGCCGCCTTCCTGCGCGACGCACCGGAATGGGTCGCCGACTGGACCGGCTTCCGCCCGGACAGTGCCCCGCCAATCGAAGGCGGCGAGAAGATTATCGACTGGTGGAAGAAGATGGGCCGCGATCCGCGCCAGAAGCTGCTGATCTTCTCCGACGGTCTCGATGTCGACGCCATCATCGATACCTACCGGCATTTCGAAGGCCGCGTGCGCATGAGCTTCGGTTGGGGCACGAACCTGACGAACGATTTTTCCGGCTGCGCGCCGATCGAGATCTCCGGCCTCAACCCGATCTCCGTCGTCTGCAAGGTCAGCGACGCCAACGGTCGTCCGGCGGTGAAGCTCTCCGACAACCCGCAGAAGGCGACCGGCGACCCGGCCGAGGTCGAACGCTACCTGAAATTCTTCGGCGCCGAGGACAGGATCGATCAGACCGTTCTGGTGTAGGTCTGGGCCAATGTGCCGCTGTCCCGGGGCATATTGATGTGCCCCGCCATCGCATCCTCGATCGACCAACCGAAGCGCCAGGCGTCGAACATCGAGTACCACTCCTGGAAGTCGGCGATCGGCAGGATATCCGGCTTCGACATCGGATTGTCGGCCAGACTGCGGCCACGCGCACGGTCCCGTGCGCCACGCTCCTGCATCTCAAGCAGATTCTCGAACATCGTTACCCCCCGTCTTTATCCCGATTTATGCAATCATTCTAATAAAGCATTGTCGAGTCCGGATGCGATAATTTGGGTTTTTCACAGGATTAGCCCCTATTCGCTAGCCTAGGGGATGATTGGTCGTAACGGCCCGGGGACATCTCAATCAGGCAGCAGGGGCGTAGCGGCGTCCGAAAGCCGCTCATGTGTTTCGCCACTAAGCTCAACGAGCACCCGTGACGGGGAGGCTCGACTTCCTGGCTGGGGTCCGCCGCCGAGCCTCCCGGCTGGCCGACCTTGAACAGGCCGGCAGCGCCGACACGTTGGCGCTTTCCGGCAGGGGCGATCCAACCCAGATGATATCGAGGGCTTACAGCCGGTTAATATCCACCGGCCTCGTCCCGATTTCGCACAAGCTATCCTTCGGGTTTTTCAGGCTGCCAATCTGCGAAACCGGGTTCTGATCCGGTCGAGATAATAATGGCCGGGAGACGGCGCCACCGTCATCGCGTGCACTTCCGAGGAGGGAACGCCTGCAAATAGACGTTCCTCGCCATTCTTGAAACAAATCCGTAGCCGTCCGTCGTCCTGGCTGAAATAGACGGATTTGATGATCTTCGACTTTACCGAAAGTTCTTGCACCTGTTTTACCTCTGTTTTTTAATTTTGCAGACGGTAAACCCAAACGTGCAAAGACGCGGTGAAGCCGCATGGTAAAAATTCAGGAATCTTTGGGCGCTTTAAATCTCGCCGCGCGGTCGGAAAAGACAGGCTCGATGAGCCTCGAACGCACGCTTGCGAGCGGAGCATTTCGTTGCTCCGTCTCGACGCATCCAGCACAGGCAAAGGCCCGTTTGAGCCATTTGATCGTGAACTCGAAAACAAGATTAAGTCCGATCAGATTTTGCCAATCCGGCGGAAAACGCCGTCAGCAAGGCCTTTCCCTGGCCCCAGTCTTCAAGGCCGCTTTGCCCGTTAATATGGCCGAAAGGACCGATAGCGACAAGGCCGCTGCCCCACAGATCTGCTCGCGCATGGGCATGGTCGAGCGTGCCGAAAGGATCATCGGCGCTTGCGATGATCAGAGTGGGGAAGCGCATCTTTTGCGACGGCGGATCGGCGAATCCGGCCGCCTCCTCAGGGAATGACGCGGACTGCGGATCCGGGACCGCGACTAGAAACGCTCCGGCAACGGCAAGCGAAGAAACCTGCTGCCAATGAGCGACCAGCAGACAGGCAAGGCTGTGGGCGACCAGCAGGGGAGGGGTTGCCGATGCGCCGACGGCGCGCTCCAGGGCTGAAATCCAGTCCGCCAGATCGGGCTTTTCCCAATTGGCCGGTTGGAAACGCCGCATGTCCGGGCTCGACCTTTCCCAGCGTGTTTGCCAATGAGCCTCGCCCGAACCGCCAATCCCCGGCAATATGATGATGTCCTCCATGTCTTTTCCTCTGATCATCCGCGCAGATGAAAATGATGCATTTTCATTTGCTTCGGAATGAATGATCATCGGAAAACCGCGTCTCTTTCCGATGATTTCAAGGTGATCCCATGGCTTTTCAGGAAAACAATCGGGTACTGCTCGATCCAACCGATATCGCCATTATCGAAGCGATGCAGGAAAATGGACGCATTGCAATTTCCGAACTCGGTCGGCGGGTCGGGCTCTCTCAGCCGGCAGCATCGGAACGGGTCAAGCGGCTGGAAGACCGCGGCATCATTGTCGGTTACGCCGCCCGCATCGACCCCACCGCTTTGGGAATTGGAATGACGGCTGTGCTTCGCTTGCGCACGACGCATGAGCATATCAAATCCTGTCTAAAACAGTTCGCGGAGATGCCGCAGGTCATGGAAGTATTCCGCCTCACCGGAGAGGACTGTTTTCTTTTGAAGGTGCTGCTTCCGTCGCCGGGAGAGCTGGAAACGATCGTGGACACGATCGCGCGTTTCGGGGCCGTGACGACATCTCTGGTGTTGCGCAGCGAGAACCCGAAGCCGATTGGACGCGCCCTGCTTCAGCGAGTTTGAGAATATGCGGACGACCAGCTTGTTCTATCGAAGCGTGCCGCCATAAACGCTTCCGCGTCCCGCTCTCGATACGGTTTGAATCAATATTGAAAAACGAGGGATATGGCGGACAGGGTGGGATTCGAACCCACGGTACGCTTTCACGTACACACGCGTTCCAGGCGTGCGCCTTAAACCACTCGGCCACCTGTCCTTTTTTGGCGTTCGCGCCCGGATAGGAGCAAATCGTCGGAACGGCGCGATATATACCGATGAATTTTTGCCGATCAACCGAAATCTAACAGTTTTTTGACTTCTTGCGATAAAACTCGCCTCGGCCACTCCATTGTGCTTCACCTCATCGATGACTATGTAATTCTCTAAGGTGGAGAATGGCGCGGCCGGCCGGAATTGTCCGGCATATCGAGCGTCGGAGGAATTGATGCGTTTCCTGTTGCGTCTGGCGAGTCTTGTCGCGCTTGCGGCGGCCGTTATTGCCGGGACCATCGATTCGATCCAATCGGTTGCGGCGTCCTCCGTGGTGATGACGCCGATCTCCGATGCCTGGCAGGATGTCAGCCCGACAACGCTGACGTCGCTGCAATCCTCCCTTTCCTATTATATCCACCCGCGTTTCTACACTCTCATCTTCCAGTGGCTGATGCTCCAGCCGGCCTTTGCCGTTTTCCTGGTGATCGCGCTGCTTCTGTGGATGATCGGCTACAAGAAGCCGCCGGTAGCCGGTCGCTTTACTGCATAGCAAGGTGGTTTTGCCGGCGCGATCCGGCGAGAAATCCCTGTGGCGTCGCCCGCTCTTCGACCTCGGTATTTACCGCCGGACTGGCTAGAAAATCCGCATTCTGAGGGAGAGAATGTCCAAAAATCAGTCCCGAAGAGCTGATTTTTGGCAATCGCTGCAAATCTTTACCGCCTGAAAAATTTCTGGTGAATTTTTCCGTGAGCCATGCAAGGATGCACGCAGCCAGGCCTCCGGGGGGAGGTCGGTGGTTCCGCAGACATGCCCGGAAAGGGCTTGCGGGAGGACCCCTAACGAATAGCAACAACAGGGCTGCACAATGAAAAAATCCCTTCTCACTCTCTTTGCCGTGGCTGCCATGTCGACGACGGCGCTTGCCGCCGATGTCAAGCCGGCGCTGGTTTACGGCACCGGCGGGAAGTTCGATAAGTCCTTCAACGAGGCGGCCTATAACGGTGCCGAGAAGTTCAAGGCCGAGACCGGCATTGCCTATCGCGACTTCGAGCCGACGGGCGACACTCAGGGCGAACAGGCCATCCGCAACTTTGCAAGCCGCGGTTTCAATCCAGTGGTTGCCGTTTCCTTCGCCTGGACCTCGGCCATCGAGAAGGTTGCAGCCGAATTCCCGGATACCAAATTCATCATCGTTGACTCCGTCGTCGACAAGCCGAACGTCCGCTCGGTTGTCTATAAGGAAGAAGAAGGCTCCTACCTCGTCGGCGTTCTCGCCGGCATGGCCTCCAAGACCGGCAAGGTCGGCTTCGTCGGTGGCATGGACATTCCGCTGATCCGCAAGTTCGAATGCGGCTACGAGCAGGGCGCCCGCTCCGTCAAGGCCGATATCGAAGTGTTCCAGAATATGACCGGCACGACGGGCGCTGCCTGGAACGACCCGGTCCGCGGCGGCGAGCTGGCCAAGAACCAGATCGACCAAGGCGCTGACGTCGTTTATGCGGCAGCCGGTGCCACCGGTCTCGGCGTTCTGCAGACGGCCGCCGACAACAAGAAGCTGTCGATCGGCGTCGACTCCAACCAGAACCATCTGCATCCGGGCTCGGTCCTGACCTCGATGGTCAAGCGCGTCGACCTCGCTGTCTACAATGCCTACAACGACACCAAGAACGACAAGTTCACCGCTGGCGTCCAGGCGCTCGGCGTCAAGGAAGACGGTGTTGGCGCCGCGATCGACGACAACAACAAGTCGCTGATCACACCGGAAATGCAGGCTGCCGTCGACAAGGCCAAGGCCGACATCATCGCGGGAACCGTCAAGGTTCACGATTACACCTCGGACAACGCTTGCCCGAAGTGATCCGCGCCCGAATGTGATCGACGATTGAGATCGGGCGTATGGCGGAGGGGATTTTCGCCATACGCCCTTTTCTTATTTGGAGTCTGCAGTGACAGATAAGCCCGCTATCGAGCTTGTCGGCATCGACAAGAAATTCGGTGCCGTTCATGCCAACAAGGACATCAACCTCACCGTTGCCAAGGGGACGATCCACGGCATCATCGGCGAAAACGGCGCCGGCAAATCGACCCTGATGTCGATCATTTATGGTTTCTACCATGCCGATAGCGGCGAGATCCGGGTCAACGGCAATCCCGTCACTATCCGCGACAGCCAGGCGGCGATCGCCACCGGCATCGGCATGGTGCACCAGCATTTCATGCTGGTCGACAATTTCACGGTGCTCGAGAACATCATGCTTGGCGCCGAAGGCGGCATGCTGCTGGCGAGGGGCGTCGCCTCGGCCCGTGCCGAGCTCAAGCGGCTGGAAACGGAATATGGCCTCGAGGTCGATCCGGACGCGCTGATCGAAGAGCTACCTGTTGGTCTGCAACAACGCGTCGAAATCCTCAAAGCCATGTATCGCGGCGCCGAGATCCTGATCCTCGACGAGCCGACGGGCGTGTTGACGCCGGCCGAGGCCGATCACCTTTTCCGCATCCTCAAGGTACTGCGCGATCAGGGCAAGACGATCATCCTCATCACCCACAAGCTGCGCGAGATCATGGCAATCACCGATACGGTCTCGGTCATGCGCCGCGGCGAAATGGTCGCGACCCGCAAGACGTCGGAGACGACGGTGGAGGAACTCGCCGAGCTGATGGTCGGCCGCCGCGTGCTGCTGCGTGTGCAGAAGGGCGAGGCGAACCCGCAAGCCGCCGTGCTGTCCGTCCGCAACCTCACGGTCAAGGACAATCGCGGCGTCACTATGGTCGACAATGTCTCCTTCGACGTGCGCGCCGGTGAGATCGTCGGCATCGCCGGTGTGGCCGGCAATGGCCAGTCCGAATTGCTGGAGGCGATTGCCGGCATCCGAAAACCGACCTCCGGTGAAATTCTTCTCGACGGCCAGACGATCGACAAGGCCGATCCCGCCCGCCTGCGTGATCTCGGCCTCGCTCATATTCCAGAGGACCGCCACCATATGGGTTTGGTATTGAAATTCGAGGAATATGAAAATTCCGTGCTCGGCTATCATCGCCGCCCGGCCTACAGCAAAGGCCCGCTGCTCGATCTCGAAGCGATCCGCAAGGATGCGATGGAGAAGATCGAGAAATACGACATCCGTCCGCCGAACCCGCGGCTGAAGACGGCGAATTTCTCCGGCGGCAACCAGCAGAAGATCGTCGTTGCCCGTGAGATCGAACGCGATCCGAAGATGCTGATCATCGGCCAGCCCACACGCGGCGTCGATATCGGCGCCATCGAATTCATCCACCGCCGAATCATCGAAATGCGTGATGCGGGCAAGGCGATCCTGCTCGTCTCCGTCGAACTCGATGAAATCCGCTCCCTTTCAGACCGTATCCTTGTCATGTTTGCCGGCCATGTCGTCGGCGAGAAGACGCCCGATGCTGGTGAACAGACCCTCGGCCTGATGATGGCCGGCATTGCCGCATGAGGCCTTTATGAGCACTGCTTCCGTTCCGCTGCCAAACTGGATCAACTACGGCCTCATCCCGCTTTTGAACCTCACCGTCGCCTTCCTGATCTCCGGCTTCGTCGTCTGGCTGATCGGCGAGAGCCCGCTCGATGCGCTGTCGCTGCTGATCCAGGGCGCGCTCGGCAATGGCGAAGGCATCGGCTTCACGCTGTATTATGCGACGAGCTTCATCTTCACCGGCCTCTCCGTCGCGGTGGCGATCCATGCCGGACTTTTCAACATCGGTTCCGAAGGCCAGGCCTATCTCGGCGGCCTCGGCTGCGCGCTGGTGGCGCTGGCGCTCGACCGCTACGTGCCATGGTATGTAACGATGCCGATCGCGGTTGTCGGCGCCGGTCTGTTCGGCGCAGCCTGGGCCTTCATCCCGGCTTTCCTGCAGGCAAAACGCGGCAGCCACATCGTCATCACGACGATCATGTTCAATTATATCGGCGCAGCACTGATGGTGTACCTCCTGGTGCATGTGCTGATCGTACCAGGCAAGATGGCGCCGGAAACCCGCACCTTCCTCGAAGGCGGCCAATTGCCGAAGCTCGGTTGGGTCATGCAACTGTTCGGCGCCAAGCTGGGGGCTGCCCCGTTCAACGTCTCCTTCATCATTGCGCTCGTCGTCAGCTACCTCGTCTGGCTGCTCGTCTGGCGCACCAAGCTCGGCTTCGAGATGCGCACCTTGGGCGTCAGCCCCACGGCGGCCACCTATGCCGGCATCCCCTATGCCCGCACAGTGATCATCGCCATGCTGCTCTCCGGCGCGCTCGCCGGCATGATGGCGCTGAACCCCGTCATGGGCTCGTCGGCCCGTCTGCAGGTCGAATTCGTCGGTGGTGCCGGCTTCGTCGGCATCGCCGTCTCGCTGATGGGCCGCAACCATCCGCTCGGCATCATCATGGCGGCGATCCTCTTCGGTATTCTCTACCAAGGCGGCGACTGGGTTTCCTTCGAAATGCCGAATATCACCCGCGAGATGATCCTGGTCATCCAGGGTCTGGTGATCCTCTTTGCCGGCGCGCTGGAATACATGTTCCGGCCGGCGATGGTCCGCCTCTATCAACAGTTAAAGCGAGCCTGAGGAGCGGACGATGGATTATTATGACATCTTCATCAGCGTTCTAGCCTCCACGATTCGCCTGTCGATCCCGCTGATTTTCACCGCCCTTGCCGGTCTGTTTTCGGAACGCGCCGGCATCTTCGATATCGGCCTCGAGGGTAAGATGCTGGGCTCGGCCTTTGCCGCCGCCTGCGTTGCCTATCTCACCGATTCGGCCTGGCTCGGGCTCGGTGCCGGCATCCTCTGCTCGGTGGCGCTGAGCCTGGTGCACGGCTTTGCCTCGATCACCAACCGCGGCAACCAGATTGTGTCAGGTGTGGCGATCAACTTCTTCATTGCCGGCATCACCATCGTGCTCGGTCAGGCCTGGTTCGGCCAGGGCGGGCGCACGCCGCAGTTGGCGCCGGATTCGCGTTTTGCGCCGATCATCCTGCCGGGCGCCGACGCCGCCCGCGACATACCGATCATCGGCCCGCTTTATGCCAATGTCATATCCGGCAACAATATCCTCACCTACCTGGCCTTTCTTGCCGTGCCGTTTTCCTGGTGGGTGCTTTACCGCACACGCTTCGGCCTGCGGCTGCGCGCCGTCGGCGAAAACCCGGGCGCGGTCGATACGGCCGGTATCTCGGTCGCCTGGCTGCGTTACCGCGCCGTCATGTGTGCCGGCATTCTCTGCGGCTTTGCCGGCACCTATCTGGCAATCGCCCAGTCCGCCGCCTTCATCAAGGACATGTCGGCCGGCAAGGGCTACATCGCGCTCGCCGCTCTCGTCTTTGCCAAGTGGAAGCCGGTGCCCGTCATGTTTGCCTGCCTGCTCTTCGGCTTCCTCGATGCGCTGGCAAATTTCATGCAGGGAAAGCAGGTGCCGCTGATTGGCGAAGTGCCGGTTCAGGTCTTCCAGGCGCTGCCCTATGTCCTGACCTGCGTCCTGCTTGCCGGCTTCATCGGCGTCGCGACCCCGCCGAAAGCCGGTGGCGTGCCCTATACCAAGGAGCGTTGATATGTCTCACGATCTGTTCGAAGCCGCCCGCGGCGCCATGGCCTTTGCCCATGCGCCCTATTCGAAATTCCCGGTCGGTGCGGCGATCCGCGCCGAGGACGGTAAGGTCTATACCGGAGCCAACATCGAAAACCTCTCCTTTCCGCAAGGATGGTGTGCCGAGCCGACGGCGATCGGCGCCATGATCATGGGCGGCGCAAAGAAGATCGTCGAAATGGCGGTCATTGCCGAGAAGCTGCCGCTCTGCCCGCCCTGCGGCGGCTGCCGCCAGAAGATCTCCGAATTCGCCTCCAAGGAGACGAAGATCTACCTTTGCGATGAGGCAGGCGTGAAGAAGACCATGACGATGGAAGAGCTTCTCCCCTTCAGCTTCGAGACCGAACTCGGATGAAGGCGACAGTCAACCTGCTCGCCGCACTGCTCGGCGGCATCAAGCCGCGCCACGGCATCGTGCTCGGCTCCGGTCTCGGCTCTCTCGTCGGTGAGCTGGACGGCGCCGTGCGTGTTTCCTATCGCGACCTGCCGGGCTTTCCCGTCAGTGCCGTCTCCGGCCATGCAGGCGAAGTTGTCGCCGGCCGCCTCGGCGGTGTGCCTGTCGTCATGCTCTCCGGCCGCGTGCATTATTACGAGAAGGGCGATGCCAACGCCATGCGCCTGCCGATCGAGGTGCTGAAGGCGCTCGGCGTCGAGGCGCTGATCCTGACCAATTCGGCCGGATCGCTGCGCGACGACCTGCCGCCCGGTTCGGTGATGCAGATCACCGATCACATCAACTATTCCGGCATGAACCCGCTGATCGGCGAGGAAAGCGATCACCGTTTCGTCGGCATGACCAATGCCTATGATGCCGAGCTTGCCGCAGCGATGCAGAGGGCAGCGGTAAAGCTTGAAATCGAGCTGGCGCAGGGGGTCTATATGTGGTTCTCCGGTCCAAGCTTCGAAACGCCAGCGGAAATCCGTATGGCGCGCATCCTTGGCGCCGATGCCGTCGGCATGTCGACGGTGCCCGAGGTCATCATCGCAAGAATGCTGGGCCTGAGGGTTGCAGCCGCCTCCGTTATCACCAACTATGGGGCAGGCATGACCGGCAATGAGCTCAGCCATGAAGAAACCAAGGAGATGGCGCCCATCGGCGGCGCCCGTCTCGCCGCCATATTGAAAGACATGATTGCGGCTGGAACAGGATGATTTTAGGCCGGGTCGGCCTAAAATCTGAATCCTGTTCTACATTCTATAGTTAGAGCATGATGTCGTCCGAAACCGCGCACACTTTTCGGCATCATGCTCTAGAGGAAGCGAAGATGAATAGCCATTCCAACCGGGAGACGGCGGCTGTCGCCCTTTCTCTTCTCGATCTCACCAATTTGAAGGATGATTGCACCGAGGCGCAGATCGAAGCGCTCTGCGCCCGGGCGCAGACGCCCTATGGCACCAGCGCTGCGATCTGCATCTGGCCGCGGTTCGTCGCTCAGGCCCGCTATATCCTTGGCACCGGGCATGCCGTGCGTATCGCGACCGTCGTCAACCTCCCTTCCGGCGATATGGAAGTGGCCGATGTCGCTGCCGAAGCACGCGAGGCGATTGCCGATGGCGCCGATGAGATCGATCTGGTCATCCCCTACCGCAAGCTGCTCGCCGGCAACGAGAAGGCGGTGACCGACATGGTCAAGGCCGTGCGCGCAGAATGCGCCGGCCCCGTTCTTCTGAAGGTCATCATCGAGACTGGCGAGCTGAAGGATGCCGCATTGATCCGCCATGCCTCCGAACTCGCCATCGAAGCCGGCGCCGATTTCATCAAGACCTCGACCGGCAAGGTCGCCGTCAATGCGACGCTCGAAGCCGCCGACATCATGATCCGCGCTATCCGCGAGAGCGGCCGCAAGGTCGGCTTCAAGCCGGCCGGCGGCATCGGCTCGGTGGCCGATGCCGCACTCTATCTGAGCCTTGCCGAAACCATCATGACACCGGACTGGGCGATGCCGTCGACGTTCCGCTTCGGCGCTTCCGACCTGCTCGACGATATCCTGGCGGTTCTGAGCGGAACACAGTCGGCACCGGCTGCGGCGTCGAGCTACTGAAATGATTCCGCAGGAGATCATCCGACGTAAGCGCGATGGTGACGAACTCGACGCCGCCGAGATCAGCTCCTTCATCGCTGCGTTGGCTGCCGGCCAATTGTCGGAAGGCCAGATCGGCGCATTCGCCATGGCCGTCTGGTTCAAGGGCATGTCGCGGGCCGAAATCGTGGCCTTAACGCTGGCGATGGCCGATTCCGGCGACAGGCTGCAGTGGACCGATATCGACCGCCCGATCGCTGACAAACATTCGACCGGCGGCGTCGGCGACAATGTTTCGCTGATGCTGGCGCCGATCGCCGCCGCTTGCGGCCTCGCCGTTCCGATGATCTCCGGACGCGGCCTCGGCCATACCGGCGGCACGCTGGATAAGCTCGAATCCATTCCCGGCTATATGATCACCCCGGACGCGGAGCTGTTCCACAAGGTCGTGAAGGAGGCGGGATGCGCCATCATCGGCCAGACCGGGACCTTGGCGCCCGCCGACGGCAGGCTCTACGCTGTGCGCGACGTGACCGCCACCGTCGATTCCATTCCCCTGATCACCGCCTCGATCCTCTCGAAGAAACTTGCGGCGGGGCTCGAGACGCTGGTGCTCGACGTCAAGGTCGGCAACGGCGCCTTCATGGCCGATCGCGGCCAGGCGGAGATCCTGGCGCAGTCGCTGGTCGAGGTGGCCAATGGCGCAGGCGTGAAGACCTCGGCCCTGATCACCGACATGAACCAACCGCTCGCCGATAGTGCCGGCAATGCCGTCGAAATGCGCAACTGCCTGGATTTCCTAGCGGGCAGAAAGGCCGACACGCGGCTTGAGACCGTCGTTCTTGCTTTCGCCGCCGAAATGCTGGTGAAATCGGGTATCGCCGCCTCGTCTGATGAAGCCGAGGGAATGGCGCGTCGGGCGCTGTCATCGGGAAAGGCGGCCGAGGTCTTCGCGCGCATGGTGTCCATGCTCGGCGGCCCGGCCGATCTCATCGAAAACCCTGACCGACACCTGGCCAGAGCGCCGGTCGCAAAGCCTGTTCCGGCCGCCCGGTCCGGCTGGCTAGCCGCCTGCGATGCGCGCGGTATCGGGGTCAGTGTCATCGATCTCGGCGGCGGAAGACGCCATCCGGCGGACCGGATCGATCATCGCGTCGGTTTTTCCGAACTCCTGCCGCTCGGCACCCGCGTGAATGCGGGCGAACCGATCGCGCTCGTTCACGCCGCCGACGACGCAGCCGCAGAGAGAGCAGTTGCGGCACTTGCTGCGCACTACCGCATCACCGAGGAGAAGCCGGAGCTGACACCGGTGATTGCGGGCCTGATCTGACGCGGTTTATTGCTTGAGGCTTAGCGAACCGTCGGCGACGGAATAGGAAGCGAGCTTCTGCAGGAAGCTCATGCCGACCAGCGTCGTCGTCAGCGCATCGTCCTTCAGGACGAAGGCTTCGACCTCACGCACGCGAATGCCGCCGATCTCGACCCGGTCGAGCGTCACATGCGCGGCCTTCGTCTGGCCGTTCGCCGTGTTCACCCCATAGCGGAAATCGAGCTGGTTGGCGGTAAAGCCCAGCCGGCGGGCGAGCGTCTCGTTGAGCGCCACATAGGTGGCGCCGGTATCGATCAGGCCCTGCACTGGCTTGCCGTTAATCTTGAAGCTGCCGGTATAGTGGCCCTGCGCATCGGCCTGCAGGCGGATCGCATTGCTGCCGTAGATTGGCTCCGGTGCGACCGGCTGCTCGGTTTCGGTCGATACGTAATTGGCGGAGAGAGTTTCAGCGGGCTGCTGGCTGGTGCCTCCGAAGAAGGAAGGCACCTGTGTGGCGAGCACCGCGGCGATGCTGGCGAATAGGACGGTACGCACGAGCATGAAACAGAAATCCTTCCTGTATAAACCCGGCTTCATGCAGGGCCTCATGCTCCAAGCTTGCTAAACCTCAAGTGCTGATAAGTTGCTAATGTCGACAACAAAAGGCCTGGAACGAACCTCCGGGCCTCAA
Organism: Rhizobium indicum; assembly: GCF_005862305.2. Classification (NCBI taxonomy): domain Bacteria; kingdom Pseudomonadati; phylum Pseudomonadota; class Alphaproteobacteria; order Hyphomicrobiales; family Rhizobiaceae; genus Rhizobium; species Rhizobium indicum. The sequence continues at coordinate 2,454,833 of NZ_CP054021.1, read as the reverse complement.
AGTCTTTCGATTTGGTAAAGGAAGGTTGAAATTACTTGGTGCCGTACATGCGGTCGCCAGCATCGCCGAGGCCGGGCATGATGTAGCCCTTCTCGTTGAGATGACTGTCGATCGATGCTGTGAAGACCGGAACATCGGGATGCGCGGCGCGAAAGTTGCGGATGCCTTCCGGAGCGGCAAGCAGGCAGAGGAAGCGGATATTGTGGGCGCCGCGTTCCTTGAGCTTGTCGATCGCCGCGATCGAGGAGTTGCCGGTCGCAAGCATCGGGTCGACGACGATGATCAGCCGTTCGGCCACGTCCTCCGGCGCCTTGAAGTAATATTCGACCGGCTGCAGCGTCTCGTGGTCGCGATAGACGCCGATATGCGAGACGCGGGCGGAAGGCACGAGATCAAGCATGCCTTCGAGCAGCCCGTTGCCGGCACGCAGGATCGAGGCGAAGACGAGCTTCTTGCCCTCGAGGATCGGCGACTCCATCGTTTGCAGCGGTGTCTCGATCGTTTCCATCGTCAGTTCGAGATCGCGGGTCACTTCGTAGCAGAGCAGGGTCGAGATTTCGCGCAGCAAGCGCCGGAAACTTCCCGTCGATGTCTCCTTGCGCCGCATGATGGTGAGCTTGTGCTGCACAAGCGGATGATCGATGACCGTGACGCCGTCCATGGGGAAGCCTTTCATTCTTTCTATCGAATGTTTCTTTCACGGAAATCGGCCCGACCGCAAGAGTGGCGGTCAATTTGTGCCGATCATCCCCAGCCTCTAACCCTCATATTCGAGCGAGCAGGGCCTTGCGTGTCTCATCGTCGACGAAGGCGGCTTCGATCGCCGTGCGCGTCATGGCATCGATCTCGGCGTCGCTGAAGCCGAAGGTCCCGGCCGCAAGTTCGTATTCCCGCTTGAGCGAAGTATGAAAGAAAGGCGGATCGTCCGAGCTGATCGTCACCCGCACGCCTGCGTCCTTCAGCCGGGGCAGCGGATGGGAGGCGAAATCGGGAAAGACCCCGAGCGCGATATTGGAGCCCGGGCAGATCTCGAGCACGGTGCCGAGATCGGCAAGCCGCGTTACGAGATCGAGATCCTCGATAGCGCGCACCCCATGGCCGATGCGCGAGGGGCGCACCGCATCGAGCGCGTCGGCGACGCTGAAGGCGCCGCAGACCTCGCCGGCATGGATGGTGAGCCCGAGGCCGGCATCGCGGGCGATATCGAAGGCGCGGGCGTAGTCGGCCACACGGCCCATGCGCTCTTCGCCGGCAAGGTTGAAGCCGGTAATCAGAGGGTTAGCGGCCTTTGCCGCATATTCGGCAGCACCAATCACGCTCTCCGGACCGAAATGCCGCTCGCCGGTGACGATCAGCCGGGCCTCGATGCCGCTCTTTTTTTTGGCTCGCCGGATGCCTTCGCAGATACCGGATATATAGGCATCGGCACCCAGCCCGATGCGCTTGCCGTGGTCGGGCGAAACGATGAGCTCGCTGTAGATCGTATCGATGCCGGCGAGTTCGTCGAGATAGGTTTCGGTCAGAAGCGCATAGTCCTCTTCGGTTTTGTAGACCTCGGAAACCTTGTCGTAACATTCGAGGAAGCTTGCGAAATCATGCCAGACATAGGCTCCGTCGCGAAGCTCAGCGCTGATGTCGACGCCATATTTCCGTGCCTGCGCCGCGGTCAGAGCCGGAGGTGCAGCACCCTCCAGATGGCAGTGCAGTTCGACCTTCTTCAAATGCGATGTCACAGAAAACTCCTTCCGTGCGATCCGGCCGGGATGTCGAGATGCCGGGCGATGCTCTCGCCGATATCGGCATAGCTGCGGCGCACGCCGATCGAACGCGACCGGATGCCGGGGCCATAGGCGATGACGGGCACGCGCTCGCGCGTATGGTCCGTGCCGCGCCAGGTCGGATCGCAGCCGTGATCGGCGGTGAGCACGACGAGATCGCCGGGCTTCAGTTTCTTGTGGACTTCGGGCAAGCGCGCATCGAAGGCTTCGAGTGCTGCGGCATAACCCGGCACATCGCGGCGATGGCCGTAGATCATGTCGAAATCGACGAAATTGGTGAAAACGAGATCGCCGTCCTCAGCCGCGTCGATCGCCGAGAGCGACGCATCCATCAGCGCCTCGTTGCCGTTCGCCTTGATGACCCTGGAAATGCCCTGATGCGCGAAGATGTCACCGATCTTTCCCACAGCATGCACGTGTCGTCCGTGCTCGATCAGCCGGTCGAGCAGTGTCGGCTCCGGCGGCAGCACGGAGAAGTCGCGCCGGTTTCCGGTGCGCTGGAAAGTAGAAGCGGACTGACCGATGAAGGGCCGGGCGATGACACGGCCGATATTGTAGGGATCGAGCAGCCCCCGGGCCAAACGGCAGAAGGCGAGCAGACGATCGAGGCCGAAATGTACCTCATGCGCCGCGACCTGGAAGACCGAATCCGAGGAGGTGTAGCAGATCGGCTTGCCGGTGCGGATATGGTCCTCGCCGAGCCGGGCGATGATCTCCGTTCCCGAGGCATGGCAGTTGCCGAGAATGCCGGGCACGTCAGCCTGCCTGCATAGCGCCTCGATGAATTCCTGGGGAAAGGCGTCGCCCTCTATCGGGAAGTAACCCCAATCGAAACTGACAGGTGTTCCCGCGATCTCCCAATGGCCCGACGGCGTATCCTTGCCACGGGAAATTTCGGTGGCAGCGCCATAAATGCCGTAGACCTTCTCCGGGACGGGCATACCGGACGGAAACCGGCCGGAGGCGGACCGTGCGATCTGCATCAGCCCGAGTTCCGACATGTTGGGCAGGGAAAGCGGCCCTTCGCGCAATCCGGCGCGGTCTGCGGCTCCGGCCGCGCAGAACTCGGCGATATGGCCAAGCGTATCAGCGCCCTCGTCGCCATAGGCCGCCGCATCCGGCGCTCCGCCGACGCCGAAGGAATCCAGAACAAAAAGAAAGGCACGCGCCATTTTACACCCGAGAGAGCCGATCGCCGGCCTCTGGAATGTCGGAGGCGGCTGGGATCCAGCCATATAATGCTGCGGCCGGCTTGGCAAATTACAGCGCCGCGCGTCTTTTTCAGACGCGCAAAGGACGCTGTAACACTTTGAATTGCTGCATAACTCCCCAATCGATTTCGATTGAGGGAGTTATGCAGCAGAGAAGAGTAGGAGGCGGCCGTCAGCAGTCGCCGCAGGGGATCGAGTCGCCTTGCCGCTGGCGGTAGAAATAACTGCGGCTGATGGTGATCGTGCGCATGCCGTCCGGCATGAAGTTCGGGGCGAACAGGAACATCGTATAGGGAATGCTGAGCTCGGTACGGACCAGGAAACTGTTCGCCGTCTTCATATCCGCTGGCACGTTGCTCACCGTGGCGTTCTTGGCATAGGGCACTGTTCCGTCCTGCGCCCAGGACCAGAGCACCTTCGCATTGGCGCCGGCATCGATGGTGATCCCGGTGATCTTCAGCGTCAGCGACGTCGAATTATAGGGCACGAAGATCGCCGTTGCGACCGACGGCATCTGCGCGAGCGCGCTCTTCGTGACGGATTGCTGCTGCGTGACGAGGTCGGCCACCGTTCCTGCGGCGCGTGTCACGCGCTTGCTGACGCTGAGGCCGACCGTGATCTCGAAAGCGCCGATATAGAGCATGACGAGCACGGGAAAGAGGATCGCGAATTCGATCGCGCCGGCGCCCTTGCGGTCGCGGGCCAGCCGCCGCACCGTCAGGACCAATCTGGTGAACGGGTTGCGCAACGCCATTATGGATACTGCTCGTTCTGGAAGGCCGCGGTCCCGACGATCAGATATTGCCTCGGCATCGAAGTGTCGGAGGGACGTATCGTGGTGATGTAAGGCCGGACCAGATCCGCGGTGATTTCCCAGCGATAGTAAGCGCGCAGCATGTTGATCGTGCCGGCGCCGCCTGGCGCATATTTGAAGGCCGCCGTGTTGATGTCGGCATATTTATCGGTGGAGAGCTTAGGGATCGTCGTTGGAATGGCCGAGAAGGTGCTGAACGTCTGCACATCCAGATAGAGCTTGCTCGGCGTGGCGACTTCGGTCGCCGAGCAGCGGATCAAGATCGAAACCTCATCGCAGAAAGCCTGGCGGAATTGCGCCTGGTTCATATCGGTCGTGCGGCCGAGATTATAGGTAATCTGCCCGGTTCGCATCCGGCGGCTCATCGTATCGACGGCATTGGAGACGAGTTCCTCCGCAGCGAAGGCGACGAAAGTTTCGAGGATTGCGAAAATCACCAGGAAATAGGGAATGGCGAGCAGCGCGAATTCGATCGCCGCAGCACCCTCGCGTGAGCGGGCGAGAGCGCGAAACCGTAAGAAACGGAACGGCGCAAAAGCGCGCCCCTTATCCGTCTTCTGATCAATTACCGTCATTGCCTGGATCCGAGCGACATTTTCCAGTCGTCAGACTAAGGTCCGTTCGTTGATTTTCCGTTTCAACCTGACACGACGATTTTAACGAATGGCCGAAGAACCGAGGCAAGCCGATCAAGGCGAGGTGGTGCCCGTTGTCGCCTGCTGCGCATGCTGCTCGCAGTTCGGCGTGCAGGACAGCACGGAGCGCTGGGTCTGCCGGTAGACGCGCACCGTATTGCCCTCGTCGATCGACACCAGGATGCGTTCGTCGAGTATCGCGTTGCCGTCGGCATCGAGGAGGACCAGATTGGTGGTGCCGAAGCTGCGTCCCGTGAGCACGATTGTCTTGGCGTCGGCCACGGTCGCATCGGCAACTGCGGCATTGCCGACAATCACCTTGCTGACGGGGCGGTCGAGCTTCAAGACGCGCGCGTGATCCATATAGACGCGCAGCATGTCATCGTCTGCGGCCGCGGACACTCCCGAAATACCGAAAACGGCGATCATGCCGGCAAAGAAAATGGTTTTGCCGCTCGATGACATTGGGTCCTCTTTCACGATCACAGCGCAATATCCGCATAGAATGGAAAAAAATGGTGAACGAAGCCTTAAGCTCATCACTCTGTTCCGGGATGAAGCGTAATGATCCGATTTGGTACGGATTTAGGACGGCGCACGCCCCGGTTGGAAGCAGAATATGTGCTATTTCCGGATGAATGCAGCGGTATTTTACGAATATCGTTAAATATTGAGCGAAATGCGTAGGAAAATACTGACTCCACAGTGGCATGTTGTCTCGTTCACATGTCGTTAACTCTTTTCCTTAAGCCGATGGAAACGGCCATTCGCTAGGTTGCAGTCATCCGATCAACGGCAAACAGTTGGCGGACGTGCTGAACATCAACTGGAGTTAGGAGTTACCATGACCAAGCTTTTTAGCCGTTTTCTGAAGGACGAATCCGGCGCGACCGCAATCGAATACGGCCTGATCGCTGCTCTCATTTCCGTAGCGCTCATCACCGGCGCCACGACCCTCGGCAACCGGATCGGCACCACGTTCAACAACTTGGGCACCAAGATGAACACCGGCGTTACGGCGTCGAACTAAGATAGGCGCTGCCAGCTGGCGCTGAAATTGATACGGCCGGATTTGCTTTGGCCGATATATCGGGCGGGCTCACAGGCTGAACGGCCGTGAGCCTTTTCGCATCAAGTCACGATCGGGTATGAGCATGATCGCAGCCGCAGTCTTCCTGATACTGCCACTCTGCCTTGCGATGGCGGCCTTCTCGGATCTCTTCACCATGACGATCCCGAACCGCATTTCCGTGATCCTGATCGCCTCTTTCCTCGTCCTCGCGCCGTTCTCCGGCTTGGGTCTGGAAATGATCAGCATGCATCTTGCCGGCGCCGCCATCGTCTTCAGCGCCTGCTTTGCTCTTTTCGCCTTCAATGTGATGGGCGGCGGCGACGCCAAGCTGATGAGCGCCACCGCGCTCTGGTTTGGTCTGAACGAATCCCTGCTTTTCCTGATGACCGACATCGCCATGATCGGCGGCCTCATCACCTTGCTGATCCTACTGGTAAGAGCGCAATCGGACACCATCCTCGCCATCGGGCTGCCGGTGCCGAACTCCGTCCTGCTTGCCAAGAAGATCCCCTACGGGATTGCCATCGCCATCGGCGGCTTCATGGCCTTCCCCTCCTCGCCGCTGTTCCTCGCCGCGCTGGAAAGCCTGAAATAACGGCATTTTAAATGCCTGTTAACTTAAAATCTAAGCATTCCATTAACCATAATTATACCAATTGCTGAGCATTCTACAGGGCGAACATATCGTGCCCTGAGGAATGATCGATGAAACCGGCCCGCCTTATAATCCTAGCTGTCGCCGTGGTGGCAGCCGGCCTTGCCGGCCTCCTGGCAATGCAAATGGCGGGCAGTGGCGGTGTCGTTACCCAGGTCCGCTCGGTCGTCGAGAAGGAACCGACTGTCAACATCCTCGTCTCGAGCGCCAATCTGGCGGTTGGCGCAAGGCTGGACGACCAGTCGGTGCATTGGATGGCCTGGCCGCAGGGCGGCGTCGTCCCTGGCCTCATCACCGAAGCCGAAAAGCCGGATGCGATCAAGGATCTGCAGGGTGCCGTCGTGCGTCTGCCGATCTTCGAAGGCGAACCGATCAGGCCGGAAAAGGTCGCTGATTCCAGCAGCCGTATCCTCTCTTCGCTGTTGCCAGCCGGCAAGCGCGCCGTCGCGACCGAGATATCGGTGGCAACCGGTGCGGGCGGTTTCATCCTGCCGAATGATCGCGTCGACGTCATCATGGTCCGCAAGGGCGCTGAAGCCGACAAGCTCATCACCGAAACGGTGCTGAGCAATGTCCGCGTCCTCGCCATCGACCAGCAGATCCAGGAAAAGGACGATGGCTCGAAATCGGTGGTTGGCACGACCGCGACGCTCGAGCTCACGCCCGACCAAACGAAGGTTCTTGCCGTTGCCCAGCAGATGGCGGACCGGCTGTCGCTCGCGCTGCGCTCGGTCGCCGATGCGCAGGAGCAGGATACCAGCGCCGCAGACTATCTGCTGAGCGGCGACAACGGCAGTGCGATCATCCAGGTCATCAAATCGGGCGCCATCGTCACGGATGCCGGCGCCGCGCCGAAGGCGGAGTAAGGGACGTGCAAATGGGCAATTCAACGCGGCGCGCCGGACCTCTCCTGACAGGCTGTCTTTCTCTGGCAATCGGCGTCTCCGGTATGGCGCCGGCCTCGTTCGCCCCGCTTTTCGCTGCAGGCGAGGCGCGCGCCGATTCCGATAGCCTGGTCCGGATCTCGCAGACCGGCTCCAATGCCCATCGCCGGCTGAAGCTCGGGCTCAACAAGGCTGTCGTCGTCGATCTGCCGGAGGATGCGCATGATATCCTCGTCTCCGATCCGACCATGGCCGATGCCGTGACCCGCACCTCGCGGCGCATCTACCTGTTCGGTAAGAAGGTCGGCCAGACGAATATCTTCGTCTTCGGCGCCGGTGGACAGGAGATCGTCAATCTCGACATCGAGATCGAGCGCGACGTCTCCGGCCTCGAAGTCAATCTCCGTCGCTTCATTCGCGACTCAAACATCAACGTTGAAATCGTCTCCGACAACATCGTGCTGACCGGCACGGTGCGCACGCCACAGGATGCCACACAGGCGGCCGATCTGGCACAGGTCTTCCTGAAGGGCGGCGAAGCGACGACCAGAACCGAAACGGCATCCGGCACCGGCGGCGACAGCTCGGTGGCGCTCTTTGCCGAAGGTCGCCAGAGCTCGCAGGTCGTCAACCTCCTGCAGATCGAGGGCGAGGACCAGGTCACCCTCAAGGTGACGATCGCCGAGGTTCGTCGCGAGGTGCTGAAGCAGCTCGGCTTCGACAATCTGGTTTCCAATTCTTCCGGCATGACGGTCGCCCAGCTCGGCAGCCCAACCGCCGACAGCGCCACATCGACGGTCGGCGGCGGCCTGGCGGCGCTCTTCAAGAGCTCGATCGGCAAATACGACATTTCGACCTACCTCAATGCGCTGGAACAGGCCAAGGTCGTCAAGACGCTCGCCGAACCGACGCTGACGGCGATATCGGGCCAGGCCGCGACCTTCAATTCCGGCGGCCAGCAGCTTTATTCGACGACGGACAGCGACGGCAATGTCACCGTCGTCCCGTTCAACTACGGTATCAACCTCGCCTTCAAACCGGTCGTGCTGTCATCGGGACGCATCAGCCTGCAGATCAAGACCAATGTCTCCGAACCGGTGGCAGGCAGCGGCAACGCCACTTACCAGCGTCGTTCGGCGGAAACCTCGGTGGAGCTGCCCTCGGGCGGTTCGATCGCGCTCGCCGGCCTGATCCGCGACAATGTTTCCCAGACGATGGGCGGCACACCCGGCGTTTCGAAGATCCCGCTGCTCGGGACCCTCTTCCGCCAGAAGGGGTTCGAGCGTCAGGAAACCGAACTCGTCATCATCGCAACGCCCTATCTGGTGCGCCCGGTGGCGCGCAACCAGCTCAACCGGCCGGACGACAATTTCAGCCCTGAGAACGACGGTGCAACCTTCTTCCTCAACCGTGTCAACAAGGTCTATGGCCGCCGCGAGGCGCCCGTTGCCGATGCGCAGTTCCACGGCTCGATCGGGTTCATTTACAAATGAGCGGGGCGCGAGCGGCAGCGATGGCAGAAAACAGAGATCAGGCGATGGCCCATATGAATGCGACGACACCCCGCCTCGGAAACTCGAAGGCGCTTTTTGCCACGGTCGCCATGTCGGTGGCGATACTTTCCGGATGCGCCGGCCCGCATGACCAACTGACGACCGGCGGCATTCCGGACGATTACCGTGCCCGCCACCCGATCATCGTGACGGAAGCGGAGCAGACGGTGGATATACCTGTTGCCTCCACCGATCGCCGCCTGACCATCGCCCAGCGCGATCTCATCCGCGGCTTTGCCGCAAACTATATCTCGCGCGCCTCGGGCCCGGTTTACGTGCTGTCGCCACAAGGCTCGCCCAATTCGGCGGCCGCCTATCAGCTGCGCAATCAGGTTCGTGCCGAGCTGACATCGAGGGGGATTGCAAGCTCGAAAATCGTCAACACCTCCTATGCCGCCGTCGGTCCCGGTGATGCGGCGCCCATCCGGCTGAGCTTTACCGGCACCACCGCGGTCACCACGCAATGCGGTCAGTGGCCAAAGGACATATCGAACGATTTGACCAACCAGAACTACTATAATTTCGGCTGCGCCTCGCAGAACAACCTTGCCGCCCAGATCGCCAATCCGGAAGATCTGGTGGCGCCCCGCGGTATGACTCCGATCGATGCGCAGCGGCGCAACAATGCGATCCAGGAATACCGGACAACAACGACGACGATCGAAGATGCTGGCGACAGCGGATTCTGAGGCGGAACGGAACGATGAGCGCGATCGAATACGAAATCAGGAATCCCAGCGAGCTTCGCAACGCCGAGGAGGCGGTGCGCATGGCGGATCTGGAAAGCATGCGGCCGCTGCCGCGCATCTCCGTCCATGCTTTCTGCGAGAGCGAGGCCCTACAACAAGTCATGGAACGCTGCGCCAATGATCGGCGCGTCGCGAAGGTCAGCATGCGCATCACCAGCGGCGGCATCGCCGCTGCCGCCAATATGTTTTCCGGCGCCCCGACGCCGAACCTCATCATCCTTGAGACCAAGGCGAATGCCGCGAATCTGCTCGGCGAACTCGCGCCGCTCGCCGCCGTCTGCGATCCGACGACCAAGGTCGTCATTATCGGCTATTACAACGATATCGGGCTTTATCGCGAACTCATCCGCAACGGCATTTCCGAATATATGGTCCAGCCCGTCGCCATGCCCGATATCCTTACGGCGATGGCCTCGATCTTTGTCGATCCGGACGCCGAGCCGCTCGGCCGCAGCATCGCCTTCATCGGCTCGAAGGGCGGCGCCGGTGCCTCGACCATCGCGCATAATTGCGCCTTCGGCATTTCCAATCTCTTCTCCACCGAGACGATCCTCGCCGATCTCGACCTGCCCTTTGGCACGGCCAACATCGACTTCGATCAGGATCCGGCCCAGGGCATCGCCGAAGCGGTCTTCGCACCCGATCGTCTCGACGAAGTCTTCCTCGACCGCCTGCTGACGAAATGCTCCGAACATCTGTCGCTGCTGGCCGCACCCTCGCTGCTCGACCGTGCCTATGATTTCGACGGCCAGGCCTTCCAGCCGGTGCTCGACGTTCTGCAGCGCAGCGCGCCCGTCACCGTGCTCGATGTTCCGCATGCATGGTCGGAATGGACGCGCTCGGTGCTGTCGAGCGTCGACGAGGTGGTCATCGCAGCGGTTCCCGATCTCGCCAATCTGCGCAACGCCAAGAACATGCTGGACGCGCTGCGCAAGATGCGGCCGAACGACAGGCCGCCGCATCTCATCCTCAATCAGGTCGGCATGCCGAAACGGCCGGAGATTTCACCGTCGGATTTCTGTGAGCCGCTGGAGATCGATCCGATCGCGATCATCCCCTTCGACATCAATCTCTTCGGCAACGCCGCCAATAGCGGCCGGATGATTTCCGAAGTCGACCCGAAGTCGCCGACGGCGGAAACCTTTTCGCAGATATCGCACATCGTCACCGGCCGGGTCGCGATCAAGAAGGCGAAGAAAGGCGGCCTGCTGGGCCTCCTGAAGCGCAAGTAGACGATGAGCAATTCCAGCAAAAGTGTGCAGCGGTTTTGCGTCCGGAATTGCGTGGAAACAAAAAGATAGAGCATTTTCTTGACTCGGAGAGATCGGGAAATGCTCTAGAACGAGCAGATTGGATCGAGTGGCATGTTTGGAAAACGCGGAAACGAAGGTTCCGGAAAGGTCGGGGGGGCGATTGCTCCTCCGCCGCCGGATCCGGCCGCCGCCCCTGCGGCCTCTTCCCCCTCCATTCTGGTTGAACCCTCGCGCGAATCCGCACGCCAGCAGGTGACGCCACCGCCGATGCAGACGCCGCAGCGCAAGCGCCCGGCCCGCACCGATGAATATTACGACACCAAGGCGCAGGTCTTTTCCGCGCTGATCGACACGATCGATCTCTCGCAGCTTTCCAAGCTCGACGGCGAAAGCGCCCGCGAGGAAATCCGCGACATCGTCAACGACATCATCACCATCAAGAACTTTGCGATGTCGATCTCCGAGCAGGAAGAACTGCTCGAGGATATCTGCAACGACGTCCTCGGCTACGGCCCGCTGGAGCCGTTGCTGGCGCGCGACGACATCGCCGACATCATGGTCAACGGCGCCGGCCAGACTTTCATCGAAGTCGGCGGCAAGACGATCGAATCCGAGATTCGCTTCCGCGACAATGCACAGCTTCTCTCGATCTGCCAGCGCATCGTCAGCCAGGTCGGCCGCCGCGTCGACGAATCGAGCCCGATCTGCGACGCCCGCCTGCCGGATGGTTCGCGCGTCAACGTCATCGCGCCGCCGCTGTCGATCGACGGGCCGGCGCTCACCATCCGCAAATTCAAGAAGGACAAGCTGACGCTCGATCAGCTCGTCCGTTTCGGCGCGATCACGCCGGAAGGCGCAACCGTGCTGCAGATCATCGGGCGCGTGCGCTGCAACGTCGTCATTTCAGGCGGCACCGGCTCCGGCAAGACGACGCTTCTGAACTGCCTCACCAACTATATCGACAGGGACGAACGCGTCATCACCTGCGAGGATACCGCCGAACTGCAGCTGCAGCAGCCGCATGTCGTCCGTCTCGAAACACGCCCGCCGAATATCGAAGGCGAGGGCGAGATCACCATGCGCGATCTGGTCAAGAATTGCCTGCGTATGCGTCCCGAGCGCATCATCGTCGGCGAAGTGCGCGGACCGGAAGTCTTCGACCTGCTGCAGGCGATGAACACCGGTCACGACGGCTCGATGGGCACCATCCACGCCAATACGCCGCGCGAATGCCTGAGCCGCATCGAATCGATGATCGCCATGGGCGGCTTTACCCTGCCGGCAAAGACGGTGCGCGAGATCATTTCCAGCTCGGTCGACGTCGTCATTCAGGCGGCGCGCCTTCGCGACGGTTCGCGCCGCATCACCCAGATCACCGAGGTGATCGGCATGGAAGGCGACGTCATCATCACCCAGGATCTGATGCGCTACGAGATCGATGGCGAGGATGCGAATGGCCGCCTGATCGGCCGGCACATGTCGACCGGCGTCGGCAAGCCGCATTTCTGGGATCGCGCCCGCTACTTCAACGAGGAAAAGCGTCTTGCCGCCGCCCTCGACGCGATGGAAGCGAAAACGAAGGAATAGGCGAGATGTTCGGGTTCGATCCGATAGTGCTGGCAATCGTCGTCCTCGCCGCCGTCTCCGCGGCGGCGGTCGCCTATGCCCTGTTGTTTTCGAAGATCGAGGCCGACAAGAAATCGGCAAGCCGCATCAATCGCGTCAAATCGGCCGAAAGCGACCGGGTCAAGGTCAAGGCCGCCCGTGACCGCGTGCAAGAGCTGTCGAAGCGCCGCAAATCCGTGCAGGACAATCTGAAGGATCTGGAAAAGCGCCAGCACGAAAAGACCAAGAAGACCGTGTCGATGAAATCGCGGCTGGTGCAGGCCGGCCTGACGATCACAGCGGCGAAATTCTATCTCATCAGCGCCGTCTTCGCCTCCGTGCTGCTGCTTGTCGCCTTGGTCGTCGGCGCATCGTGGATGGTCATGGTCGGTATCGCCGTCGTCGCCGGTCTCGGCCTGCCGCGCTGGGTCGTCGGCTTCCTGATCAAACGCCGCCAGACCAAGTTTTTGAACGAGTTCCCCAATGCGCTTGACGTCATCACGCGCTCGATCAAATCGGGCCTGCCGCTCAACGATGCGATCCGCCTTATCGCCACCGAAGGCACCGAGCCTGTCAAGAGCGAGTTCCTGCGGGTGATCGAGGCGCAGCAGGTAGGCCTCAGCATTCCCGACGCCTGCGCCCGCATGACGATCCACATGCCGCTCCAGGAAGTCAACTTCTTCGCCATCGTCATCGCCATCCAGTCACAGGCCGGCGGCAATCTGTCGGAAGCGATCGGCAACCTCTCCAAGGTGCTGCGCGAGCGCAGAAAGATGAAGGCCAAGGTCCAGGCGCTCTCGATGGAAGCCAAGGCGTCGGCCGTCATCATCGGGGCTCTGCCCTTCATCGTCGCGACCCTCGTCTACATGACGTCGCCGAACTACATGATGATCCTTTTCACCGATCCGCGCGGCCATTTCATCATGGGTGTCTCGGCGATCTGGATGTCGATCGGCATCTTCGTCATGCGCAACATGGTCAATTTTGACATTTAGCCGGAAGGAAGCACCATGTCGCAGGATCTTGCCGCAACGCTGACCAATCCGAGCATGCTGATCGCCCTTCTCGTCGCGATCGCCGTCTTCGCCACTTTTTACACGATTGCCGTTCCCTTCTTCGAGCGCGGCGATCTGAACAAGCGCATGAAGGCTGTTTCCACAGAGCGCGAACAGATCCGTGCCCGCGAACGCGCCCGCATGAACACGGAAACCGGCGCCGGCAAGGCCTCGCTCAGGAGCCAGAATAACCGCTCGGTCCGTCAGATCGTCGAGCGCTTCAACCTGCGCAAGGCGCTGGTCGACGAAAACACGGTCAACAAGCTGCGTGCCGCCGGTTTCCGTTCGGAGAATGCGCTGAATACCTTCCTGGTGGCGCGTTTCCTGCTGCCTTTCCTTTTCCTGGCGCTAGCTGCCTTCTGGGTCTTCGGCCTCGGCAATCTCGCCGAAAAGGGCACGCCGATCCGCCTCTTCGCCGTCATCGGCGTCGGTTATCTCGGATTCTACGCGCCAAACATCTATATCTCCAACCGCATGGGCAAGCGCCAGCACTCGATCAAACGCGCCTGGCCGGATGCGCTGGATCTGATGCTGATCTGCGTCGAGTCCGGTATCTCGATCGAGGCCGCGATGCGCCGCGTGTCGGAAGAACTCGGCGAACAGTCGCCGGCGCTCGCCGAGGAGATGGTGCTGACCACGGCCGAACTCTCCTTCCTGCCGGATCGCCGCGCGGCGCTCGAAAATCTTGCCACGCGCACCCAGATCGAGTTGGTGCGTTCGGTAACTCAGGCGCTGATCCAGGCCGATCGCTACGGCACGCCGGTCGCGCAGGCGTTGCGCGTTCTCGCCCAGGAAGGACGCGACGAGCGTATGAACGAGGCGGAAAAGAAGGCGGCCGCGCTGCCGCCGAAACTGACGGTGCCGATGATCCTGTTCTTCCTGCCGGTGCTGATCGCCGTCATTCTCGGTCCGGCCGGCATTCAGGTGGCAGACAAGTTCTGACGATTGCGCCAGCCCCGGAAAGCGGATGCCGCTTTCGGCAGAAGGCGATGTTGCCTCAAAGACCATTGGTCCGATCTGCAGCCTTCAATCACGGGTGACCGCCGCCAGCATAGCTGGTAAACGGGATGGACGACCATTGGCAAGCGCGCGGATGCAGCCGCAGTGCCCCTGGCGCGCGTTCAATCCAAGAGAGAGGTCTCCGATGTCTTCTGCCGGCATTTTCATCAGCATCATGGCAGCCTTGGCCGTCGGCGCGATGAGCCCCGGCCCGAGCTTCGTCGTCGTCTCCAGGATCGCTATCTCGCGTTCAAGGCTGGATGGCCTTGCGGCCGCACTCGGCATGGGCGCCGGCGGTGTCGTTTTTGCCGTGCTGGCGCTTGCCGGGCTGACGGCGCTGCTGTCTCAGTTCGAATGGCTCTATGTCCTGCTGAAGGTCGCAGGCGGCGCCTATCTCGTCTATATCGCGGTCAATATCTGGAGGAGCGCCGGTCAGCCGCTCGAAGTCTCTGACGCCGTCAACGGCAACCGCGCGCTGAGATTGAGCTTCATGACTGCGCTGCTGACCCAGATCAGCAACCCGAAAACCATCATCGTCTATGCCAGCCTCTTTGCGGCACTCCTGCCGAGGACGGTGCCGCTCGATCTCATCGTCGCGCTGCCGCTCGGCGTCTTTGCCGTGGAGGCCGGGTGGTATTCGATCGTGGCCTTCGCCTTTTCGGCCCGCCATCCGCGGCGTCTCTATCTTGCCGCCAAGGGCTGGATCGACCGGGCCGCCGGTGCCGTCATGGGCGGCCTGGGTTTGCGTCTCATTCTTTCAGGCCTGAGCGCCCGCTAAGATCAGGACCTCTCCGAAAGCGTAAGCCTTTCGACGACATGATTCGGTCAGTTGGTGCTGCTGTCGCCTGCTGCTTGCGGCGTCTTGTCCTTGGCGGCGAGTTTCTGCCAGGAATTCTGCTGCGAGAGCATGCCTCTGAGATAGGCGACATTGGCATCGGCCTGCTGCGGCGAAAGTTCGCGCCTAGCGATCTGTTCGGCTTCCGGGAAACGCCCCTGCAGACCGACGACCAGGGCAAGGTTCTGCCTGACGCGGCTGTCGGCGGTCGGCTGGTTGGCGGCGGAGCGCAGGTAGGTTTCGGCCGTGCGCAGATCGCCGGTCAGCACGTAGGACATGCCGAGGTTGGAAAGGATGGAGGGCTCGTTCGGCTGGATGTCGAGCGCGTCGCGGTAGCGCTGCCGGGCATCGCTTGCTCGACCCATCTGGTCGAGGATAGCGCCTTGGGCCGAGATCAGCTTCCAGTCCGGACGGTCCGGCGTCTGGGCGCGGCCGATCGTGTCGAGCGCCTGCTGAAACTGGCCGGCCGCCGCCTGCGCCTTGCCGTAGGCGGCCAGCACGTTGCGGTCGCCGGGATTGGCGATCGCCACCTGCTGCATGACGGCGAGCGCCTGCGTGTCGCGACCGTTCATGCGCAGCAGATTGGCGTAGTTGACGCCGGTGACGGGATCGCGCGGGTTCTTTTCATAGGCCTGGCCGAGCCGGTCCGTCGCCGAGCGCAGCTCGGTCGCGTCCATCTCTTCGACCGGCTTGGTGAGTTTCGGTACCGAGCCCGTTGTCATCCGGTCCTTGGTCGTCGAGCAACCGGCAAGTGCCAGGACCAGCAGCGATGCCGCAGCGCCCTGCAGGATACGATTCGTGAATGTGGTGGTGAGCGAGGCAGGCATGGCGCGTTCCTGGATTCCGAAATCGGCGCCTGACCTCGAAGCGGAACAGGGAAAGGTTTGACGCGTAATCTTCGCTCCAGCAATAGTCTGTTAACCCTAACAGACCGTTAAGGAACGATTCCTTGCGACCGCCGAAGGACAATCATGGCCCCCTATCAGTTTATCGAGAGACCGACTCCTTTCAACACGAAGGGCGGTTCGACGCTGCCGATCTTTGCCGTTACGCCTGCCCATATCGAGACCGGCACGATCGATCCGATCGCGCTCAATTGGGCGCGCAGGGCAGGCTACAAGGCCGAAAGCGGGTCGCTGCTGCTGATTCCGACGGCCGAAGGCCATCTCGGCGGCGCGCTTTACGGCCTCGGCACCAATCCATCCGAGCAGCCTTACATTACCGGCAGGCTCGCCCGTGCGCTGCCGGCCGGCGACTGGCACATTGAGACCGCGCCGCTGACGGCAAATCGCCTGGCCCTCGGCTTTGGCCTCGGCAGCTACCGTTTCGACCGTTACAAATCCGAAAAATCGCCGGCGGCGACGCTGATGATCCCCCGCGATGCCGACGCCGCCGACATCAAGCGCCAGCTTGCCGGCGTCTTTCTCGCCCGCGACCTGATCAATACACCGACGAATGATATGGGGCCGAACCAGCTCGAGGCCGTTTTCCGCGGCCTGGCCGAACATTACAAGGCGGAGATATCGGTTATATCGGGCGACGACCTGCTCAAGCAGAACTTTCCGCTGGTCCATACCGTCGGCCGCGCCAGCGCCGATGCGCCGCGCCTTCTCGAGCTGCGCTGGGGCAAGAAGGGCCATCGCAAGGTGACGCTCGTCGGCAAGGGTGTCTGCTTCGATACCGGCGGTCTCGACATCAAGCCTGCCGCCTCGATGCTGCTGATGAAGAAGGACATGGGCGGGGCGGCGAATGTCATGGGGCTTGCCCTGATGATCATGGACGCCAAGCTGAAGGTCGACCTGCGCGTCATCGTCCCTGTCGTAGAAAACGCGATCTCGTCCAATGCCTTCCGGCCCGGCGACATCTATCGGAGCCGCAAAGGCCTGACCGTCCAGATCGACAATACCGACGCCGAAGGCCGTTTGATCCTTGCCGATGCGCTTGCCTATGCCGACGAGGAAGAGCCCGATCTGCTGATCGACATGGCGACGCTGACCGGCGCTGCCCGCGTTGCCCTTGGCCCGGATCTCCCGCCCTTCTTCACCGATGACGCCAATCTGGCGCATGACCTGACCGAAGCGAGCCTGGAAACCGACGATCCGATCTGGCGCCTGCCGCTCTATTCCGGCTACGAAAAGGATATCCGCACCAAATTCGCCGACCTTACCAATGCACCCGCCGGCGGCATGGCGGGGGCGATTACCGCAGCCCTCTTCCTTAAGCGTTTCGTCAGCAAGGCGAAGAGCTGGGCGCATTTCGACATTTACGGCTGGGCTCAAGCCGAACGACCACATTCGCCGGGCGGCGGCGAGGCACAGGCGATCCGCGCGCTCTTTCACCATATCCGCGAAAGCTTGCGCTGACGCCCTGTCAGAAATAAGCGTTGAGGCGCATCGCATGATCTCTGTTCACGCGCTGCGCCTCGCTGCTGATCGTTAGAATTTTATTCACCCTGCCGGGCGGCAATTTCCAGCGCCTCTTGCATGTGCATGGCAACTACCGGAAAATGAAACGTTAGCGTAACGATCTTCCGGAGGGGCCGTGCCGATCGAACTGACCGCCTCGCAGGCGCTGGGGCTCTGGCATGGCGCGGCGCTCGATCAGGTCCGCCACGACGATCGCGATTTGACGTTGCGCCAGATGGCGATCCTGCTGCATATTTATCTGGTGCCGCCGCCGCACACGGTGCGCGGGCTTGCCGCCACGCTTGAGGTCACCAAGCCGGTCATTACCCGCGCCTTGGACACGATGGGCGAGATGGGCCTGGTCGATCGCGTGCGCGACGATGCCGACCGGCGCAACGTGATCATCAAGCGCACCGTCGGCGGCGCGCTTTACCTGGAAAAGCTCGGCGATCTCATCCGAGATCAGGCCCGCCGGCTGCCGATCTGAAAGGAATGCGAATGACGATGCTCGACCGCCGCCTACATGCCTACCGGCCCGATCTCGCGGAAGCCGGCCTCGAAGGCAAGGTCGAGGCGTTGCGCTTTGTGAAAGGCGCGCCGGCGCGTGTCGCCGTTCCTGTCCTGGCCGTGCGCCCTGAACCGGACCTTGCCCGCGGCATCGATACGGAACTGCTTCTTGGCGAGGATGTGGCGGTTTTCGATCGCGCCGACGGCTGGTGCTGGGTGAAGGCGGCCTCGGACGGTTATGTCGGTTATGTCGCGGCGGACGCGCTCTTAGAAAGCAGCCCGGCGCCGACCCATATCGTCACCGTCCAGCGCACCTTCCTCTATCCCGAACCGGAACTGCGCAAGCCCCACCAGGCCATCGTGTCGATGGGAAGCCGCGTTCATGTCGCCGGCGAGGCGGAAGCGCGCGGCAATCGCTACGTCGTGCTCGAGGACGGAACGGCGATCTTTGCCAAGCACGTCCAGCCGATCGGCGCTCTCGATGGCGCCGATTACGTGGAGATCGTCGCCCGTTTCCTGGAAACGCCCTACCTCTGGGGCGGACGTTCCGGCCTCGGTATCGATTGCTCCGGCCTCGTCCAGCTGGCGATGCTGATGACGGGCAGAGCCGCGCCGCGCGATGCCGACCTGCAGGCGGCAGGTCTCGGCCAGCCGATCGCTCGCTCCGAAGTCCGCCGCGGCGACCTGGTATTCTGGAAGGGTCATGTCGCCGTCTTCGAAGATCAGGAAACCATTCTGCACGCCAACGGCCATAGCATGACGGTAGCGCGCGAGAATTTCGAGGCCACGGTCGAGCGCATCGGTTGGCTCTACGAGCAACCCACCGGCTATCGCCGCCCGATCAGCTGATCAGCCGATCGGAGGCTGCGGCCACGATCTCACTCCACCCGTCCAATCCTCGAAGGCCTTCGACAGTCTGAGCACCCGCATGTCGTCGAAGCGCGGCCCGACGATCTGCAACCCGATCGGCATGCCCGAGCGGGAGAAACCGCAATTGATCGAGGCGGCCGGCTGCTCCGACATGTTCCACGGCACCGTGAAACCGATATGTTCGAACGGCAGGGCCGGATCATTGGTCGGAGATGCCCATTCGGCCGGATAGGAGATGATCGGATTGGTCGGCGAAAGCAGGGCGTCGACCTCGGTGAACAGCCGTCCGCAGCTCTTGCGCATCTCGATCGTCTGGTTGAAGCCTCTGACCGCATCGATGCCGCGGATGTCGGCGCCGCCCTTCGCCCAATCCCTGATATAAGGCAGGATGCTGTTGCGCCTGTTGTCGTCGAGATCGGCGATATCGCCCCAGAGCCGGGATCGCCAGAAATTGTCGAGCCCATCCAGCATCGCGCGTGTCAGCACTGGCTGGACCGATAGAATCGACGCGCCGGCCGCCTCGAATTGTTTCGCCGCCGTTTCGACCGCGGCCCTGATCTCGTCGTCCACCGCAAGCCCGCAGCCGGCATCGAGCATCAACCCGATCTTCATGCCCGACAGGTCGATGTCGAGATCCATCCAGTTGAAATCGTTCGGCGGCAGGCTGGTGCCGTCGCGCCAGTCCGGCCGTGACAGCGTCGCCATCGAAAAAGCCGCATCCTCGACGGTGCGTGCCATCGGCCCGACGCAGCGCCCGACATAATAGGGATCGGCCGGAATGCGTCCATGGCTCGGTTTGAAGCCGAAGATGCCGGTCCAGCCGGCGGGAAGGCGCACCGAGCCGCCGATATCGGTGCCGATATGCAGCGGCCCGTAGCCGGCCGCCGCCGCCGCGGAAGCCCCAGCACTCGATCCGCCGGGATTCTGTGTGGTGTTCCAGGGATTGCGGCTGAGAGGATGAAAGCTCGAAAGTCCGGAGGAAAGCATGCCGTAATCGGGGCAGGTGGTCTTGGCGAAGATCACCGCGCCGTCTTCCCGCAGCCGCGCGGCGGCCGGTGCGTCGGCCTCTGCCGGCTTCAGTTCCACTGCCCTCGTGCCTGATGGCACCGGCTGGCCCTTCGTGGCGATCAGTTCCTTCAGCGTCACCGGGATGCCGTCGAGGGGGCCTAGCGTTTCTGCCTTCGCCCAGCGCTCCGTCGACGCTTTCGCCTGGGCGCGCGCCGATGCCGGATCGTAGAGGTAGAGTGCCGAAATCGACGGCTCCCAGGCGGCAATACGGTCTTCGAGGGCGAGCCAGTATTCGAGAGGGGAGAGGCTCTTATCGGCGAAGCGCTGCCTGAGTTCGTGGATGGTAAGGTCGGTTTCGGTCATGGCATGGTCTTTCGGGCTTTTCGACCTGGGAGGACATCAGCGGCTCGCCTCACGCGGGTCGAGCAGATCGCGCAAACCGTCGCCGAGCATGTTGAAGCCGAAGACGGTGAGCGCGATGGCAAGGCCGGGCAGGATCGCCAGCCAGGGGGCGAGCGCCAGATAGGTTTGCGCATCGGCAAGCATCCGGCCCCAGGTCGGCGCCGGCGGTGCCATGCCGAGTCCGAGGAAGCTGAGACCCGCTTCGGTCAGGATCGCCAGCCCCAGCTGAATCGCGCCATGCACGATGATCTGGCTGGCGATATTCGGCAGCACATGGCGCAGCGAAATGGTCAGGCGCGTATTGCCGATCGCGCGCGCCGCCGTCACATAGTCGCGGCTCCAGGCCTGCAGCGAAGTCGCGAGTGTGACGCGGGCAAAGACCGGGATCATGAAGACGGCGATTGCGGTGATCGCGGTGAACCGCCCTGGCCCGAGAAAGGCGCCGAGCACCATGGCCGACAGGATCGGCGGCAGCGCGAAGATGACGTCGCAAATGCGCATCAGCAGCGCTTCGAAGGGACCGCGGATTGCCGCCGCCGAAATGCCTGATATCGAGCCGAGCGTCCCGCCGATCGTAACCGCTGTGATGGCGATCGACAGCGAATTCCAGCAGCCCGCCATCAGCATCGAAAGCACATCGCGGCCGAACTGGTCCGTGCCGAGCAGGCCGAAGGCAAGCGGCGGCTGCAATTTGTGGATGATCTGCATTTTAGCCGGCGGCAGCGGCGTCCAGACGAGCGACAGCAGCGCAACGGTGGTGAGCAGGCCGATGATCACAGCTCCTGAAATCAGATTCATTCGCCGGCTAAGTATAAAGACCCGACGGCGGCTGGCAATTGCGGTGGATGCGATCGGTGCCATGCGTCAGGCCGCCTTTCTCATCCTGGGATCGATCGCCAGATAAGAGAGATCGACAATGAAATTCATCACGATGACCAGGCCTGCGAAGAACAGCACGACATCCTGCATCACGATGATGTCGCGCTGGGAGAGCGCCTGAAGCGCGAGCCGTCCGAGGCCGGGCAGGTTGAAGACGTTTTCCACCAGCACCGCGCCGGCGACGAGAAAGGTGAATTGCAACCCGATCATCGTCAGGATCGGGATCAGCGCATTCGGCACGATATGGTGCCAAAGCACCGCACTGCGTGACAGCCCTTTGGCGACCGCGGTGCGGGCAAAATCCTCGTGCATCGTGTCAAGCACAGCCGAGCGCGCCACCCGCGTCAACACGCCCGCCTGCGGCATCGCCAGCGCGACGGCGGGCATAACCAGCGCCTGCAATGCCGGCATCAGACCGGAGCTCCAGCCCGGGAAGCCGCCGGCCGGCATCAGCCCGAGCTTCGTCGAAAACAGGATGATCAACAGCAGCGCCACCCAGAAGGCGGGCACGGCGATGCTGATCTGCGAAAACAGCGTCGCGATGACGTCGAAGATACCGCCGCGGCGCGAGGCGGCCAGCACGCCGAGCGGCAGGGCAATCGCCACCGAAAGCACGATCGCCATCAGCGCCAGCGGCAGTGTTACCGCCAGCCGCTCGACGATCAATCCTGCCACCGGTACGCCATAGGTCAGGGAATTGCCGAGATCGCCGGAGAGCACGCCGGCCAACCATTGCCCGTAGCGCAGCAACAGCGGCTGCTCGAGGCCGAGACTGTCACGGAGCGCTGCAAGGGTTTCCGGTGTTGCCGAGGTGCCGAGCATGATCGAGGCGGGATCGCCGGGCAGAAGGTCCATGACGGCAAAGATCAGCAGCGAGACGACGACGAGCGTGACGATGAGACCGGCGAAGCGGCGGGCGAGGAGTGGGATCATGCGTGCCACGCTTTCGATGTGGAACGGCGGCTTCCCCGCACTCCCTCATTCCTGTGCTCGTCACAGGAATCCAGCCACGGCGCGTCTGCGCCGTGAATAACTCTCATGCGATGAGTAAGTACTTCTCCCGCGCCCAAAGACTTGGGCGCACTGGATTCCTGTGACAAGCACAGGAATGAGGGAGCGAGAGGTTCGCGTGAGTCGACCATATCCGACTGTTCTGCTTCCGGCGCCAAGGCCATCACCTCATCACATCGCGCCTGACCTAACCCTCTCACTCGTCCCAGGAAACACCAGACAGCACGTTGGAAGGGATCGGCTCGTTCTCCCACAGGCCCTTCAGCTTTTTGTCCCAGACGCAGAGTTTCGGCATAACGAAGAGGTAGAGCGCCGGCACGTCCTCGGCGAGGATCTTCTGCGCTTCGCCATAGATCGCATTCTGCGCGGCAGGATCGGCCGTCTCCTGGACCTTCTTCATCAGCGCGTTGAAAGCAGGGTTCTTGTAATTGAAATAATAGGGATCGCGGGCATAGATGTCGATGTCGAGCGGCTCGGCATGGGCGACGATTGTCATGTCGAAGTTGCGGTCCTTCATGATGTCCTGGACCCATTTCGCCGGAAATTCAGTCGGCTCGATATTCATCGTCACGCCGATCTCGGCAAACATTGCCTGTATCACTTGGGCGCTGCGCGGCGCATAGGCCATCTGTGGCGATTTGATCGTGAAGGTGAAGCCATTGGGGTAGCCGGCTTCGGTGAGCAACGCCTTCGCCTTTTCGACGTCGTAGGGCAGCACGCCAGTCATGTCCTGGTAACCCGGATCGTTCGGCGTGTAGTGGCTGCCGATCGGTGTGCCGAGGCCGGACCACGCGCCGTCGATCACCGTCTTGCGGTCGATCGCCATCATCAGCGCCTGGCGGACACGCTTGTCGTCGAAGGGCTTCTTGGCATTGTTCATGCCGGCAACGACCTTGAGTTCGGTATTGCCGATCTTGGTGACGAGCCTCGCATCGCCGTCGAACGAACTCATCAGCTCGGGTGCTGCAAATTCCGGAAAGGCATCGAGGTCGCCGGATTTCAGCGCTGCCGCCTGCGCCTGCGGATCGGCAATGAAGCGGAAGGTCACCTTGTCGAGCTTGGCGGCCGCATCCTTGTTCCAGTAATCGGCATTCTTTTCCAGTTCGACCTTGTCGCCCTTCGCCCAGCTGGCGAATTTGAAGGGACCGGTACCTACCGGCGTCGTCTTGTCGCCGGCCGCCGTCTTCGGTGCGACCATCACCGAGGCTGGCCAGCCGAGCCAGTAGATCAGGCTGCCGGTCGGGGCCGAGAGATGCAGCACCAGCGTTTCGGCATCGGGCGTATCGATCGAGGCGATCGAGGCGAAAAAGCGCTTCTGCGGATTGACCGAATCGGCGCCGCGGGCGCGGTCGAGCGAAAACTTGGCGCTCGCGGCATCGAAGGCCTCGCCGTCATGGAATTTGACGCCGGTCTGCAGCTTGAACGTATAGGTCAGGCCATCGGGAGAGATCTCCCAGCTTTTTGCCAGCTGCGGCTGGATCTTACCGGCCTGGTCGATCGTCACCAAGCCCTCGAACACGTTCTGCCAGGTCACCTGGCCGATTGCGACCGGTGCTGCGATCGTTGGGTCGAGACCAGTCGGCTCGACGCTCATGCCGAGATTGAGCGTGGTCTTCGCCGCCTCGGCCGGCGTCATCGCCGTCATCACCAGGCCGGCCGAAAGCGCGGCACCGAGCGAAAGCCGCCGGGCGAATCGCGCTGAAGGCGCAAACGAAAGCTTGATCATCATGTTCCCTTATCTGGCCGTGCGTCGATGACGACGACCTTTTGCGAGGAGAGTGACACTATGCCGGTGCACACACAATGATGATTTTGTGTGCTCAGTGTAGCCAAAAAAGCTACACCTGATATCCGCGGGCAATGCAAGCTCGAAGCGTCAGTCTTTCGTCTCGGCCCGGCGGTTCGTGCGCTCGCGCATGAACCTTTCGATGAAGTCGAGCAGTTTCGTCGCGGCGAAGGACAGCTGCCGGTCCGGCGCGACGCAGAGATCGACATGGGTGCGGATGCCGGTTTTGCCGGCCAGTGGAATGGCAAGGAGCTGACCCGCCTCGATCTCGCGGCGGACGGTTAGCGCCGGCAGCAGCGTGACCGCAGCCCCGCTGAGCACGAGTTCCTTCAGCATTTCGAGCGAGCTGGTGACGAAGACGGGATCGAGGCTCAACCCTTCCTTCTCGAACAGCGCGTCGAAGGCCTGGCGGAAGCCGAAGGATTGATCCGGCAGCGCCAACGCGTAGTCGGCAAGCGTCCTCAGCGGGATCTCGGCATGCGCGGCGGCCGGATGCTGCGGCGTGGCGATGAGATCATAGGCGATCTCGGAGCGCAGCCGCACCTTGGTGCCGGACATGACAGGCGCAAACAGCGTGACCGCAATATCCGCCTCGGCGCTGTTGACGGCATCGACCGCCTGCCGCGCGCTGGTGATCGTCACGGTAAAACGCAGCTTCGGATATTTCAGGCTGAATTCGGCAAGCGCCGGCGCCAGCAGATTGGCGACGGTGGCGCCATTGGCATAAATGCTGACACGGCCGCGCTGCAGGCCCTTGAGGTCTTCGATCAGCTGCTGCACATGATCGAGCTCGCGCAGCGTCCGGCCGGCGCGGGCGGCAAGCAGCTCGCCAGCGGCCGTCAGCTTGACGCCACGGGCGCTGCGTTCGACGAGCGGCGCGCCGAAATGATATTCGAGGTTCTCGATCTGCCGGCTGATCGCCGTCGGCGCGACATTCAGGTTCTCGGCCGCCTGGCGCATCGAATTCGTCCTGACCAGCTCGTCGAAATACATCAGCGCCCGGATCTGCATTCACATCTCTCCGCCATTCGGCATATTCGGTCTGCCCGGTTCAGACCCTATTCAATCAATGACCATTCGGATAGCGGTCGCACCATGCCTTTTGTGCGCCCTCGACCGGCAGCGCAGTCGCCGCGTAGACGCCCCGGGCGATCGCCCGCGCCATGACGATGGTCGCAAGATGGCAAAGCTCCATCAGGCTTGCCATGTCGTCTCGTCGATGCCTGGCCGTCGATGCGGCAAAGACGGTGTCGCCGTCGAGCGGCAGGTGCGCCGGCAGCAGTGCCCGGGCAAACCCGTCATGACCGGCGAGCGAAAGCCGATGCGCCTCGGCCTTGGTCAGCTGCGCATCGGTCACCACAGCGCCGATCGTCGTTGCCGGCGTGTTCATGCCCTTGAGCCGCATCCGGTGGTCGGCCACATCAGGCATGCCGAGCCCGCCGAATTCCGCATCTTTTTCGAAAGGTGCCGCCCAGAAATGCGGCCCGTCGCCGATCGTTGCCGAGCCCAGCGCGTTGACAGCGACGATTGCCGCGACGCGATGCCCGGCACTGCTGACGGTGCAGGCCGAGCCGAGCCCACCCTTGACGGTGGCCGTCGTCGCTCCCGTGCCGGCGCCTGCCGTGCCGAGCGCGAATGCACCCTTGGTGGCTGCCTTCAATGCCGCGTAGCCCATGTCGCGATAGGGCGAGTGAAGGCCCCAATCCTTGTCGCCACCGTTCAGCAGGTCCATCAGGATTGCCTGCGGCACGATCGGAATGCGCACCGACCCGACGGTAAAGCCGCGGCCGAGTTCGCGCAGGCCCGCCTGCACGCCGCCGGCGGCATCCAGCCCGAAGGCAGAGCCGCCGGAAAGCGCGAAGGCATCAACGGCATTGACGGTCATCGATGGATCGAGCAGGCCGGTGTCGCGCCCGCCCGGCGCACCGCCGAGCACCGTGCCGGATGCGACGGCCGGTTCGTCGAAGACGATGACCGTGACGCCGGAACCGAGCGCAAGGTCGGTTGCATGGCCGACGGAAACGCCTTCGATATCGGTGATGAGGTTGAGAAGATCGGGCAAGGGCGGATCCTTATGCGGAAAGGCGGCCGGTAGGACTGTACTGCATAATTCCTTAAATCGGAATCGATTTAAGGATAAAATTATGCAGCAATTCAAAGTGTTACAGCGCCGCGCGTCTGATATAGACGCGCGGCGCTGTAATGCCCTCAAAAAACAAGACCGGCCCCATTTGGCGGGACCGGTCGGACATCGGGAAAAGCCGTGAATTCTAATCGCGGCCTCATGCCTCAGGCATGAAGCGGCTTCGGATGACGGCGGGTCATCAGGTCATGGATGGCCAGCCGCACCTCGTCCGGCGAGCCGAAACGCTGCTCGTCGAGGTCGTGGACATGAAATTTCACGGCGATGAACTTCAGCCGGTCTTCATCGGGAATGACGATCCCGACGGGAACGCCTGCATATTCGATAACTTGCTTCTTCATAGATAGAACTCCTGCCGCACAATATGCGCAGCCATGGCGAATTGACTTGTCTGGTACCGTTGAAAGGAGGACGAACGTCACATTCGACAGTTCGGGCGGGAGAGGGCGCCCGGACGGTCATTGCCAAGCACAGATCGCCCAAGGAGATCGGCGAGAATATCGATGTCTATCATGCTCGTTCCTTGTGTTGGCGTTGCACTTGAGGGGTCCCGGTAGAGCCCGGGGCCGGTGAAGGCTGCGTTCGATAATCTACTAACTTGGTAGAGATTACCCGGTAGCCTGTCAGAAACATATTCCGAAACGTGTCAAAATATCGACCATCCGAAAAAATTAATTCCGTCGTAGCCCGAACTTACAGAAAGAAACATATCAGCTCTTCGTTAAATTCGCATGACAGAATCGAACTTCGATCGATCACCGCGGCAGACATAGGAAGCCTTGCTGTATCAGGCAATGCCCCGTTTCATTAAAAATCGAAATGCCTCGAAATGACCGATTTGGTTAATGCTGGAAGCCCTGGGTCACCAGCCTTCTTCGAGCACCTTCTCCAGCATGTCCGCGAAAAAATCCGCGCTTTCGATGCTGAGGCAGAGCGGTGGTTTGATCTTCAGCACATTTTGGTGATCGCCGGTCGGCTGCATGATGACGCCGAGTTCGAGAAGCCGGTCGCAAATTGCAGCCGTCTCTTCCGTCGCCGGCTCCAGCGTCGTTCTGTCGCGGACGAATTCGAGGCCGAGATAGAGGCCCATGCCGTGCACGGCGCCTGCAATCGGATGGCGGTCGATCAGCGCGGCGAGCCGCGCCTTCAGATGATCACCGACCGTCCGGGCATTTTCCTGCAGCTTTTCCTCGGCCATGATGTCGAGCACCGTCATGCCGGCGACGCAACTGACCGGGCTGCCGCCGGTGGAGGAAAAGAAGGTACCCTCCTTCTCCAGCGATTGCGCGATCTCCCGCGTGGTGATGACGGCGCCGAGCGGATGGCCGTTGCCCATGCCCTTGGCGATGGTGATGATATCGGGCACCACCCCTTGCTGTTCGAAGCCCCAGAAATAATGTCCGAGCCTGGAATAGCCGACCTGCACCTCATCGGCGATGCAGAGGCCGCCGCGCGCGCGCACCTGCGCATAGATTTCCCTGAGATAACCGTCCGGAAGCGGAATGCCGCCGGCATTGCCGTAGACCGATTCGCAGATGACGCCCGCAAGGCCGTTGCCGCCGGCGTCGATCGCCTCCAGTACCGGCGTTACCGCGCTGAGATAGTTTGCCGCGGTATCGGGACCACGAAATGCGCCGCGATAGGTATTCGGTGAAATGACGGCATGCACCCAGTCCGGCCGGGTGCTCCGCGCCTGCGGATTGTCGGCGATCGAGGTGGAGACGGCATCACTTGCCGCCGACCACCCATGATAGGCTTCGAGCAGGCAGAGCATGTTGCGCGCGCCGCTATGGGCTTGCGCCAGCCGAAGCGCCAGATCGTTCGCCTCCGAGCCGCTGTTGACCAGGAAGACCGCGTCGAGCCCATCCGGTGACAGGGCGGCGAGGCGTTCGGAAAATTCCGTAATCGCCGCATAGTGGAAGCGCGAATTCGTGTTGAGCCGCAGCCATTGCGCGCTGATCGCCGCCGCGAGCTTGGGATGGCCATGGCCGAGAATGGTGACGTTGTTGACCATGTCGAGATAGGCGCGGCCCTCGACATCGAACAAATGCTCCTTCCAGCCGCGCTCGATCTGCGGCGGCGCTGCATAATAATTCTTCTGCGACCTTGCGAGATGCACCCGCCGCCTGGCGAAGAGCTCCGCGGTTTCAGCTTGCGGCGCATCCGCTTGCGGGCTGAGAAGCAGTGAGGGCGAAGGGCAGAGCACCGACCAGGCCGCCGCCGCGCGCGGTGAAGCAAAGAGCGGCGGTTCGAGACCGGCGACGCTGCAAAGCTGGACGCGCAGCCCACCGAGCGACGACGCCTCTCCGAAAACCGTGCCGAGCGAATCGCCGGCGGCGATCTCGGCTCCATCCTCGACCGAGAGGTCGAGCCCATCGAGATGCAGGGTCATGGTGTCGCTGGCGAGCGTCAGATGCTGGTCCTTCCAGCCGATGCGGCCGGCAAAGGGCGCGGCAATCGCGCTGCCTGCGGCAAGGCATATGTCGACGTGCAGGGCGCAGGTCGCCTGTCCCTTCGCGGTTCCCGCGCGGGAAAGCCGATATTCGCCGTAGCGCGTCGCTGCCGTACCGTTTTCGGTTGCCATGCGGGCAAGCAGCCGCCAGTCCATGTCCGTATTCAGCCAATTGCCGGCGGAAAAATGCGGGCTCCGTACCCCGAGATCGACATAGGCGATCCCGGCGGGATCGATGTCCGGCAGCAACGGCAGCCATCCCGATATTTCCGGCGCGGCCACATCTGCGCCGGCTGCCTTGAGGATCGCTGCTTCCATGAGATCGAAGGGAACCGACATCGCCGTATCGAAGATCGCCCGCTCGCGGTCAAGATTGTCGCGGACATAGTCATTGTC
Organism: Rhizobium indicum; assembly: GCF_005862305.2. Lineage (NCBI taxonomy): Bacteria > Pseudomonadati > Pseudomonadota > Alphaproteobacteria > Hyphomicrobiales > Rhizobiaceae > Rhizobium > Rhizobium indicum. The sequence continues at coordinate 2,425,876 of NZ_CP054021.1, read as the reverse complement.
GGGATCGACCGAAATCTGCTGCTCGCCGCTGGCGACGAGAATGACCGCGCGTGCGACGATCAACGGCCAGAGCGCCTTCAGTTCCTCGTCGCTCAGCGGATAGATCGCCTGATAGGCGGTGACGGCGGGCAGGATATGAAAGGGGTCGCCATCTGCCTGATGCAGCAGCGAAGCACAGGTGACGGCGAGGTCGCCGACCAGCCAGCCGCGGATGATGTCGCCGAAATCGATCACCCCGTCGGGGACGATATGGCCACGGGCGTCACGGTGGCCGACGACATTGTCACCGGTGACGTCGTGATGCACGGCCTGCAGCCGAAGCGACGGCGCCAACGGCTGGATGCGGCGAACGGCCATCACCATGGTCTTGGCGATCCGGTCGCGCGCCGCACCGTCGGTGATGGCCGAAAGCAGCTGCACGGCAACGGGACCTGCCCGTCTGAGATCCCATTGCAGGCTGCGGTCGAGACCGGGATGGTCGAAATCGGCAAGCGCCTGCGCCAGCCTGGCGCAGAGCGCGCCGAGGGCTGCAACGGAAGCCGGCGCCAGATAGGTCAGCTCCGTCAGCCCATGGCCTTCCAGATATTCCAGCAGCCGGGCCTGATAGCCCTGCCCGCGCACGGTAAGGACGACGATCTCCCGCCCGTCATTGGTGGCGATCACCTTCGGAACGCGCGGCGCACCTTGCCTGCTTTTGAGGTGATGGATCGCCGCATTCTGTGCTTCGAGCTCGCGGATCTCGTAGGCGGCATGGCAGATCTTCAGGACGTAACGACCCCTGTCGCTATCGACGCGATAGTTTCGATCCTGCTGGCTGCCGAGTTCGGCAAGCGTGCCGGAGAGGCTGTAATGAGCAAGGAGGATCTCTTCCGCGTCGATGGCGGTCACGTCGGGGCGCGGCAGCGCCATGCGATCAACAAGCGCCTCGTCGGTCATGACACCCCTCCCGCAGCATGATTCGATTACCTATTGAACGAGATAATCAAGTACTTGCCGCTAGCAGGCAACGGGGATTGTCGTTTGCCAGCAAAAGAGATGCAGGGCTGCGCTCAGCCCATGCGTTCGGAGGCGTAGCCGCCCGGGCTTGCCGGGAAGACCACGGTGCGGTTGCCGTTCAGGAAGGTGCGGTGATGGATATGGGCGTGGATGGCACGCGCCAGCACCTGGCTTTCGACGTCGCGGCCGATCGAGACATAGTCGTCGGGTGACTGCGCATGGGTGATGCGCGCCGTATCCTGCTCGATGATCGGGCCTTCGTCGAGATCGGCGGTGACGTAATGCGCCGTCGCCCCGATCAGCTTCACGCCGCGTTGATAGGCTTGTTTGTAAGGGTTGGCGCCCTTGAAGCTCGGCAGGAAGGAATGGTGGATGTTGATGATCTTCCCGGACATTTTCTGGCACATCGCATCCGAAAGCACCTGCATGTAACGCGCCAGCACGATCAGTTCGGTGCCCGTCTGTTCGACGATATCCATGATCTGGCCTTCGGCCTGCAGCTTGTTCTCCTTCGTCACCTTGATGTGGTGGAAGGGGATGTCATGGTTGACCACGACCTTCTGGTAATCGAAATGGTTGGAGACGACGCCGACGATATCGATCGGCAGCGCGCCGATCTTCCAGCGGTAAAGCAGGTCGTTCAGACAATGGCCGAAGCGCGACACCATCAAGAGCACCTTCATGCGGGCATTGCCGTCATGGATCTCGGCATTCATGGCGAACCGCTTGCAGATCGGCTCGAAGCCTTCCTTGAGTTCGGCAAGCGGCACGCCTTCCTCGGAGATGAAGCTGACGCGCGTGAAGAACCTGCCGGTATCGAGATCGTCGAACTGCGAACTATCGATGATGTTGCAGCCCTTGTCGGCCAGATAGCTCGAAATCGCCGCCACGATGCCGCGCGTCGACTTGCAGGATACCGTCAATACGTAACTTGTCATGTCTTTCCCTCTTCCCTCTCCAAGGCCGCCGCTGTGCTTAGATCAAAGCCCGGACCGCGAATAGGCCGGCGCACTTTCATTCATGCGACAAATTGCAAGATAAACCATCACGTTTGTGCAAGTTCTGTCATTGCTCAGTCTGAAGCTTAGGAGAAGTTGCGCGAAAAACTGTACCGTCAGCGCCGCTTGGATGCGTATTCTCGCCTTCGACGCGCTTTAGGCCGGCGGCCGGCTCGCCACCGCAACCTTCCGGCGGCGCGGTGAGGTAATCTCATGGATGATCGCACCGCCGATCGACGAGAGCACCAGCGAGAGGATGACGAAGAGCACGGGCTGCTGCAGGATGCCGATCGGCAGGCGATCGGCGACGACCCTGAGAAAAGCCAGGGTGAAGGCGTGGGTGATATAGATGCTGTAGGAGCAGTCGCCGAGATAGTTCAGCCATCCGATCAGCGGTAGCCTGCAAAAATCGATGGAGATCGCGCCGTAGACGATGAAGATCGCCGGGATTCCCCAGGCATAGAACCGGCTTTCCGGTGGCATCAGCGCCTCGTTGATGAAGAGAAACGCAAAGCCCATGGCAAGGGCCGCCCAAGCCCAGCGGTTCGGCAGAAGCACCTTCTGCCCATAGAGCCAGCCGAGCACGACACCGGCGAGGAACTCCAGCATGATCGGTTCGCCGTAGAACCGGGTCACAGTCGTTTCCGGCAGCAGTCGGCAGGCGATCAGGATGACGGCAAAGACGGCAAACATCACCGGGATGCGCCTAGCTTCCTGTAGCGGCAATAGCAGCGCGAAGACGAAATAGAAGAACATTTCGTAATTCAGCGTCCAGCCGGGAACGACGACCGGCGTGATCGTGCTGGGATCGGCGGGATTGGCCCATGGCAGGAAGAACAGCGAGGCAATGAGATGCGGCAGGTCGAACACCGTCGATTTCAGCAATGATGGAGCGACCAGCGCCACTGTCGCTGAAAACAGCGTTGCCAGCCAGTAGAGCGGCACGATCCTCTTGATGCGCCGGCGGGCGAAATCGATCGGGCTCATCGCGCGTCCGCTCGTCGTCAGCCACATCACGAAGCCGCTCAAGACGAAGAAGATGTCGACGCCGGTTTCGCCATAGACGAAGGCGGTGGCGTCGACTGCGGGATTGACCTTGGCAAGCTGCAATACCGCGTGGAAATAGACGACCATCAGCGCCGCGATGGCGCGCAGATATTGAAGCTGGACAAGCATCGAGCGTCTTGCTCCCCAGAGCATGATGCCGAAAAGCGTGGGCGGTTTCCGGACGACATTATGCTCTATTTCTTTGATTTAGAACAGGATTCAGATTTTAGGCCGATCCGGCCTAAAATCATCCTGTTCTAGGGCTCGCGCGGACAGGCGCCCGCTGCGGTCAACTCAATACATCTGCCGGACGACCCTGCCGGATGCGCGGGCTGTCGTGGAAACGCATATATCCGACGACGAACCAGAGGAGACCGGCGATCTTCATCGAGAAGACCGCGGTTCCTCCGATCATCATATTCAGAAAAATGAAAAGAGAAAGTGAATGGGCGCAGCGCCGCTGCGCCGCCGTGCGCCCGGCGGGAAAGAGGCAGACGAACAGCCATAAGGCGATGACGCCGAAGATCGTCGCCGCGTAGATAAGGTAGACATAGCCGCTGTCGGCGAATTCGGCGACCCGGTCGACCGAAAGCCCAAGGACGGCGAGCGGATCGAGCTCCATGATCTTCTTCATCGTCAGATTGATGCGGCCGGTGAAGTTGTCGCCGGTCGCGTTGGGTTTCAGGACGTAGACGAGGAAGCCCGCGGCGACGATCAGTGGCATCAGCGCCAGATTGAAATTCTTCGGGATCTTCGGAAAGACGAAATAGCCGACGATGCAGGCAAAGCAGAAGATCAGCATCGTGCGCGTGTCGTTGGTCACCAGGATCAGCACGGCCGTGCCGATCATCAGCAGCCTGTCCCAGCGCCCAAGCTTTTCCCACATCGAAATCAGGTAGACCGCGATCACGCCGCAGAAATTGGCGAGCGACACCTGCTCGAGGAAGATCGACGAGGAACGGTGGTCGATGATGCCGAAGGAGAAGCGCTCGGGAAAGCCGAGGGCGTTCTGGAAGAGGCCCGTCGTATTATAGCTCAGCGGCAGCAGCCCGCGCGTATTGGCGAAATAATCGGACGGATGGACGATGCTGACGTAGAACGGCACGCTGACGATCTCGAAGATCAGGAAGATCATGACGGCAAGGCTTGCCCAGCGAAAGGCGAGCTTCATCGTTTTCTCATTGCTCCAGCCCCCGAGCCCGGTGAAGCAGAAGATGATCAGCACGTTGCGGAAGTGATCGATGAACAGCATGCGGTTGAGCACGCTGACATAGATGGTCACGACGAGCGTGAACAGCAGGAACAGGAAGGCCGGAAGATCGGTCTCGTAGATCCCCTTATGCAGGATATAGATGATGGCGCTCGCCATGATCAGGCCTTCGCTGGCGGCGACATGCGTCATCGAAAGCGGCACGATGTTGTGGTTGATGAAGGCGAGAATGCCGTTATAGAGCACGGAGAGCAGGCCGAGCCAGAGCACTGTATGATCGGTGCGCGATGCCTCGCGGGCGGCATCGAGCCGGTTGCCGGCTACAGTGAATGTTGCTGTCCTCTGATCGACGACCGCCATGCTCATTTCCCCGCAGGCTTGACGGCGGAGCAAGTGCCGGCACCGGCTTTTGCCACCTCGGCAAGAAGCTGCATCTGCGGCCGCTCAGGGCCCTTGCGCGGCTGGACGTTGAACGGCTCGTTCGCCGGCCACCAATCGCCGGCCGCCCAATAGGACCAGCCGAGCCAGACGTCACTATTATCAGACATGGTGGCGTAGATTTCGGTCAGCCCGCTCATGCAGTCCTTGTCGGCGGAGGCCCCGAATTCGCCGAGAAAGCCGCGCTTGTGGTTCTGCTTCAGCCAGGCAGTGACGCCGTTGATCGCCGCGACCGCGGCGCCTGCACCTTCGCAGGTCGGATGGGTCCCGGAGGAATCGGCGTCGAGATACTGATGGACCTCATAGGCGTAGAAGTCGAGCGGGTCCCGCACGCCGAGCATCACCGTTCCGTTGGCGCCGCCGATCACATCCTTTTCCCAGCTGCCCGCGCCGCTCCATGCCGTGCCCGGCACCAGGATGAGGTTACGGGCGCCGACGGCGCGGATGCTGCGGATCGCGGCATTGGCGGCATCCAGCCAGTCCGTCGCCTTGATGTCGTGCGGTTCGTTCATCAGGCCGAAGAGAACGCCGTCCTGATTGGCGAATTCGACGGCGAGCCTTGCCCAGAAGTCACCGAAGGCGGCATCCGTCGCCGGCGCCGTGCCGATCTGGGTCTTGTCGTAATAGCCGAAATTATGCGGGTCGAGCAGAACCGCCATGCCGTGCTTGCGGATCAGGCCGATCGTATCTTTGATCCGCTTGAGTTCATCCTCGTCGAGCCGCCCGCCAAGTGCGGGCTGCAGCCGTTCCCAGCGGAAGGGCAGCCGGATGATCGTCATGCCTTTTTCGGCGAAATAGCTGATCGTGTCTTCGCTCGGATAGGTGTAGTTGGTGCCGTAGATGCCGCCACGCTCGCCGTATTCGCCGCCGGACAGATTGACGCCGCGGTAGCAGGGGGCCTCAGCCGCAAGGGCCGGCGACGGGGCGAGAGCGGCCGCAAGCAGCAGCGCTGTCAAATGTCGTGTCGTCCTCATGGCATCCTCGCAATCGCGTCAAATCGCAACATCGGCGTCGCGAGAGTTATTTTAACTGTCCGTTAGCTAAGAATTTCTAAAGTATCGGCACCTCGGCTTCAGTCTTTCACGCTGGGCGGGACACGAGTGCGCGTATGAACCAGTATGACAGGAACAGGGTAAGCCGGCTCCCTGGCTGGCGCAGTTTTGAGCCATCTCAGACTGCACCGGAAGGCGTGCGCGTGCGCAGTCCCGTCGTCCGCCCGGATGATTTCGTCCGGCCATCGCCCGAACCCGCCCCGCCCCCCTTCGTGCCGCCGGCAAACATTGCGGAAACCCGCCAATATGAGCGTCCGGCACCTCAGCCTCAGCCTCAGCCTCAGCCTCAGCCTGCAAGACAGCCTGTCGCGGACGCACCGCCGAATGTAGAGTCCGTGCCGGCCGCACCGCTGCTCGACCTCCGCTCGAGTATCGCCGCGATCTGGAGCCGACGGCTGATCGTGCTGGGTCTGGCGCTTCTCGGAGCCCTCGCCGGCGGGGCGGTGGCGCCGCGCATCGCCCAGAAATTCACGGCCATCAGCAGCCTCTATTTCGATCCGCGCCAGATCGGCCTTGCCGATCCCGGCGCGCAATCTTCGGGTCCCTCGCCGGAAATGATCTCGGCGCTGATCGATAGCCAGGTGCAGATCCTCACCTCGGGCAATGTGCTGCGGCGCGTCGCCGAAGCCATGAAGCTCGACCAGGATCCCGAATTCACCGGCGGCCGCACGGATGGCGCCGCCGTGATCGGCACTTTGCAGAAGGCACTGGTTATCACCCGTGAGGCCAGCACCTATGTCGTCTCGCTTGCCGCCACGACCAATGATGCCGATAAATCCGCAAGGCTTGCCAACCAGGTCGTCACCTCCTTCACCGAGGAGGAGAACAGCGCTTCGAACGGCATCTACGAAAATACCTCCTCGACGCTCGACGGACGCCTCAACGACCTGCGCCAGAAGGTGCTGGAGGCCGAGCAGGCTGTCGAAACCTTCCGCGCCGACAACGACATGGCCGCGACAGAGGGTAACCTGATCTCCGACCAGCGGCTCGTTTCGCTGAACACGATGCTGGTGACGGCACAGGAAAAGACCATCCAGGCAAAGGCGCGCGCCGATGCCGTCGCCAATCTCCGCGTCGAGGACATCGTCGCCGGCAACCAGGCGGAAGGCGGCGTCACCTCGCCGCTCGTCAGTCTGCGTCAGCAATATGCCACCCAGGCCGCCGCCGTCGGCAGCCTCGAAAGCCAGATGGGCACGCGTCATCCGCGCCTGCAGGCGGCCCGCTCGTCGCTGCAGAGCATATCAGTCGAAATCAAGGGCGAATTGCAGCGTCTCGCCACCTCGGCAAGGGGCGAATACGAGCAGGCCAAGGCCGCCGAGGACAGCGTCGCCAAGGAGCTTGCCGTGCAGAAGGCGCTGCACGCCAGTTCGTCGGACAAGCAGGTGGAATTGAACGAATTGCAGCGCAAGGCGACTGCGGCGCGCGATATTTACGAGACGGTGCTGAAGCGCTCCAGCCAGACGAGCGAGGAGCAGAACCTCAATCAGAGTAACATTCGCGTCATCTCGCCGGCCGAGCCGCCGGTCAAGGCCGACGGTCCGGGAAAGAAAATCCTGCTGGTCGCCGGCATCATCGGCGGTTTTCTGGCCGGTTTTGTCGTCGGCGCTGGCTTTGCGATCCTTGCCGGCCTCTTCGGCCATCCCGTCATCAGAAGTTATTTCAGGAAGTCGCCTGCTGCGGCAGCTTGATGACGATGCTGAGCTTTCCTACATCGTCAGAGCGGCCACCAACGCCGGCAGGAGAGTTGCCATGCGGCTTGTGATGATGCTTCCCATATTGCTCGTTGCCGTGTCCGGCCTTACGCCCTCGTCCGCCCTTGCCGTCGACTGGACGAAATCGGTCGATTCTGGCGTTCAACCCCTCTATCCCTATAGGGGTCTTCCCGGCGTCAAGGCGCAGCCGGACAAGAAGGAGGAGGAATCCTACAATTGCCGCACCGAAACCGTCCAGGTCCGCCGTCGTTATGACGAGATCTTCCGTTCGGGGGGCATGCCGACGCTGATGTATGTCTGCGAACGCGACGGCTTCATCTCGATGGACGACAAGGTGCCGCTCCGCGGCCACTATCAGCCGGTGCGGTGAGGGGCTTCAGGCGGTCAGTAAAGCCGATGGATGCGCCCGCCGGAAACGTTCGATCGGAAGCTTCATCCTCAGATAGTCGAAGCCGGCATTCGCTTCCGATCGATCGACGATCGAATATTTGATCATGCCCTCTTCTTCCGTGCGCCGCAGCGGCAGGCTTTCGGCCGCCGCAAAGCCCAGCCGCTTGTAAAGGCCGATCGCTTTTTCATTGTGGGAGAAGACGTGCAGCTCGGCGGTTTCGACCCCAAGTCCGGAAAACATCCACTCCAGCAGTGCCATGCCGCAATGGAACATCAGGTTGCGAGTATCGCTCGTCCGGCCGCGGATGACGTTGTCGAATTCGGCCGAGCCGGGCCGGAAGTTACAGATGCCGAAATTGCCGAACCGGTTTCCGCCTGGATCGCAAATGACGAATAGGATTCGGTCGGCGACGGGCAGTGAGATGGTTTCGAGCCACCGCCGTGTGCGTTCCTCGGTGGCGCTAAACTGGGTGAGGAAAAACGGCATCGACTGGTTGCGCCACGTCGTCAGGTCGTCGATCAGGCCGGGTTCGGCAAGCATCGACCTGTCGATGCATTGCAGGTCGCCGACGTGCCTGCCGCTATCGTCCCTGATCGGAAGTCGGAGCCGTCTGGCCGGATCCGCATTGTCCTTGAGGCTGACGATATCGACCTGCGCCATGAACGACTATCCCTGATTCCGCTCACGCCTTGCGGCAGATGCAGTAGCCGCCCGGCGAGGAAGACAACACGAGCTTGCCGTTCAGAACCGGATCGACTTCGAAGCGGTCGGTTTCCGCCAGATAATCGGTGACGGCCTTCAGTGGTTCGTTGCCGCGCAGCCAGACCTTGGAGCGCTTTGTGAAGGCCTGTTCCTCCGTCAGGTGGCCGATGAGCGTGTCGGCGACGACGAGGTAGCAGCCTTCCGTCACCAGCGGACCGTAGGCGCGGCATTCCGCCAGAACATGCTCGTAGGAATGGTCGCTGTCGAGCACCACCATCACGCGGGCGCCCGGCGGGATCTCGGCCTTCACGGCGGCAAGCACGTCGTCGTCGACGGAACCGCCCTGGATCATCTTAATCCGGCTCGACATCGGATGGGATTCGATCGACTCGCGATTATGGGCGCGGATGTCGATGTCGACGCCGACGACCTTGGCCTTGTCGTTGCCCATGGCGGCGAGGATCGACGCCATGAAGATCAGCGAGCCGCCGCGCGCAATGCCGGTTTCGATGATGACATCGGGCTTGGTCGCCCAGATGACTTCCTGGGTCGCCAGGATATCGACCGGAAGCTGGATGATCGGCACGCCCATCCATGACCAGAGATAGAAATAGTCGAACTTGTCGAGCCCGATCAGCGTGTTCAGCGATTGTTGGAAACTTGCCTCGTCCTTGCCGAGTGCAAGCGACATTTCCCGCTTGTGGGCTTCGAATTCGAGACGATCGTCCTTCGTGGTCATGACTGTTCTTTGTCCTTCGCTGTAGGGCTGTCTTAGACCGACTGCCGCAATGCCGTGCTGTTGTGATAGATCCGCCCGGCCGCCATATCGAGCAGCGTTGCCGCTACCCGGTCGATATCGGCTTCGCTCATGTCGTGATAGCTCGGCAGGTTGATCGCGCGGCCCGGAATGCTCCAGGCGTTCACGTTCTCGGGCCGATCTTCGAACATGGAGAGGCTGGAGAGGGGATAGAAGAAGACGCGCGCGTCGATATTGGCGGTCTCGAAGGTCTGCTGCATCATCTCGCGGGTAATGCCCGTCGACGGATGAAAGACGGCGGTCGGCATCCAAGCGCCGTTGATCGTGCCGGTGTATTCCGGGTTCATCGTGATGCCGGGCAGGGCCGAAAGCCGGATCATGTAGGAGGCCAGAATTTCGCGCTTGCGGTTGACGAGTTCCTCGATGCGCTCGAGTTGGGCGCAGCCGATGGCCGCCTGGATGTTGGACATCTTGTATTTGAAGCCGATCGCATCCGGCCAGAACTGCTTCGTCTGTCCGCGAGCCCGGCCGTGATTGCTGAGCGTCAGCACCTTTTCGTAGAGGGCCGCGTCATTGGTGACGAACATGCCGCCTTCGCCTGTCGTCAGCGTCTTGGTGCCGTGGAAGGAGAAGGTGCCGAATGCGCCCATCGAGCCGGCGCGGCGGCCGTGCCAGACGGAGCCGACCGCTTCGGCCGCATCTTCGATCACCGGAATGCCCGTCCTCTTGCCGATTTCCAGCAGCGCATCCATGTCGCAGAGGTTGCCGTAGAGATGCGTGGCGATAATGGCCTTGGTCTTCGGCGTGATATGGCGTTCGACGTGCTCGGGATCAATGCACCACGTGTCGGCGCGCACATCGACGAAAACGGGTCTTGCGCCGAGATGGACAATCGGGGAAACGGTCGCAACCCAGTTCGTATCGGCGAGGATCACTTCATCGCCGGCGCCGACGCCGAGTGCTGCAAGCCCCATGTGCATGGCGCCGGTGCAGCTCGAGGTCGCGATCGCAAAGCCGCTGCCGAGATAGGTTTTGAAGTCGCGTTCGAAGCGGTTGAGATAGTCGTAGCAGCGCGCGCCCCAGCCGGTGGCGGCGGCATCGGCCGCATAATCCGTTTCGAGCTGGGTGATCGAAGGCTTGGTGTAGAAGATCCTGTTTGTCATGCCGCTAATTTCTGTTGAATTGAAATCAAGACGCAGGCGCCCGCCACGACGCTAGTTTTTGAAGCTGGCGCGAGGCTCACATGATGATGTGCCGGGCGACATCGTGCTGGTGGAACACGAGATTGGGCAGGTTCAGCGAGTTTCTGAGATAGGCTTCGCGGTTATAGGTCGGGATGCAGATGCTGAGTTTGATGCCGCTCAAAGGCTTGTCTCCTGGCTGTAGCTCTCAAGCGCCGCGTCGCGCTCGCTGATGATGCTCGGCATGAACGGCCAGGCGATGGAAAAGGCAGGATCGTCCCAGCGGACCCCGCGGGCAAGCTTTGGCACGTAGGTTTCCGACATCTGGTAGAAGAGTTCGCAATCATCCTCGAGCGTCAGGAAGCCGTGCGCGCATCCAGCAGGTATGTAGAAGGCGTTGTGACTGATGGCATCGAGCTCGACGGAGGCCCATTTGAGATAGCTTGGCGAATCCGGCCTTAGATCGAGGGCCACGTCAAAGACCCTGCCGCGCGTGGCGCGCACCAGCTTGATCTCCGGCCGCGGTTGGGCTTGGTAATGCATGCCGCGCAGCGTCCCGCGTTTGTGGTTCTGCGAGACATTGCACTGCGGATAGACGGGCACGAGACCCTGCGCCGCAAAGGTCTGCGCGTCGAAGGTTCGTGCGAACATTCCCCGGTCGTCGGAGCGTACGTCGACTTCCACGACAAAAGCACCCGAAACCGCGGTCGGAAGGAATTTCATCCGAGCACCGTCAGTTTCGGCACGGCGACCGCGAAGCGTCCCCCCCAGGCGCCGATCCTGCTGTTGGCCGCAACGACCTCGTTCTTGATGTTCCAGGGCAGGATGAGGACGTAATCCGGCTGCGTCTCGTCCATCTTCTCCGGTGCGTAGATCGGCAGCTTGCTGCCCGGCAGGAAATGCCCCTGCTTGTGCGGATTGCGGTCGACGACATATTCGATGAGGTCGGTGCCGACGCCGCAGAAATTCAGCAGCGTGTTGCCCTTGGCGGCAGCGCCATAGGCGGCGACCTTCTTGCCGCTGCGTTTGGCTTGTTCGAGGAAGGCGAGCAGGCCATCCTTGATCGGCGCCACGCGGCTCTGAAAGGCCTCGTAGGTCTCGACCTTGTCGAAACCGGCGGCTGCCTCGTCGGAGCGCACCTTGGCAAGGCCGCGGCCGGTTGCGTGAGCCGTGGATGTTGCACGGCAGGCAAGCACGCGGAGACTGCCGCCATGGGTCGGCAGTTCTTCCACGTCGAAGATCTTGAGGCCGTGCGCCGCGAACACCTTTTCGACGGCCAGCAACGACAGATAATAGAAATGCTCGTGGTAGACAGTGTCGAACTGGATATTTTCCATCAGCCGTAGCAAATGCGGGAATTCGACGCTGACGACGCCGTCCGGCTTCAGCACGGCCGAAAGCCCGCCGACGAAATCGTTGATGTCAGGCACATGCGCCAGCACGTTGTTGCCGATGACAATGTCGGCGGCAAGGCCGCGGGAGACGAGATCGGCAGCGGTTTCCTTGCCGAAGAAGCGCGCTTCCGTGGGAACGCCGATCTGCCGCGCCACTTCCGCAACGTTCTCGGCCGGCTCGATGCCGAGCACCGGCACGCCGGCTTCGACGAAATGCTTGAGGAGGTAGCCGTCATTGCTCGCGACCTCGATCACCTGTGATGCCTCACCGAGGCCGAACCGCTCACGCGCCATGATCGTAAACTGGCGGGCATGCTCCACCCAGCCGTCGCTGTAGGAGGAGAAATAGGCATAGTGGCTGAAGATATCCTCCGGCGGAACGAAGGCATCGGCCTGCACCAGCCAGCATTCAGAGCAGACGAAGGCGCGCAACGGATAGGAGGGCTCCGGCTTATTGAGCTGCTCTTCGGTCAAATAGGCATTGGCGAGCGGCGTCGAGCCCAGATCGACGAAACGATGCTTCAGCGGAGTGTTGCAGAACCGGCAATTATGCGCTGTCATGATGCTGTTTCCTCATAGGCCGCGATCTGGCCGAGCGAGAAGGCGCGCATGTCGGCTCCCTCGCGGTTGGCTTTGTACCAGGCGGCTGTCCAGTCGATGGTCTGTTGCAGGCTGAGCCGCGGGCGCCAGCCGATGGTGTCGAGCGCCAGAGCGGAACTCAGCGTCAGCGCCGGCGCTTCGGGCAGATGCTCGCCCGGCGCAAGCCGCCACACGTCTTCGACGCGATGAGCACGTCCGAGCGCTTCCGCCAGTTCGGAGACCGTCGCGAAGCTCTGCGGATCGGGACCGAAATTGAGCGCTTCGGGCAGTTCCTTTTCGCCGGCAAGCGCCAGGGCCTCGGCGAAGGCGAGATAACCGCCGAGCGGCTCCAGCACATGCTGCCAGGGGCGGATCGCTTCGGGATAACGCAGCAGGATCGGCTGACCGCTTTCGAAGGCGCGGATGAAGTCCGGGATCAGCCGGTCCTTCGACCAGTCGCCGCCGCCGATGACATTGCCGGCGCGCACCGTCGCAACGCTGATGTCGCGCCCCTTGAAGAAGCTGTCGCGGTAGCTCTGGACGACGAGTTCGGTGCAGGCCTTGGAGTTGGAATAGGGGTCTTTGCCGCCGAGTGCATCCGTCTCGATGAAGGGAACACCGCTGCCGTTGTTGGCATAGACCTTGTCGGAAGTGACGACGAGAACCGTCTTGACCGAGGGCGTTTCCCGCACCGCGTCCAGCACGTTCGCCGTTCCCATCACATTGGTCTCGAAGGTTTCGGCCGGGTTTTCATAGGAGCGCCGCACCAGCGCCTGCGCTGCCATGTGGATGACGATTTCAGGCTCGAAATCGATGAAATGCTGCTTGAACGTCGCCGCTTCGCGGATGTCGGCGATGTGGTGGCCCTGTCCGTTCCAGGGCGCAAGTCGCCCATAGAGCGAGGGATTGGTCTCGGGTTCGAGCGAGACCGCCGCCACTTCCGCACAGAGCTTTTCCAGCCACAACGACAGCCAGGATCCCTTGAACCCAGTGTGTCCCGTCAGGAACACGCGCCTGCCATTCCAGAAGTCCGTCAGGCCCATAGCTTCCACGGCGCCTTTCCGGAATTCCAGAGTTCTTCCAGATGGGTGCGCTCGCGCAACGTATCCATGGGTTGCCAGAAGCCGTCATGCTTGAAGGCGGCAAGCTGGTTGTTGGCGGCAAGCCATTCCAGCGGCCCGGCTTCCCAGATCGTGTCGTCGCTTGGGACGAGATCGACCACCGAAGGGTCGAGCACGAAGAAGCCGCCATTGATACGCTGGCCGTCGCCTCTCGGTTTCTCGACGAAGGAGGTGATGAACTGGCCTTCGATGTTCGTGGCGCCGTACCGTCCGGGCGGGGTTACCGCGCACATCGTCGCCTTCAGGCCGTGATCGCGATGGAAGGCGACTTCGGCAGCAATGTCGATGTCGCCGACACCATCGCCATAGGTCATGCAGAAGGGTTCGCCTGGTGTCAGATGGTCGCGAATGCGCCCGAGGCGGCCGCCGGTCATCGAATACATGCCGGTATCGACCACGGTCACGCGCCAGTTCGGTCGTTTGCCGCCGTGATAATTGATGCTGTTGGAGGCGAGGTCGACGGTGATGTCGTTGTGGTGCAGAACAAGGTTTACGAAATATTCCTTGATCATATAACCCTTGTAGCCGGCGCAGATGATGAAATCATTGAGCCCGTGATGGGCATAGATGCTCATGATGTGCCAGAGGATCGGCATGCCGCCTATTTCGACCAGAGGCTTGGGTCGGATACTGGTCTCCTCGGCAAGACGAGAGCCAAGGCCACCGGCGAGAATTACGACTTTCATCCCAAGCGAACTCCAGAGTGTTTAGTCAGGTTTCCCGACCACCCTCAGAGCCGCCCGGCTCTTTACAGGCGGAACGGCCGAATGTTCATCCTTGCCCCGGTATCCGATTTCGTTCTTGTGCGAGGCTTGCGGGGTATCGGAACGGGCAGCCGCGCGTTTCGCAGGCCGTGCGTAGAGCAATGGAACAGGCTCGCCGTTCGGGAATCCCGTTGGCCGAAGGTACGTCCTTCCAGTTTTACGAGGAGCACCAAGCGGCCCAATTCATCCGAACAGAAAGCGGCTGATCCTGATAGGAGAGCGTCAGATACTGCCCGCCAATTGCTGCCGACAAAGGCGGGCGCCTCGGCAGAAAGAAAAAATCCCACTTCGGAATCCCGAAATCCCTCCGCTTCGGAATCCCGAAATTCGCCGCCTTTCGCGGGCGGTCGTCGTGGAGAAACATCCAATGATTTTAATCCCGCAACCAATTTCGGGATTCCGAAGTGCTATATAGATTATGGTGGGAGTCCCTCCGCGCCGCCAAACCTCGGCCGGATCGTTTGCGGTTAAGCCTCCAGACTAAGCTGGAGGGAAGTGTCGTCTGCCTCGACGACCTTGGGCTTACGCTTTGTTGCCGCACGGCGTGCTGGCTTGGTGGTTTTCGGTCGAGTGTCGGAGCCGAGCTCGTCTGCCTCGGTGCTGGGCAGCAGCAGGCCGGCCGCAGGCGCCGCAGCGGCTACCTCAATGACCGGCTTCGGGGGCGGCATTTCAATGGCCGGTTTGGCAGCTGACACCTCGCGGGCCTTTATAGGCTCGGGGTTGCTGGCTGCGGACGTGGCGTATCGGATCATCGCAAGACTCCATTTTGTTCGCTTTATGTTCGCATTTGGGGGTGAGGGAGTCAATGGAGGCCAGCAATCTCCGGCGGGGACGATCCTGGATCTACAATTCAGCTAGCGCGGCCCATTCGGACTCAAGCCCATCCTGGGGAGACAATTGTTTCGTGGGGGATCACGTTTGGAGTTGAGGGGCCGAGCACCTTGCACCGTCATTTCATCGGCACCGCTGTTGCGGCATCCAGCTCGAACCCCATCCGGTCGTAACAAACTAGTTTGCGTGAACCATCCGCTTGGTTTGCATTGAAGAACATACGGCAAAATCGGCGACCATCGAACTCGGTCACTTCGTCTTCGCTATTTGGAAGCCGAACCCTTTGCAGTTTCGATGTCGTGCCGTCCTCACATGCCATCACTTGCTGCGCGGCATCAGGCCGACACTTTGTCTCGGGTCTGTCGTGCCTACGGTAGGTGATCTGCGAGCGTTCAAAGATTATATATGAGTGATCTTCTGAGAAGACGATAGGTAGGTAACAGCCTGAAAGAAGGCTCGCGCCTAGTATGACGGCAGGAAGCGTCATGGCCGAACCCAATTGCCTTCGCATATTGCTTACTTCGTCCCAAATTAGCCATGGCACGTGAAATCGTAGCACCATAGTGTGGGCCGGTGTAGCAGTCGAGAACGGCCACCCCTTTGAAAGGGTGAATATTCAACAATTTCAAAGGGGATAAAATGGAATGGTGCCCAGAAGAGGACTCGAACCTCCACACCCTTTCGGGTACCAGCACCTGAAGCTGGCGCGTCTACCAATTCCGCCATCTGGGCGACGGAGAGCGATGTAAGGGGGTGGCCCCTGACTGTCAACTGGGTTTTTGAAGTTTTTCTGACAGTTGGCGAGAAAGCAGCCGATCACATGGGCGGGAGTGGCCCGAGGCGGGCATAGCGCTCCGGCTGGTGCGCCCTATATAAAGGAAACATCGAAAGGAATGCCTCATGCTTGCTCCCCGCACGCTTCTGCTCGCCGGTCTTCTCGCCATTCTCACGCCCGCAATCGCCGGGGCCGATTCGCTGAAGCTGGGCAAGCCGGGGATCGGGCCGCTCAATACGGGATCGACGCTCTGCGATTTTCGCGGCTGCTTCGGTTTCGGTCCGCAGCAATGGCATCGTCCCGCCTATGTCCAGCCGAATTACCGTCCGCGCGGCGCGACCGGGCCGACTTATTACCAGCCGGGGGCTGCCGGCCGGCCGCAGCTGACCTATGATCCGCCGCCGGTGCGCCGGGTGCAGCCGAAGCCGCGTGACATGAACAGCCATGCCGCCTGGTGCAGCAACGAGTACCGTTCCTACAATCCGAGGACGGATCGTTTCCTGACGTATGAGGGCATCTACAAGACCTGCCGCTCGCCCTACCGCTGATCGTCGTGATCAGCTTTCGAGCGAGGCGCGGTCGACGTGGCCGAGATCGCGGCCGGGCTCGACGATGTCGCGGACCCGCTGTTTCAGCTCCTTCGGCCCGGGAAAGCCGCCGTCGCGCTTGCGCTCCCAGATCAGATCGCCATTGACGCGGATCTCGAAATTGCCGCCGGTGGCTGGGATCAGCGCCACTTCACCGAGACTGTCGGAAAATGTGTGCAGCAGCTCCTGCGCCATCCAGCTGGCGCGCAGCAGCCAGTTGCACTGGGTGCAGTAGAGGATCGTGACGCGGGCTTTTTCGGTCATGGCAATGTCCTTTCGTTTGCTGAGATTTAAGCTCTGTGGCGCGCGCGCGCAATTGCCCTCTCACAAGCGTCTTGCGCGCCGTCCTCCAGCATGGTCTCTTCCCGTGGTCGGCCATACCAGGAAGAGCCTATGCGCGTCGCAGTCATTGAAAACATGCGGAATACCGGCCTCGGCGCGCTTGCCGCGGCCCTCGACGAGGCAGGCGCAGAGATCGAGTGGTTCCGGGTGTGGCAGGATGGCATACTGCCGCTAGACATATCCGGCCATGACGCGCTGGTCGTTCTCGGCGGTGAGCAAAGCGCGCTGGATGACGAAACCCACCCCTATCTGCCGGAGCTTGTCCGGCTCACGCGCCGCTTTGGCGATGCCGGCAAGGCGGTGCTCGGCATCTGCCTCGGCAGCCAGATCCTCGCTCGCGCTTATGGCGCCGACAATCACTTGGGAATCGCCTGCGAATTCGGCTGGCACGGGATCGGCGTCACCGCCGAGGGCCGGGCCGATCCGCTGCTGTCGGCGCTTGGCGGCGAATTCACCATCTTCGAATGGCATGCCGATACGTTTTCCCTGCCCGAGGGCGCGATCCGTATCGCCTCGAGCCCCGTCGCAGAGAACCAGGCATTCCGCATCGGCCGCGCCGTCTATGGCACCCAGTTCCATTTCGAGGCCAATTCAGCGGTCGTCGCGCAATGGAAGGCCGAATTTCCCGATACGATCGCGCGCATTGCGCCGGGCTGGCTGGAGAACCATGCCGAACTGGCGGCAAGACATGCCGGAGCCGCCGATGCTGCAGGCCTTGCCATCGCGCGTGCCTGGGTCAGCCTGATCGAGAGGCAAGAGGTCGAAATGCTGTCGCAGGCCTCGGCTTGAGGGGTGATGCGATGCCGGCGAGCGAACGCGAAAAGATGGCGGCAGGCGTATGGTATTGCTGCCTCGATGACGAGCTCGATCTCTTGCGCCGGCAGGCGCGTGCCGCGGTCCACGCGCATAACACGCTGCCGCCGGACGAGCGTGGCGCCGTCGCGCCGGCCCTGAGGGCGCTCTTTACGCAGGCTGCATCCGATATCTTCATCGAAGCGCCGTTTCACTGCTCCTACGGCATCAATATCATTCTCGGCAAACGCGTCTATTTCAATGCCGGCTGCACGATTCTTGATTCCGGCCGCGTGAGCATCGGCGACCGCAGCATGTTCGGCCCGGGCGTGCAGATCTATTGCGCCGAGCATCACAAGGATGCAGCACTTCGCAGCACAGGCATCGAGATCGCCCGGCCGGTCGTCATCGGCAGTGACGTCTGGGTCGGCGGCAGCGCCATCATCCTCGGCGGCATCACCATCGGCGACGGTGCGGTCGTCGGCGCCGGTGCGGTGGTGACCAGGGATGTGCCAGCCGGCGCAACCGTGGTCGGCAATCCAGCCCGCATCCGCTAGAGCAATTCCAGCAAAAGTGCGTAGCGGTTTTGCGTCCGGAATTGCATGAAAACAAAGAGATAGAGCATTTCCGTGATTCGGAGAAAACGGAAACGCTCTAGCGCCGGCAAGGCCGCCATTCCGCGATGACCTCGCCACCTCGACAGCAACGAAAAGCTCCACTAGATCAGAAGGCAAAACGGGAGGACATCATGAGCGAGCGAACCTTACCTATGGAAGGCGGCTGCCGTTGCGGCCGGGTGCGATTGAAGATCAGCGCCCCGCCGCTGCTCACCATGGCCTGTCATTGCACCGGGTGCCAGAAGATGACATCAAGCGCCTATTCGCTGAGTGCGGCCATCCCGAGCGAAGGCTTCGCGGTGACGCAAGGCGAGCCGGTGATCGGCGGCCTGCATGGCGTCACGAAGCATTATTTCTGCCCGCATTGCATGAGCTGGATGTTCACCCGGCCGGAAGGCATGGACTGGTTCGTCAATCTGCGCGCGACCATGCTCGACGACCCGAGCTGGTTCACCCCCTTCATCGAGACATGGACGAGCGAGAAACTGTCCTTCGCCGAGACCGGCGCGGTGTACAGCTACGCGGCCCTGCCTGAGATGGACGCGTATGAAGGTCTGGTGAAGGAATATATGGCGCGATCGTAGAAGCCAATCCGGGGATGATAAGCATGTTGAATGAACTAGCCGTCGGTCTTTCCGCCTGGATCATCATGGATGGAAACTACGGCGAATTCCAAAAGGGACAGCGGGCGGCCTTTGCCCTGGAGTTCTACAATGAAGCGGCGCTGAGGATTAGCGAGCATCGCGGCGATGTTTTCATGAGGCGTGAGAGCGGCTCGTTCTATCAGGCTCGCGGGCGTGTCACGCACATATCCGAAGATTGGTGGGCTATGGATTTCGGAATACCCGCATTTCAAAATGTGCCGCCGCCCAAGGACGTGCGCCCTGGAACATGGCTGGAAGGCCGTGTCTATATCGGGATCGACCCGTTCTTCTATTTCGAGCAGATCAGCCATTTCGACGATGCGCCAGATATGATCCATGATTGGATCATTGAAGGGATCGAGATGCAGACAGCGCCGTTTGTCGATGCAGGCGAAAACCGGATGGTTCGCGATCCTGCCCTGAGTGGATGGCGGGAAATTCCTGAGACCGATGCATGGAACGACGACGATGGCTCTGCGGAATATCTTCTGCATTGCCGGCGGATTTCCGTGACTCCGCGAAGGGCTCTGGCGACCGATAGCTAGAGCATGATGCCGAAAAGCGTGCGGCATTGATTTCAGAAGCCCTGGAAGAGAAAATCGACGGCAGCCACGATGCGGTCGCTGTCGGCGGTAAGATCCGCGATGGCGCCTCCGAGTTCCGTGGTCGGGACCGATGCCATACGCTGGGTGGCCATGACATAGGTTTCACCCTCAATGGGAAAACGTGGGTTCAGTCGCGAGATCGACCAGCTCAGTTGTTGCACCGGATACAAGGGAATCATGATTCGCGAAGGGAGATCGTCAAGCAGATTGGCTTGAAGGTCGATGGCCAGGAGATTTCCGCTCTTAAGGCGATAGACGTGAAAGCGCGCCATCAAAACTGACGGTACTTGGCGAACGGCAAACCGTGCTTTTCAACATATTCATTTTCCAGCCGGATAGCCTCAGCGTTCTCGATACGCCAAAGCCGCTCGCGCTCAGCCTTTATGGCCTGTGCGATGCCATCTTCCGCCGCCCGGGATATATTGATCTGGAGCTCGCGCGCCTGCGAGACGAGTCCTTCATCCAGAGACAGGTTCGCTGCCTTTCTTGGCCGCTGAGTCATAACGATCTCTCAATTTTATGCGCAGATCATATGCGCATAAAATACTGTTGAGAAGCGTTATTCGTCGCCCATCTTCAGCGCAGCAATGAAGGCTTCCTGCGGAATCTCCACCTTGCCGAACTGGCGCATGCGCTTCTTGCCGGCCTTCTGCTTGTCGAGCAGCTTGCGCTTGCGGGTGGCGTCGCCGCCGTAGCATTTCGCGGTCACGTCCTTGCGCAGCGCCGAGATCGTCTCGCGGGCAATGACGTTGCCACCGATCGCCGCCTGGATCGGGATCTTGAACATGTGCTTCGGGATCAGCTCCTTGAGCTTCTCGCACATGTCGCGGCCGCGCTTTTCAGCAGCCGTCCGGTGCACCATCATCGACAGCGCGTCGACCGGTTCGCCGTTGACGAGGATCGACATCTTCACGAGGTTGCCCTCGCGGTGGTCAGTCAGCGTATAGTCGAAGGAGGCATAACCCTTCGAGATCGACTTCAGCCGGTCGTAGAAATCGAACACGACTTCGTTGAGCGGCAGGTCGTAGGTCAGCATTGCGCGCGTGCCGACATAGGTGAGCTCGATCTGGATGCCGCGCCGATCCTGGCAGAGCTTCAGGATGCTGCCGAGATAATCGTCGGGCGTCAGGATCGTCGCGCGGATCCACGGCTCGTGGATTTCCGAGATCTTGACGACATCGGGCATGTCGGCCGGATTGTGCAGCTCGCGCTCGGAGCCGTCGGTCATGTACATCTTGTAGACGACCGAGGGTGCGGTGGCGATGAGGTCGAGGTCGAACTCGCGCTCGAGCCGTTCCTGGATGATTTCGAGATGCAGCAGGCCGAGGAAGCCGCAGCGGAAACCGAAGCCGAGGGCCGCCGATGACTCCATTTCGAAGGAGAAGGAGGCGTCGTTGAGGCGAAGCTTGCCCATGGCGGCGCGCAGATCCTCGAAATCGGCGGCATCGACCGGGAAGAGGCCGCAAAACACCACCGGCTGCGCCGGCTTGAAGCCCGGCAGCGCCTGGGCCGTCGGCCGCTTGTCCTCGGTGATCGTATCGCCGACGCGGGTATCGGCCACTTCCTTGATCGAAGCGGTGATGAAGCCGATCTCGCCGGGGCCGAGGCGGTCGATATTGACCATCTTCGGCGTCAGCACGCCGACGCGCTCCACCTGGTATTTCGCATCGGTGCCCATCATCCGCACCGTCTGGCCCTTGGTCAGCACTCCGTCGATGACGCGGACCAGAACCATGACGCCGAGATAGGCGTCGTACCAGCTGTCGACGAGCAGTGCCTTCAGTGGCGCCTTCTCGCCGCCGGGGCTCTTCGGCGCCGGCAGCTTGTGGACGATCGCTTCCAGCACGTCGGGAATGCCGAGGCCGGTCTTTGCCGAAATCAGCACCGCCTCCGAAGCGTCGATGCCGATCACTTCCTCGATCTGCTCCTTGATGCGGTCGGGTTCGGCCGCCGGCAGGTCGATCTTGTTGAGGACGGTGACGATCTCGTGATTGTTGTCGATCGCCTGGTAAACGTTGGCGAGCGTCTGCGCTTCGACGCCCTGGCTGGCATCGACGACGAGCAGCGAGCCCTCGCAGGCCGACAGCGACCGCGAGACTTCATAGGCGAAGTCGACGTGGCCGGGCGTGTCGATCAGGTTGAGAATGTATTTCTCGCCGTTGTTCGCCTGGTAGTGCAGGCGCACGGTCTGCGCCTTGATGGTGATGCCGCGCTCGCGCTCGATATCCATATTGTCGAGCACCTGCTCGGACATTTCGCGCTCGGCAAGACCGCCCGTCGTCTGGATCAGGCGGTCGGCCAGCGTCGATTTGCCGTGGTCGATATGGGCCACGATCGAAAAGTTGCGGATATGGGACAGCGGAGTGGTGGAATTGGTGCTCATGCGCGCCATATAGCAGCGCCGCCCCCTGCCGCAAAGCGGTAATTATCCCGCTGTTTACGCTATTTCGTCCTGTGTCGGGCGCGTATCAGACCGGCCACGTCTCCAGCCGCCAGGCCGAATCCCAGAACATCCATTCATATTGCGAGGCGCGCACGAAGACATCGGTCATTTGCGCCCGCTCCACCGGCGATGCGGCGCGGGCGGCGATGTCGGTCAGCGCGATCACCTCGCGGGCACCGGCGGCAAATTGCGGATCGCCATAGGTGTTGATCCAGGCCTGGAAAGCATTGCCCTCGATAACAGGCCGGTTCTTGATCGCTTCGCCGACATGCCAGTAGATCCAGAAGCAGGGAAGGATGGAGGACAGCGCCACCGCGTAGGAGCTGTGATAGGCGGTGGCAAGCAGGAAGTTCGTATAGGCAAAGCCGGCAGGCGAGGGCTCAGCTGACGTGACGTCGGCGGAACTGATGCCGAATTGGGTGAGGAAGCCTGCATGCAGGCCCTGCTCGACGGTGATCGCCTTCTGCGCCGAACCGAGGAAGCGCAGGACCTGCGCATTGTCGGGTGCCTTGGCCGCGACGATCGCAAGGCATCGCGCATAATGCTTCAGATAAAGCGCATCCTGCAGGATGTAATGGCGGAAAACCTCGGGCGGCAAGGTGCCGTCCGAAAGCCGTTGCAGCAGCGGCAAGGCCTCGATTTCAGCCATGATCGGCGCGATCCTGTCCCAGGCGGCAGCCGTGAAGCTTCCCGTCGGTTCCGTGCTCTGCGTGCTGGCGTCCATCACTCTCTCCTCGGATTACGCCGCCATATATGGACGGAGCGGCGGCGAAAGCAAGGCGCGTTTGGCCGCTTTTCGTAGCCACTTGATTCCATCATCGGATAATGTATTTCTCTTATAGTAGAATAATGGAGCTGGAAAATGGAACCGGAACTCGAACAGGCGATCGGCATCCGCATCCGCACGCTGCGGCAGGAAAAGGCTCTGACGCTCGATGATCTTGCTGCGGCCTCCGGCGTCAGCCGGGCGATGATCTCGCGCATCGAGCGGGCGGAGGCGAGCCCGACCGCTTCGCTGCTGGCAAGGATCTGTGCAGCACTCGGCCTGTCGCTGTCGGCCTTCTTTGCGGAAGAGGGGCAGGCCTCGCCGCTCGCTCGGAGGCAGGAACAGCAGGTCTGGCGCGATCCGGAAACCGGTTATCTCAGACGCTCTGTTTCACCGCCGGGCACGGCTTCCGATGTCGATATCGTCGAGGTCGAATTCCCGGCAGGCGCCCGCGTCAGCTTCCCCCCGCATGCGAGCGCCCATGGCATGACGCAGCATATCTGGCTGTTCGACGGTGAGCTGGAGATGACGGCGGGCGAGACCGTCTACCGGCTGCGCCCGGGCGATTGCCTCTTCATGCCGGTCGGCGAAGGCCACGTCTTCCACAATCCCGGCAACGCGCCGGCGCGTTATTGCGTCGTGCTCGATCGCGGCGGCCGATAACAGCATTCATTTCAGGAGAACAGCATGCCCGCTATTCGTACCCTTTCCGCCGAGGAGGCCCGCGTCGCCATTCCGGCTCTATCGCAAGTGCTTGTCGATTGCGTCGCTGGCGGCGCCTCCGTCGGCTTCATGCAGCCCTGTGGGCCTGAGGATGCCGAGCCCTATTGGCGCGATGTCGCCGATGCCGTCGCCGCGGGCGGCAATCTGCTGCTGGTCGCCGAACTCGACGGCAGGATCGTCGGCACGGTGCAGGTGGGTGCGGCGCAGATGCCGAACCAGCCGCATCGCGGCGACTTGAAGAAGCTGCTGGTACACCGCTCCGCCCGCGGCAAGGGGCTCGCCCGGCTGCTGATGGATGCTGCTGAGCGTGAGGCGGCAAGCCGTGGCAAGACCCTGCTCGTGCTCGACACCGCAACCGGCAGCGATGCCGAGGCGATCTATCCGCGCTTGGGCTGGCAGCGCGTCGGCGTTATCCCCGATTATGCGCTGTGGCCGGAAGGCGGCTTCTGCGCCACCACCCTGTTCTACAAGCGGCTCGCCTGATTGCGCCCGGCTCGCTCAGGCCGGCCGGGCGAAGACCGGAAGCGCGCCGCCAAGCGTCGCGCCCTCCGTCCATTGCGCCGCATTCCAGCCGAACTGCCGCGCCGCTTCGATATTTTCGGCCATATCGTCGATGAAAGCGATCTCGCCGGGCAGCACGCCGGCCCGCTCGGTCGCCAGCCGGAAGAAATCGGGAGAAGGCTTGCGGTGCCCGAGTGCTGCGGAATAGATGATATCGTCGAAATGCGCGTTAAGGCCGATCTGCTCCATCAGGTAGCGCGCCCGCCTATGCTCCTGGTTGGTCGCCAACAAGAGAGTGATGCCGCTTTGCCTGAGAGCGGCGAGCTCTTCCAGCAGACTGCGGTCGAGACGGGAATCGTTTTCGAACCAGTAGTCGATCAGTGTTTCGGCGCTGAGGTGGGGCGCGATCTTTGCGAGAACGTCGGCGAGCCTCGGTTCCAACGCCTCGCGGCCGATGATGATATCGCGCCAGTGGGTCTGGAAGAATTCCTGCTGCAGCAGGTCGACACGCAGGCCGAGGTCGCGCTCCAGATAGGTGAAGAGAGGCAGGCCGTCTACCGGACGACCATGAATGAGCACGCCGTCGACATCGACCATCAGCACTTTCATGCGGAAAATTTCCTCGTTCTCAAAACACCGGCGAAGGTGGCGTCGCTATTCCAGACGATCAAGGGCCCGCGCCACTTTTTTGTCGCGGCCGAGCCGTGTAAATCTCCATTGTCAATCAAGGGCAGGATCTGAAATGCGCGTCATCTATTCCGAAGACCACAAGCTGCGCGATGCCAGGACCGAGCTGCATGCCGGCCAGCTGGTGACGCCCTTCGAGGCGCCGTTTCGCGCCGAATGGATCCTGGCGGCGGTCAAGGAGGCGGGCTTTGCCGACGTGGTGGCACCGGATGCGCACGGGTTGGAAACGGCTCGAAAAGTGCATGATCCCGCCTATCTGGATTTCCTCGCCACCGTCTGGGACCGCTGGGTGGCGGCCGGTTTCACCGGCGAGGCGATCGCCAATTCCTTCGCCGTTCGCCGCACCAGCCAGCGCGTGCCCGACAATATCGTCGGCGCGATCGGCCATTACGCCAATGCCGCCGACACCTCGATCACCAAGGGTTCCTACGAGGCGGCAATCGCTTCGATGCGCTGCGCGATCACAGGCGCCGACTGGCTGAATGCCGGCAATCGCTTCGCCTTCGCGCTCTGCCGCCCGCCCGGCCACCATGCCGGCATCGATCTCTTCGGCGGCTATTGCTTCATCAACAATTCGGGCGTCGCCGCGCAGCGGCTGCTCGACCGCGGTGCGAGGAAAGTCGCGGTGCTGGATGTCGATTTCCACCATGGCAACGGCACGCAGGATCTGTTCTATCGCCGCGGCGATGTCTTCACCGCATCGCTGCACGGCGATCCCATGCATGCCTTTCCCTATTTCCTCGGCCATGCCGACGAGGAAGGCGAGGGGGAGGGTGCAGGCGCCAACCGCAACTATCCGATGCTGCCAGGCACGCCTTGGGATATCTGGTCTTCGGCCCTTGCCGATGCGCTCACCCGCATCAAGGCCTTCGGCGCCGAGGCGATCGTCGTGGCCCTCGGCGTCGACACTTTCGAGCGCGATCCGATCTCCTTCTTCAGCCTCACCTCCGACGATTTCACCCGCATGGGCGCGATGATATCAGCCGCCGGCCTGCCGGTGCTTGCCTGCATGGAGGGCGGCTACGGTGTGCCGGAGATCGGCCTCAACGTCGCCAACGTCCTCAAAGGTCTGGAAGCCTGATCACTGCCGATGACCGACGAGACCGTTCCATCCGATATCCCGACATCACGCATGCTGAGCTGGGCGCGCAACTCCGCTATCTATCGCCTGGAGCGGCGGATGATGACGGAAAAGCAGCTGTTTGACGCCATCACCCGCAAGGCGAAGGAGAAATTCGAGGAAATCAGCGCGGCGCAACTCAAGGCCATCGCCGATTTCGCGGTCAAATTTGCCTATGACAACAAGGTGCTCGACGACAGCGCCTATGCGGAGATCAGCACGCGCTCTGCCGTGCGCGGCGGTAAATCGAAGCGCGCGATCGCCCAGAAGCTTGCTGCCAAGGGCGTCTCCAGCGACAAGGTAGAGGCGGCGCTTGAGGAGGCAGACGATCTCTATGCGGCAGCTATATTTGCCCGCAAGCGCGCCTTCGGCCCCTTCCGCCGGGTCGAGCTCGACGAAAAGCGAAAGGCGAAAGAGCTTTCGGCTTTCGCCCGCAACGGCTTCAGCTTCGACATCGGCAGGAAGATCTTCGACATGAGCTTCGAAGATGCCGAAGAGATCATCTTCGCGGGCCGATCTGCGGCGCCTCAGCATCAGCGCTCTTGATCCCGGCATGAAAAGTTTGAATTTGGTTCTCACCCGTCTTCGGCCTAGAACCGCACCAGGATCGGGGGCCACATGGACATCAAGAATATCGAGACCGGGACAGACGGCGCAGCCTTGATTGCGCAGCCGGGCATATCGCCGACTTCGGGCGGTTTGGCGGCCGGTGTCGCCATGTGCCTGATGTCGATGTCGTCGATCCAGTTCGGTGCGGCACTGTCTTCGTCAGCCATTGCGACCTATGGCGTTGCCGGCGCTACCTGGCTGCGGCTTGCTTTCGCGGCAATCATCCTTGCCGCCGTCGTCAGGCCTTCGGTGCTGCGTTATAGCGGCGCCCAATGGCGGGCGACGTTGCTGCTCGGCACGACGACGGCTGCCATGACGCTGTGCTTCTTCGCGGCGATCCAGCGGCTGCCGCTCGGCCTGGCGATCGCCATCGATTTCCTTGGGCCGCTCTCGGTCGCCGTCTTCGGCTATGGCCTGAGCTGGCGGCTTACCTGGCCGTTGATCGCTGCGGCCGGTATTCTCTTCCTCGCCCATGACGGCGAAGGCTGGGTCGGCAATTCCTCAGGCGTCCTCTTCGCCCTCGGCTCGGCTGTGGGATGGGCGGTCTATATCCTGCTGACGAAGAAGGTTGGCGCTGCCTTCAAGGGGCTGGAAGGTCTCTCCATGTCGCTGATCGTTGCCGGCCTCGTCGCGACACCTTTCGGTCTGGCCGAGACGGGGGGCGCCTTCACGGTGGAGGGACTGGTGGAGGTTCTCGGCCTTGCCATCCTTGTGCCGCTCTTGCCCTATGCGCTGGAGATGGTGGCTCTGCGGCGCATGCCGTCGGCATCCTTCGGCATCCTGATGAGCCTCGAACCGGCGCTCGGCGCGCTGGCCGGCTTTCTGATCCTCGCCCAGCCGATGACCGCGCTGCAGATGCTGGGTACCGCGCTCGTCGTGGCAGCCAGCGCCGGCGCCACCGCCTCGGCGGCGAAGACCTAGAAAGGTGTCAGCGTTTTTCGGGGAACACCGTCTCTACAAGATGGGTCAGGCGGGTTTGCGCGCGGGATCGTCGAGCGCCGGATTGTAGAACAGCGACAGTGTCAGGCTTTTGGCGATCCGCTCCGCCGTTGCCATGAACCATGCCTTGGCCTCCGGCGTTGGCGCGATATCGTCGAGCGTTGCGGCAAACAGCGACAGCCACTTCGGAAAGAGATCGGGTGTCAGGTTTTGGACACCCGTATGCGCTTGCACCGGCTTGCCGCCATAGGCGCCGCTGCGGAAGGCGACGGCCGACCAGAAGCTCTTCATCTTCGTCATATGCTCCGGCCAGCGGCCGGACAGCTTGGCGTCGAACACCGGGCCAAGATCGGGATGCGTTAGCACGCGCGCGTAAAAGGTCTCGACCAGCCTGTCGATGAAGGCCGCGTCGACGCCCATCTCCCGCATCTCGGCCTCCGCCCTTTCGCGGATCGCCGCGACATGAGCAGGGCGGCCCTGAATGTCATTGTCCATTCCAAAACCCCGGCGCCGCGTGATGCGGCGCCCTCTCATATAGGTGTTTATCGCAGCGCGCCAAAGTCGTGCGTGCCCGCTTGCGGCAATCTGTCAGCAGCCTGCCCCGCGCACTTGACCGTTACCGCCTCCTTATTTAGATTTAGAATAATTCTAAAAATTGGAGAAGGTCATGCTGGCGCGGTTTTTCAGATCCTCGAAACGATCGTTTGGATCGCTGACCGAGCAGGAGATTCTCGCCCTGGCGATCGCCTCCGAGGAAGACGATGCCCGCATCTATCTTGCCTATGCCGACAGGCTGCGCCGCGAATTTCCGGCCTCGGCCAAGGTCTTCGAGGATATGGCCGAGGTCGAGGATACGCATCGCAAGTCGTTGATCGAGATTCATCGCCAGCGTTTCGGCGAGCGCATCCCGCTGATCCGGCGCGAGCATGTGCAGGGCTTCTACGAGCGCAAGCCCGACTGGCTCAGGGCAAACCTTTCGCTGGATGCGATGCGGCAGGAAACCGAGGCGATGGAGGAGCAGGCCTATCGTTTCTATGTCGAGGCGGCAAAACGGACCTCGGACGCCTCGACGCGTGAGCTTCTCGGCGATCTCGCCCTCGCCGAACAGGGGCATGAGGATATCGCCCGCATGCTGGGCGACAAACATACGCCCGAAGACGTCAAGCACGACGAGGACGCGACGGTGCATCGGCAATTCGTGCTGACCTATGTGCAGCCGGGTCTTGCCGGACTGATGGACGGCTCGGTCTCGACCCTGGCGCCGATCTTCGCTGCCGCCTTTGCCACGCAGGATACCTGGCAGACCTTTCTTGTCGGTCTTTCGGCCTCTGTCGGCGCCGGCATCTCGATGGGCTTCACCGAGGCCGCCCATGACGACGGCAAGATCTCCGGCAGAGGCTCGCCGGTCAAGCGCGGCCTTGCCTGCGGCATCATGACGGCGCTCGGCGGCCTCGGCCACGCACTGCCTTATCTGATCCCGCACTTCTGGACGGCGACGATCACTGCCGCCGTCGTCGTCTTCTTCGAACTCTGGGCAATCGCCTTCATCCAGAACCGCTACATGGAAACCCCCTTCCTGCGCGCTGCCTTCCAGGTGGTGCTGGGTGGCGGCCTGGTGCTCGGCGCGGGGATTTTGATTGGGAATGGGTGAGGCGCGGTCGGCGAAGCCGAGCAATCGATCCAGTGAATCGATTGCAGCGACGAACGCCCTGAGCCCAAAGCGAAGGGCCGGGAGACGGTGCGGCACATTTCTCCCCAGCGGGGAGAAGATGTCCGAAGGACAGATGAGGGGGGTGAGGAGCGGTAGCGACGAACGCCTTGAGCGCAGCGAGAGGCAAGTAACGGCGGACAACTCGCCTCTAAAACTGACCTGGCGCGAACGGAGAGACGCAAAAACAAAAAGGCCGGCAAACCGCCGGCCTTTCCACATTCTCTATTGCAGCCCTTACCGCAGCGCGCCGACCAGAACGTCGCGGCCGTTCTCGATGGTGACCCAGCGGCCGGCATTGTAGCTCGACTGGCGCTTAACGAAGGAATAGGGGGTTCCGAACCACGGCTTGACGTCGGCGGCGAGGTTGTCGAGCACGAAATCGCCCTCGGCGGTGCGCAGCGTCAGCACGGCATGGCCTTCACCATCAGGCTTGCGCACGACGGTCATCAGCAGGTCGGCAGCCGAAAAGCCGCGCTGGATCAGCATGCGGCGCTTCAGCAGCGCGAAATCTTCGCAGTCGCCGGCGGTGGTCGGATAGGCCCAGACCTCATCCTTGCCGTAGATTTCCTTGTCGGTCATCGGCGTGATCGTACGATTAACCGTGGCGTTGACCGAACGCACGAGCGACCACTTCCCCGGGTTCATGGCGACCGGGCCTGCATTGCGGTTTGCGCCGCATTCACTGCGGTGGATCTGACAGAAATCGTAGTGGCCGATCGGCTGTGAGGTGGCATTGCCCGTTACCATTGAAGCATTTCTGCTTGGGGCCGGTATGGCGGCCGTCGCCATCGCAAACACGGCCATCATGGCCACAAAGATACCCTTGATCCGCACGCCCGCTCTTTCCTTGCATCGCCCCTTATTTATTAACAAAGTGTTAATGGAGAGGGCCCAAAAGAGTCAATCGTTACTTCTTGGGGGGACCTTACGACTCGCCGACATGGTTAAAATGCAACGGGTTGGGGACCTGCATCAGGCGAATTTATCCGCCTCTGCCGTTCTAGTGGGCATCTGCCTATTTGTTGATGAACGGATGATGCCTTTGACGGCACTCAGGAGAAGAGCGATATCGCCGGGGCGCGAAAGGCGATGGTCGCCGTCGCGGACGAAGGTCAGCACCACGTCGTCGGCGGGAAGATGTTCGACCAGTTTCATCGCATGCGCATGCGGCACGTCGGCGTCTTTCATGCCCTGGAGGATATGCACCGGGCAGCCGGTTTCTATGATGCCGTCGAGCACCCGGTTCTTTCGGCCGTCCTCGATCAGCGCCCGCGTATAGATGTTGGGTTCCGGGCTGTATTGCGAACGCTCTTCGAAATAGCCGCGCTCGGCCAGCGATTTGCGCTCTTTTGCCTTGAGGTTCGGCTCGATCAGCTCCGAGGTAAAGTCGGGGGCGGGCGCGATCAGCACCATCCCTGCGAGCGTCACGCCGCCCTGCCGCGCAAGCTCCTGTGCCAGCCTGAGCGCGATCCAGCCGCCCATCGACGAGCCGACGAGGATCACCCGATCGGGCGCGACATGACGGATGACGGCAAGCGCCTCCTCCAGCCAGCGCGAGATCGTGCCGTCGCCGAAATTGCCGCCGGAAAGTCCGTGGCCGGAATAGTCGAGGCGGATGCAGGCAAGCCCAAGTTCTGCCGCCAGCCCGTCGAGTTCCACCGCCTTGGTGCCGCTCATGTCGGAGCGGTAGCCGGACAGCCAGACCAGCGCCGGTGCACCATCGCCGGCTTGCGCCGGGCGGACGAGCATGGCGATCTCACGCGCCGCTTCGCCCTCGCCAACCGTCAGGAACTGCGGCGCGGAATCGGGCATCTGATCGGACATCGGCGAAACTCCTGTTGTTTTGGCCTATAAAACAGATTCTTGGCAGGCTGACAGCGGGTGATTTTTCCGCTAAAGGATGATATTGACTCCGTTGCAGCGATGACGCGACACGTTTGTGCCCCTAATCGGGAGCGCGATGCTGCAACGTTCCGAAAACAACGCGAGGAGAATACGACCATTCGCAGACCTTTTAAAACCGATGCGCCCGTGAAGGACGGACCGCGCTCGAACCGTGAAATCCGCATTCCCAAAGTTCAGCTGATCGGAGCTGATGGACAGAATGTCGGCATCGTGCCCACCGACCAGGCTTTGAAAATGGCGGAAGAAGCCGGCCTCGATCTCGTCGAAATTTCCCCCAATGTCGAACCGCCGGTGTGCAAGATCCTCGATCTGGGCAAGCTGAAATATGCTAACCAGAAGAAGGCTGCCGAGGCGCGCAAGAAGCAGAAGATCGTCGAAGTCAAAGAAATCAAGATGCGCCCGAACATCGACACCCATGATTATGAGGTGAAGATGAAGGCGATGGGTCGCTTCTTCGACGAAGGCGACAAGGTCAAGGTGACGCTGAAGTTCCGCGGCCGTGAAATGGCCCACCAGGAACTCGGCATGAAGCTTCTGCAGCAGGTCAAGGCCGATACGATCGAGTTCGCCAAGGTCGAAGCCGAACCCAAGCTCGAAGGCCGCCAGATGATGATGGTGCTGGCGCCGAAATAAGCGCCAGGCAGTTTTTCGCCCAAGGCCGTCCGCAAGGGCGGCTTTTGTGCTTTCTGCCACTGTATTTTGGGAGCAGCGAAGATTCCTCCGCCGCCCCGTTGCACTTTCATGACGCTGCGGTTATAAGCGCGCGTCCGAACTGACCGGCAGGGCATGCCGTGGCAGTTTCGAATGCTTGCGGAACGGTTCGTCGCCGATGCCGCAGATCAACAACAAACGCTCCCGCACCTTGTTGCGACGGCCGGAGAACCGGACTTCGCGAGAAGGGCTTTTTTGATAAAGCGCGCAGGGAGGACAGAAGGAGTAGCAAAATGCCCAAGATGAAGACGAAGTCCTCTGCCAAGAAGCGGTTCAAGATCACCGCGTCAGGCAAGGTCAAGGCTGCCGCTGCCGGCAAGCGCCATGGCATGATCAAGCGTTCCAACAAGTTCATTCGCGATGCACGTGGCACCATGGTTCTCGCAGAACCGGATGGCCGCAAGGTTATCAAGAATTACCTGCCGAACGGTCTCTGAGACTCGTCCGCGAACGCTAGATTTAAGGAGATCATGATATGGCACGTGTAAAAAGAGGCGTCACCTCTCACGCCAAGCACAAGAAGGTTCTGAAGGCCGCAAAGGGCTTTTACGGCCGCCGCAAGAACACCATCCGTACCGCCAAGGCTGCTGTCGATCGTTCGAAGCAGTACGCCTACCGCGACCGCAAGGTCAACAAGCGCAACTTCCGTGCGCTTTGGATCCAGCGTATCAACGCCGCTGTGCGTGAATTCGGCCTGACCTACGGCCGCTTCATCGACGGCCTGAACAAGGCTGGCATCGAAGTCGACCGCAAGGTTCTCTCCGACATGGCGATCCACGAGCCGGAAGCATTCGGCGCGCTGGTCAGCGCTGCCAAGAAGGCTCTTGAATACCTCAAGGAAGCCGGCACGGCGAACGAGTTTGAAGGCGCGGTCAAGTAACCAGCGCTTCCCAAGCTTTTGAATTTATGATTTTGGGAAACCCGCGCTGGTTTGGGCTAGCGCGGGTTTTTCTTTCTTTATATTCCTGGCGCCGGTCGGCGCCGCCCGCCTCCCGATCGCCCGCCTGATACTGGACGGAAAGAAGTGACAATGTCAGATATCGACCAGCTCAACACATCGCTGCTCGCCGAAATCGCCGCCGCCGATGACGAGACGGCGCTCGAAGCCGTGCGCGTTTCCGCCCTTGGCAAGAAGGGCTCTGTCTCAGAACTGTTGAAGACGCTCGGCGCCATGACGCCCGAAGAGCGCCAGAGCAAGGGTGCTGCGATCAACGTTCTGAAGAACGCGGTGACCGAGGCGCTCACCGCCCGCAAGACGACGCTCCGGCAAGCGGCAATCGATGCGCGGCTGAAGGCCGAAACGGTCGACGTCAGCCTGCCGGTGCGCTCTTCGCCGGCCGAGCGCGGCCGCATTCATCCGATCAGCCAGATCGTCGACGAGATCACCGCGATCTTCGCCGACATGGGTTTCTCGATCGCCGAAGGTCCCGACATCGAGACCGATTATTACAATTTCACCGCGCTGAATTTCCCCGAAGGTCATCCGGCCCGCGAGATGCACGACACCTTCTTCTTCAATCCGGATGAGAATGGCGAGCGCAAGGTGCTGCGCACCCATACCTCGCCGGTGCAGGTGCGCACCATGGAGACGCAGACACCGCCGATCCGCATCATCATTCCCGGCAAGACCTACCGCCAGGACTCGGACGCCACCCATTCGCCGATGTTCCATCAGGTCGAAGGCCTGGTCGTCGACAAGAAGGCCAATGTCGCCAACCTCCGCTGGGTGCTGGAAGAATTCTGCAAGACCTTCTTCGAGGTCGACAGCGTGACGATGCGTTTCCGCCCGTCCTTCTTCCCCTTCACCGAGCCCTCTTTCGAGGTCGATATCCAGTGCGACCGCTCCGGCCCGATCGTCAAGTTCGGTGAGGGTACCGACTGGATGGAGATCCTCGGCTGCGGCATGGTCCATCCGAACGTGCTGCGTTACGGCGGGCTCGATCCGGACGAATATCAGGGTTTTGCCTGGGGCATGGGCCTCGATCGCATCGCCATGCTGAAATACGGCATGCCCGACCTGCGCGACTTCTTCAACGCCGACGTCCGCTGGATGACGCATTACGGCTTCCGCCCGCTCGACATGCCGACGCTGTTCGGCGGCCTCAGCGCTTGAACGGAGAATTGGGACGATGAAATTCACGCTCTCCTGGCTGAAAGAGCATCTGGAAACGGATGCCGGCCTCGATGAAATCTGCACGCGCCTCACCGAGATCGGGCTGGAGGTCGAGGATGTCGACGACAAGGCGGCCTTCAAGCCCTTCGTCATCGCCAGGGTCGTCTCGGCCGAAAAACATCCGCAGGCCGATCGCCTGAAGGTGCTGATGGTCGATACCGGTTCCGGCGCGCCGGTCCAGGTCGTCTGCGGCGCCCCGAATGCGCGCGCCGGTCTTGTTGGCGCCTTCGCAGCGCCCGGAACCTATGTTCCCGGTATCGACGTGACGCTCGCCGTTGGCAATATCCGCGGCGTCGAAAGCCATGGCATGATGTGCTCCGAAAAGGAGCTGCAGATCTCCGACAGTCACGACGGCATTATCGACCTGCCGGACGACGCGCCTGTCGGCACGAACTATGCGACTTACGCTCATCTTGACGATCCCCTCATCGAGATCAACCTGACGCCCAACCGGCCGGACTGCACCTCGATCCACGGCATCGCCCGCGATCTCGCAGCCTCCGGTCTCGGCACGCTGAAGACGCGGCCCGCACCGTCCTTCGTCGTCGAAGGTGAGACGCCGGTGAAGCTGACGCTCGATCTCGATGATCCGAAGCTTTGCCCGGGCTTTGCGCTCCGCCTCGTGCGCGGCGTCAGGAACGGCCCGAGCCCGCGCTGGATGCAGCAGCGGCTGATCGCCATCGGCCTGCGCCCCATCAACGCTCTGGTCGATGTCACCAATTACATGACCTTCGATCAGGGACGGCCGATCCACGTCTTCGATGCCGCCAAGATCAACGGCAACCTGACCGTCCGCCGTGCCGCCGAAGGCGAGACGGTGCTGGCGCTCGACCAGCGCGAATACAAGCTCTCGCCGAGCAACGTCGTCATCTCCGATGAGAATGGCATCGAGTCGATCGGCGGCATCATGGGCGGCGAACATTCCGGCTGCGACGAAAACACCGTCGACGTGCTGATCGAATCCGCTCTCTGGGACCCGATGAACATCGCCAAGTCAGGCCGCGGCCTCGGCATCATCACCGATGCCCGCTACCGCTTCGAACGCGGCATCGATCCGGACTATATGGTCCCCGGTCTCGAACGCACGACGGAACTGGTGCTGGAACTTTGCGGCGGCAAGGCCGCCAAGGCCGAGATCGTCGGCTACCAGGGTTACGAACCGAAGATCGTCGATTTCCCCTATTCGGAGGTCAAGCGCCTGACGGGCCTCGACGTTTCGAATGAGGAAAGCAATACGATTCTGACACGTCTCGGCTTCACCGTCTCCGGTTCCGGCGAGCGCGTCTCCGTTGCCGTTCCCTCCTGGCGCCCGGATGTCGATGGCAAGGCCGATCTCGTCGAGGAGGTCATGCGCATCCACGGCGTCGACAATATCAAGCCGGCGCCGCTC
Source organism: Rhizobium indicum (assembly GCF_005862305.2). Classification (NCBI taxonomy): domain Bacteria; kingdom Pseudomonadati; phylum Pseudomonadota; class Alphaproteobacteria; order Hyphomicrobiales; family Rhizobiaceae; genus Rhizobium; species Rhizobium indicum. The sequence continues at coordinate 2,390,663 of NZ_CP054021.1, read as the reverse complement.
GAAAGCCATGCGGCCGTCAACGGCAAGATCCTGACGACGCTGCAGATCCGCAGCCGCCTCGCTAAGCGGGCGCTCGCCGCGCGCGGCATGCTCGAAGCCGTCACCTGGTCCTTCATTCCGGAAGACCAGGCAAAGTTGTTCGGCGGCGGTTCGCCGACGCTCAAGCTTGCCAACCCGATCGCCGCCGAAATGTCGGATATGCGCCCGTCGCTTCTGCCGGGCCTGCTGACCGCCGCGCAGCGCAATGCCGACAAGGGTTACGGTGACGTCGCGCTCTTCGAGGTCTCCGGCACTTATGAGAACGACAGGCCGGACGGTCAGCGCCGTGTGGCCGGCGGCATTCGCCGCGGCACGGCCTCGCATGCCGGCGCCGGTCGCGCCTGGTCGAACCCCGCCAAGGGCGGCGGCAAGCCGGTCGACGTCTTCGACGCCAAGGCCGATGCGCTTGCCGTCATCGAAGCCTGCGGCCTGCCGATGGGCAATATCCAGATCGAGCAGGGTGGACCGGAATGGTATCATCCCGGCCGCTCCGGCACGATCAAGATGGGGCCGAAGGTCGTGCTCGGCTATTTCGGCGAATTCCATCCGCTGACGCTGGAGGCGCTCGATGTCTCCGGCGCTCTCTGCGGCTTCGAGGTCTATGTCGACGCCATGCCGGAGGCCAAGCGCAAGGCGACGCGCACCAAGCCGGCGCTCGAGCTGTCACCCTTCCAGGTGGTGCGGCGCGACTTCGCCTTCGTCGTCGATAAGACGGTGGAAGCCGGCGCCATCGTCAAGGCCGCCACAGGCGCCGACCGCAAGCTGGTGACCGGCGTCAATGTCTTCGATATCTTCGAGGGCGCATCGGTTGGCGACGGCAAGAAATCGGTGGCGATCGAGGTGCAGATCCAGCCGGTCGAGCGCACGCTGACGGACGAGGATTTCGAAGCGCTGACGCAGAAGATCGTCGCCAGTGTTGCGAAATTCACCGGCGGTGTCCTCAGAAGCTGAGCTTCATTCAACGTCGTCAAACAATGAACCGGTCGCAAATAGCGGCCGGTCTTTTCACCGATGCAGATGGAAGAGTTTGCTGACGATCGTCCAGCGGCCGTCGATCTTCAGCAGCGAGAGATAATCGGTAAAGCGCATGCCGGCGAAATCGTCGGTGACCTTGACGCTTGCCGCATCGCCCTCGACATCGACGCTCTGAATGTCCATGTAGGGCTGCGTGCCGGGCGGGGCCGGCTCCTCCTGTAGGATCGCGGCGATGAATTCGTCCCGCGTCAGCCATTCGACCGCATTTTCGTAATGGCCGATGATCGAGCTTTTCGGATGAAAGGCCTTTTTCAAGGCTGCCTCATTGGCGAAGGCCATGCCTTCGACATAGAGATGAACCGTCTGTTCGACTGCCTGCCTGTCCGACATATTGTCATCCCGTTCTCAGAGATGGCGTTAGATAGTTTCGCCAAGCCCGAAGGCAAGCCCGGCCGGTTGTGGCCGACCGGGCTTTCGCTCTTTGTTTCGGCAGGGGTTCAGATGTTCGTCATGGCAAGCGAGGCGTCCGAATAACGCTTGCCGGCGACCTGCCCGGCCGGGATGACCTCTTCAAGCCTCGCAAGTTCCGCCGGGTTGAGCACGATATCGGCGGCCGCGGCGTTCTGTTCGAGATGATGAAGCTTGCGGGCGCCCGGTATCGGCACGATGTCGTTGCCCTGGCTCAACACCCAGGCGAGCGCCAGCTGCGCCGCCGTCACGCCCTTCTCGGCGGCAAGCCGCTCGAGCGTTGAGACGAGGGCGGCATTGGCGTCGAAATTTTCCGCCTGGAACCGCGGCACCTGCCGGCGGAAATCGTCCGCGTCGAGATCCTCCACTTTGCGGATCGCTCCGGTCAGGAAGCCGCGGCCGAGCGGGCTGTAGGGCACGAAGCCGATGCCGAGTTCGCGGCATGTGGCAAGCACCTCCTCTTCGGGATCGCGCGTCCAGAGCGAATATTCGCTCTGCAAGGCTGCGATCGGATGGACCGCATGGGCGCGGCGAATGGTGGCGCTGCCGGCTTCCGAAAGCCCGAGCGCCCGGACTTTGCCTTCCTTCACCAGTTCCGCCATGGCGCCGACCGTCTCTTCGATCGGCACGTTGGGATCGACCCGGTGCTGGTAGAAGAGGTCGATGGTGTCGATGCCGAGGCGTTTCAGCGAGGCTTCGGCGACCGCTCGTACATGCTTGGGGCGGCTGTCGACGCCGGCGATGGCGGCAGTACCCGGCTTGCTGGCATCGATCTTGAAGCCGAATTTGGTGGCGATCACCACGCGGTCGCGGAACGGCTTCAGCGCTTTGCCAAGAAGAACCTCGTTGGTAAAGGGACCATAGACTTCGGCGGTATCGAAGAAAGTGACGCCGAGATCGATGGCGCGATGCAGTGTCTTGATCGATTCCGCATCGTCGCTGGCGCCATAGGCAAAGCTCATGCCCATGCAGCCGAGACCGACGGCAGAGACGGTCAGATCGTTTCCGAGTTTCCGGGTTTTCATGATGTGCTCCTCTGAGCTGATTTTGAGCCGCTTACGGATGGTTGCGGTACCGCCAGACCATATCGCTGCGCTATCAATCAGAAAATACATGCAGTTTCTAACAGGTTGTTCTATCATTTCGATCAATGAACAGAACACAGCTCTCGCAACTCGCCGTTCTCGCCGCCGTCTCGGAGCATCGCAGCTTCCGGGCGGCGGCGAAGGAACTCCTCGTCGCGCCCTCGGCCATCAGCCATGCGATATCGAGCCTTGAGGAAAGTCTGGGGGTGCGGCTTCTGGCGCGGACCACTCGCAGCGTCGCGCCGACGGAAGAGGGCCGCCTGCTGCTTGAAAGACTTCGTCCCGCACTCGAGGAGATCGATATTGCCTTGGAGGCCGTCCGCGATACGCGCGCCAAGCCGGCCGGAAACCTGCGTATCACCGCGCCGCGCTTCGCCTCCGATCTGCTGCTCGCTCCGCGGCTCGGCGACTTTCTCAACCTCTATCCCGATATCACCCTGGAGATCGCCAATGAGGACGGCTTCACCGATATCGTCAAGGAGGGTTTCGATGCCGGCATCCGGCTGGAAGAGAGCCTGGAAGCCGATATGATCGCGGTCAGGATCTCGCCCAATCTGACGACGGTGATCGCCGCTTCGCCCGAATATTTCGAGCGTCATCCAAAGCCCGAGCATCCGCGCGATCTCGTCCATCACCGCTGTATCAAGCGGCGCTTCACCAACGGCTCGATCTATCGCTGGGAATTCGAAAAGAACGGGCAGGAACTCGTCGTTTCGGTCGATGGGCCGCTGATCGTCAGCGAGGATCGGCTGGCCCTGCTTGCGGCGCTGAACGGCGCCGGCCTTGCCTATCTGTTCGACATGCGGGTCTATGACGAACTGGCGGGCGGCACACTTGTGCGGGTGCTGGAAGATTGGTGCGCGCCCTATGCCGGGCCGTTTCTCTATTATCCCACCCGGCGACAGATGCGCCCGGCGTTGCGCGCCTTCATCGATTTCTTCAGATACAGCGAGCAGGATACGGGCGGCCGGTAAGGAATGGGAACCGGGCCGCCCGTTCTTACTAGGGCGCCGTGTGCATCAGGCAGCCTTTGCCTTCTGGTTTGCCGCCGTGGTGGCGAGCTGGGAGAGGGTCTTGTCGGTGGCCGTTTCCTCCTGCAGCGTCTGATCGAGCAGGCGGACGGCATCCTTGAGGCCGAGCGTCGCGGCCCAGGTCTTCAGCGTGCCGTAGCGGGCGATTTCATAATGCTCGACGGCCTGGGCGGCCGAAATCAGGCCGGCATCGAGAGCCACCGTGCCCTTGAATTCCTCCATGATTTCCTCGCCCTCGGCGATGATGCCCTGGATCGCCTCGCAAGTCTTGCCCTGGGCGCGTTTGCCGATCAGCTCGAAAACCTGCTGCAGGCGCTCGACCTGAGCTTCGGTTTCCTCGCGGTGTTTTTCGAAGCCCTTCTTCAATTCCGGGGATTGAGCGGCGCGCGCCATCTTCGGCAGGGCGCGCAATATCTGCCGTTCGGCGAAGTAGATGTCTTTCAGCGTGTCGTGGAATAGATCTTCCAACGTCTTTTCCTTGGCCATTTTCTCTATCCTTGTTCTGGGGAAAACCGCGAATGCGGCGACACATTAAGAAGCGAAGATCGCGCTAATTGTTCCCGATCGATTTCGGGTGGACTGGAAATCGGTGCCGGGCGATGATTCCTGCCGTCGATGCGCAGGAGAATGACGTCATGCGAAAGCCGAATTCGATGAAGGGTCTGGAGGATCTCGGCCGCGTGCGGCTCTCGCAAAACTTCTTCCTTCGCGATTTCCTGCATTCCGAAATCGCCGATTTCTATCGCATCCCCAATATCCCCGAGGATCCGGATCTGGCGATCGAAGCGGGCAAGAGGCTTTGCGAGGAATTGCTCGAGCCGCTAGAGGCGACGTTCGGGCGCCTGCATATCCGTTCCGGCTATCGTTCGCCCGCGGTCAACAGGTTCGGCAATGAGAACAAGCTGAACTGCTCGACCAATGCCGCCACCGCCGCGCATCACATCTGGGATATGAGGGATTTTGACGGCTGCATGGGTGCAGCCGTCTGCATTGCCGTGCCGTGGATGGTCGACCACTACCACGATGAAAGCGACTGGCAGCGGCTTGCCTGGTGGATTCACGACCACCTGCCTTATGCCTCGCTCTGCTTTTTCCCGAAGCTCTGGGCCTTCAATATCCAGTGGCACGAACGGCCAAAACGAGTGATCCAGAGCTATATCAGTCCGCGCGGTATCCTGACCAAGGCGGGTATGGCCAATTGGGAAGGCGATCACGCCGCCTGTTACGAAGGATTTCCCCCGCTCAGAAACTGATGCGGTGCTCAGAAGGTGATGCGATAGCGGATATGGCCGTCGCTTTCGACATAGCTGTCGTAGAGTGCTCGCGCGGTTCTGTTCTGCTCGCTCGTATGCCAGTAGAGCCGCGACCAGCCCTTGGCTCTGCAGGTTGCGATGAGATCGTCGATCAGCGCCCGCCCGAGGCCTTTGCCGCGCGCATCGGCTTCGACGAACAGGTCTTCGAGATAGCAGTCCCTGCCGCGGATCCACGTGCCCTCATGCGTGAGATAAAGCGCAAAGCCCATCATCCGGCCATCGATTTCGGCGACGCGCATCGCGATTGCCGACGCCGGATCGAAGATCCGCCGCCATGTGGAATCGGTGATATCGGCATCGACCGTGACGTCGTAAAAGGTGAGGTAAGCCGCCCAAAGTTCGCGCCAGCAGGCTTCGTCCTCGGGGCGGGCATCACGTATCGTCACGGTCATGGTGTCTCTTTCTTTCAGGCACCGGCTTGGTCGAGCAGCGCCATCGCATCGTCGGACAGCGCAAGTGTCGCCGATTTCGCCAGGCTTTCAAGCTGCGAAAGGCTGGTCGCGCTGGCGATCGGCGCCGTCACGCCCTTCTTGCGCAGCAGCCAGGCGAGTGAAATTTCCGCCGGCTTGGCACCGGTCTCGGCAGAAACTCTGTCGAGCGCGGCCAGGATGCGCAGGCCTTTGTCGTCGAGATATTTCGAAACCCGGCCCTCGCGTGCGCGGCCTTGCGTATCGGCCTTGCTGCGGTATTTGCCGGTGAGGAAGCCGGCGGCGAGGCTGAAATAGGTGATGACGCCGATGTCTTCTTTGACGCAGAGATCGGCAAGCGGCCCCTCGAAGCTCGCGCGCTCATAAAGATTATATTCCGGCTGCAACACATCATAACGCGGCAGGCCGGCCTTTTCGGCAGCGTCGAAGGAAGCCCGGAGCAGTTTCGCATCATAGTTCGAGCAGCCGATGGCGCGGATCTTGCCTTGCTGCTTCAGCTTGGCATAGGCGCCGAGCGTTTCCTCGTGCGGCGTATCGGCATCCGGCCAGTGCGAGAGATAGACGTCGATATAGTCGGTCTGCAACCGGCGCAGCGAATCCTCGACCGCCTTCAGGATATAGGTCTCCTTCAGCGTCTTTCCCTGTCCCATGTCGGAGCCGACCTTGGTGACGATGACCGCCTTGTCGCGGGAAACCTTGGCGTGGCTTAGCCAGCGCCCGATGATCTCCTCGGAATCGCCGCCCTTGTTGCCGGGAACCCACGAGGAATAGACATCGGCCGTATCGATCGTGTTCAGGCCCGCGTCGAAGAAGGCGTCGAGAATGGCGAAGGATGTTTTTTCGTCGGCCGTCCAGCCGAAGACATTGCCGCCGATGACGATCGGCGCGACCGATAGACCTGTTTTTCCAAGCCGGCGCATTTCCATGACGCTCTCCAGAAGTGTGAAGGAATTGAAATCGCGGATACGGCAGAACGCCGCCCTGGCCAACTTAGTGCGATCCGCGCATTCGGGAAGGCAAACTTCCGTGATTTCAGATTGCGCCATTGCGCCGCAGCTAAGGCCTGAATATGGTTCGCGGAAATCAATTCGGGAGACTTGGATCATGCTGCGTTTCGGTATCATTTCAACGGCGAAGATCGGCCGCGACAATGTCGTTCCGGCGATCCAGGATGCGGAGAATTGTGTCGTCACGGCGATTGCCAGCCGTGATCTCAAGCGCGCAAGGGAGATGGCCGACCGCTTCTCGGTGCCGCATGCCTTCGGCTCCTACGAGGAGATGCTGGCCTCCGACCTCATCGACGCCGTCTACATCCCGCTGCCGACCTCGCAGCATATCGAATGGTCGATCAAGGCGGCGGATGCCGGCAAGCACGTGCTCTGCGAAAAGCCGTTGGCGCTGAAGGCAGACGATATCGACGACGTGATCGCCGCCCGCGACCGCAACCGGGTGGTGATCAGCGAAGCCTATATGATCACCTATTCGCCGGTCTGGCAGAAGGTGCGCTCGTTGATCGACGAGGGCGCCATCGGTTCGCTCCGGCATGTGCAGGGCGCCTTCACCTATTTCAACCGCGACCCCGCCAACATGCGCAACGTTCCCGAGCTCGGTGGCGGCGGCCTTCCCGATATCGGCGTCTATCCCGTCATGGGCACGCGTTTTTCCACCGGCAAGGAGCCGCTCTGGATCCAGGCGATCACCGAGCGCGATGCGGATTTCGGCACGGATATCTATTCGAGCGTCAAGGCCGATTTCGGCGATTTCGAGCTGAGCTTCTATATCTCGACGCAGATGGCCAACCGCCAGGTCATGGTCTTCCACGGCACCGAAGGCTACATTGAGGTCAAGTCGCCGTTCAACGCCAATCGCTGGGGGCCGGAAGAGATCGAGCTTGCCGACCGCAGCCACACTGAATCGCGCATCTTCCGCTTCCAGGACAGCCGCCAGTACAGGCGGCAGGTCGAGGCCTTCGCCCGGGCGGTGACGAACGGCAAGGAAGAGATCGTCACGCTCGAAAATTCGAAGCTGAACCAGAAGGTGATCGACGCGATCTACCGGGCCAGCGAGAAGGACGGCTGGGAAGCAGTTTGATCACTCGGCGCGGAAGACGAAGCGCGAATAGCCGAAGAAGCTGAAGATCATCGAGGCGACGCTGGCGATCACCATGGCCGCCAGCGGTTGAAGCGCCGGCAGCGACAGCAGAAGCGCGGAATAGAGCCCGTAATTGACGAGCGCCGCCGTCACCCCGACCGAGCCGTAGCGGAAACCTTCGGCGGCAAGCGAACGGCCGGAACGATCGAAGGTGAAGCTCCGGTTGAAAGCCCAGGTCGCGGCCATGGCGAAGGCGATCGCCACGAGCCGCGCCAGAAACGGCCCGAGCGGCGTCAGAGCAAGCAGCGCCGACAGGATGCCGGCATCGACGAGGAAGCCGATGCCGCCGGCGATGGAGAAGCGGATGAGCTTTCTCATGCCGCATCCGCCTTGCCGGGACGCGTGCGCGATACCGGCCCTGCGTCGCCGAGCGGCGCCTTCAGCGCGCTCGGCCTTTCCAGGCCCATATAATGGATACGAAGCTGTTCGGCGCGGGCGCGCGCAACGGAATCTAGGATGACGCCGGCGGTGAACAGCATGAAGGAGATCATCATCAGCGCCGTCGACAGCACCCAGGTCGGCATGCGGCTGACGAGACCCGTCTCGAAATATTCCGCCAGCACCGGCGCCATGAAGCCGAGGCTCGCCAGCATGAAGGTGGCGCTGATCGCGCTGAAAAAGGCGAAGGGCCGGGTTTCCTTCATCAGCATCGCAAACATCCAGAGGATCTTGGCGCCGTCGCGGAATGTCGAAAGCTTGGAATGCGAGCCTTCCGGCCGGCGGCCATAGTCGAGCTCCAGCTCGCTGACCGGCAGCTTCAGTCGCGAGGCATGCACGGACATCTCGGTTTCGATCTCGAAGCCGCCTGATACCGCCGGGAAGCTCTTGACGAAGCGGCGCGAAAACGCGCGGTAGCCGGAAAAGATATCGGTGAAGTCGGGGCCGAAGATCATCCGGTAGAGCAGGTTGAAAAGCCGGTTGCCGATCGCATGGCCCTGACGGCCGGCATCGGCGTGCACACCGCGCCTGGTGCCGACCACCATGTCGGCGCGCTCGGTGAGCAGCGTGCGCACCAGTTCCTCGGCATCCTCAGGCGCATAGGTGCCGTCGCCGTCGGCGATGATGTAGATGTCGGCGTCGATATCGGCAAACATGCGGCGCACGACATGGCCCTTGCCCTGACGCCGCTCGCGCACGACATGCGCGCCGGCAAGCATCGCCTGCAGCGCGGTGCCGTCGGTGGAATTGTTGTCGTAGACGTGGATCGCAGCATCGGGCAGCGTCGCCCGGAAACCCTGCACGACAGCGCCGATCGTCGCCGCTTCATTGTAGCAGGGGAGCAGGACGGCAATATTCAGATTATCGGTACGCGATCGGGCCATGACTCTACTCGTTACACTTGAAAGCCGCGCTCAGCCTAAATCATGCGCCGTTAATAAGACCCTATGACGCAGGCAAAATCGGCGGCTGCCACATACGGCTTTACACTTTCTTGATCGGCGGCGGCTAAAGTTCGGATATCGAAACGAAGCGCTAACCACAATGAACGCTGTGCAGCCGATCCCCCATGCATCCTCCGCGATCGACGCTCCCAGGGGCGGGCTGCCCGTTCCCAGCGGCGGGGTGCGCGACCTGTTGACGCGTCTCTGGCCAACCGTCATCGCCTATTGCGTCATCCTTGCCGCCGCCATCCTCATCACCAAGCTTTCCAGCGCCACCGATTACGTCGGCCCCGACAATGATGACGGAATGCGTCTCATCGAGGTTCGCGATTTTCTGGCCGGGCAGGGCTGGTTCGATCTGATGCAATACCGTCTTGGCCTCGACGGCGGTACGCTGATGCATTGGTCGCGGCTGATCGATCTGCCGATCGCCTCGCTGATCTGGTTCTTCGGCCTGTTTGCGCCCCGCGAGACGGCCGAAGCGCTGGCGCTCGCCGTTTGGCCGGTATCGCTCATCCTGCCCGCCATGCTCGCCATGGCGGTTGCCGGCCGGCGCATCGGCGGGGTTGCCGCCATGAATATCAGTCTCGGCTTGACCGGTCTTGCGATCTACACCGGAAACCGTTTCGCGCCGGGCGCCATCGATCATCACAATGCGCAGCTGGCGCTGGTTGCGACGATGATCGCGATGCTGCTGGATCCAGAGCGTCGCGCCTGGAGCTATGCGGTTGCCGGCATCGCGGCAGCCGTTGCTATCGCCATCGGCGCCGAGACGACCCCCTTCGTCGCCGCCGTCTGTCTGACCATTGCCCTGCTCTGGGCATGGGAAGGCGAAGATTTCGCCGCCGCCGCCAAGGCCTTCGGGCTGGCGCTGGCGATTGCGATCAGCATCCTCTTCTTTGCAACGGTGCCGCCCCGGCTTTATTCGACGGTCACCTGTGACAATCTCTCGCTCGGCTACTACAGCCTGGCGGCGATCGGCGGCGGGTTGCTGTTGTTTTCGGCGGTTTTTGCCAGCCACCTGCGCCGGCCCTTGCGCTTTGCCGCACTCGCCGTCGTCGGCGCCGGCGTTCTCGGTTCGGCGATCGTGATCGCACCGCAATGCCTGAGCGATCCGCTGGCCGGTCTCGACCCGATGCTGGTCGAACTCTGGCTGAGAAATGTTTCGGAAGCGCAGTCGATTTTCGCTCTCGGACGCACCGATCTCTTCTCGATCGGTGGCTTCTATGCGGCCGGCCTGTTCGGCATCGCCGTCTGCATCTTCCGCGTCGTTCAGCGTGACCGCATGCAAATCCACTTGGTCCTGCTCTTCCTGCTGATGACGAGCTGGGCAATCGCGCTGGTCCAGGTGCGCGGTTCAACGTTCTCGAACCTGATCTCCATCCTGCCGCTTGCCCTGTTGATTATCGATGTCCGCCGCATCTCCAACGGCGACAGCGAGAATGTCGCAGCAGCCTTCGTCTACATCGTCACCGTGCTCGCCAGTGCTCCGGCCGCCTGGGCGGTCGGCGGCGGATTTGTCTCGCTGCAGATGGAGAATGCTGCGCAGAAGAAAGCGGCAGAGCCGGCAAAGAAGATTTCCTGCGCATCGCGAGCGGCGCTGGCGCCGCTCGCCGGGCTACCGGTCGGACTGGTCTCGGCGCCGTCGGAAATGGGCGTGCCCATCCTCCGCTTCACCGCGAACCGGGTTCTCTCCGCGCCTTATCATCGCAATCAGGGCGGCATGCTGACGGAGCTGCATATCGGCATGGCCGAGCCGCAGGAGGCGGAAGCCTTCCTGAAGGGGACCGGCGTGACGGTGCTTGCCTTCTGCCCCGGCGACCTGCAGACCCGCGAGATCACCAAACTGAAGCCGGATGGGCTCTATGCTGAGCTCGGCAAGGGCAATATCCCGCCCTATCTGGAACCGCTTCCGAAGACGGCGGACGTGGGCGTTCAGTTCTTTCGCTATCGGCCGGCGACGAACTGACGCCGGCATCTTCAGGATAGGATAAAGCATGTAGCGATAACGACATGCGTAAAAACAAAGCAAGCACGGGAAGCCGATCTAAAAGATCGCGACGCGCTTATCAGTGTGAAAACGCGCTGTCAGTGCGAAACACGCATGGCGCGGCGAAGGCGCTGATTGGCATAGAGCCCGAGCACGAAGAGCATGAGGCCACCATTATAGCCGAGCACGGCATAGATGAATGCGAGAATAGACACCGGCCCGGGCGAGGTTATCGCCGCCAACGCGAATGTGATTCCGATCAGCGCGGCGACCAGCGCGATCACGCCAGCCGAACGCGTCTGCCCGGCGCTGACGCCCAATGCTGCTGCTGTGAGAATAATCATTTCAGCACCTTCCCAGAGATAACGAGGGGAAGCATAGGAAGCGCCAACTAACAAAGATTTACCGGCGATCTTCGCCGAAAAGCCTTTGTATTGCGGTGGTTAGCAATCCCTTTCGGCTAAAACGCATATTCTAACTATCCGTTCCGCAACAAAACAGATTTACACGATTTTGTTGTTTGTCCACCTGGCTGCAACGAGTGCATGTGAGGCTGCGTTGAGACGAGTGCGCTCGACGCACCGGTGATGAACCCTCCCGCCAACGATTTTGACGGCGGGGAAAACCGGTTCCTGCACCAATGCCGACCTTCCTGTTTATCGATGATCGACATACAAAGAGGGATGAGCAACGTCTTCGACGGCGATTCGCCGACCAACCTTGCCGAATATTCGGTTTCGGAGCTTTCCGGCTCGATCAAGCGCACCGTCGAAACCGCCTTCGACCAGGTTCGCGTGCGTGGCGAGATTTCCGGCTATCGTGGGCCACACTCCTCGGGCCATGCCTATTTCGCGCTGAAGGACGACCGCGCCCGCATCGACGCCGTCATCTGGAAGGGCACCTTCTCACGGCTGAAGTTCCGCCCGGAAGAGGGCATGGAGGTCATCGCCACCGGCAAGGTCACCACCTTTCCGGGCTCTTCGAAATATCAGATCGTCATCGAGACGCTGGAGCCGGCCGGCGCCGGCGCGCTGATGGCACTGATCGAGGAGCGCAAGCGCAAGCTCGGCGCCGAGGGCCTGTTCGATGCCGCCCGCAAGAAGCGGCTGCCCTTCATGCCCGGCGTAATCGGCGTCGTCACCTCGCCGACGGGCGCCGTGATCCGCGATATCCTTCACCGCATCTCCGATCGTTTTCCAGTGCACGTCCTCGTCTGGCCGGTGAAGGTCCAGGGCGAGGGATCCGGTGAGGAGGTGGCGAACGCCATCCGCGGCTTCAACGCGCTGGAACCTTCAGGCGCCATCCCGCGCCCGGATGTGCTGATCGTCGCGCGCGGCGGCGGCAGTCTGGAAGATCTCTGGAGCTTCAACGACGAAATCGTCGTGCGTGCTGCGGCTGAAAGCCGGATACCGCTGATCTCGGCCGTCGGCCATGAGACCGACTGGACGCTGATCGACTATGCTGCCGATATCCGCGCTCCGACGCCGACGGGGGCTGCCGAAATGGCGGTGCCGGTCAAGGCGGAGCTTGAGGCGCAGGCCGCCGCTCTTGCCGCGCGCCTGCAGGGCTGCATGAACCGGCAGATGGATCAGCGGCGCCAGTCGGTGCGTGCGCTGATGCGGGCATTGCCGTCGCTCGATCAGCTTCTCGCCTTGCCGCGCCGCCGTTTCGACGAGGCGGCGACCGGTCTCGGCCGCGGGCTGGAGCTCAACACCATCAACAAGCGCCGCGGCTTCGAGCGCGTCGGCGCGCATCTACGCCCCGATCTGCTGTCCGGCCGCATCGCCGAGCGCCGCCAGACGCTGAACGAGCGCATGACCCGGGCCGAGCGCATGGTCGAGCGGCTGATCGACCGCTCGAAGTCGCGCGTCGACCGCGCCGAAGCCATCCTCGCATCGCTGCCTGCCCGGCTGAAGACCCAGACCGACCGCGGCCGCGAACGCCTCGGCAATCTTTCGCGCCATGCCGACACGGCGATCCGCCACCAGCTGACCCGTGCGCGCGCCGAGCTTTCTTCGCAGGACCGCGTGCTGCAGTCGCTCTCCTATAAGAATGTGCTGAAGCGCGGCTACGCCGTCATTCGCGACGAGGATAACAGGCCGGTCTCGCAGGCTGCTCACCTCTCCGCCGGCATGGGCATCGCCATCGAATTCGCCGACGGCCGAGTCGGCGCCATGACCACGGAAGGCGGTACACCGCCGGCCAGTGCCAAGAAGCGCAGCACAAGACCCGCAGATCCGCCGAAGCAGGGAAGCCTGTTCTGACATGCGGATCCTGCTGGTGCTTGCCCATCCGTTGGAGGACAGTTTCGCCGCTGCCGTGGCAAGGACGGCGCGTGAGGCGCTGGAAGCGGCAGGCCACGTGGTCGACCTGCTTGATCTCTACCGCGAAGATTTCGATCCACGCCTTTCGAAGGCCGAGCGCGGCGGTTATTTCGACGTGCCTTATGACACCTCAGCCGTTGCCGATATCGTCGCCCGCCTGAAGGCTGCCGACGGCCTGATCTTCGTCTTTCCGCAATGGTGGTTCAATTTCCCCGCAATCCTCAAGGGTTTCTTTGACCGCGTCTTCGCCCCGGGCGTCGCCTTCAGCCATGATGCTGCCGGCGGCCGTATCGTGCCGCAGCTGACCCATATCAGGCTGCTCTATGCGCTGACGACGACAGGCTCGCCCTGGTGGCTGGTACGTCTCTATATGGGCGATCCGGTGCGCCGGCTCTTGAAACGCGGGATCGCCGCCTTCTGCTCGAAGGGATTGAATTTCCGCATGCTCAGCCTGCACGACATGGACCGCGCCACCGATGCAAAGCGCAGGGCGCATCTCGATCGCATGCGCAAGCTGCTATCGGCAATCCGCTAGGCGCTATTCGAAGTCCGCAAGAAACTTGCGCAGCAGCCTGTCGAGTTCCGCCTTGTCGGCCGCGCTCAGATTTTTCGACAGCCGGTGCTGATTGACGACATGCGCATCGACGGCGGTCTCCACCGTCGCAAGCCCTTTTTCCGTCAGCGCGATGAGCACGCTCCTGCGATCCTCCGGATTGAGGATACGTTCGACGTAGCCCGCCTTCTCCAGCTGGTCGATACGGTTCGTCATCGTGCCGGAGCTGACCATGGTCATCTCCAGAAGCTCCCCCGGCGAAAGCCGGTGGGGCGCGCCGGCGCGGCGCAGTGTCGCCAACACGTCGAAGGCGGAGGACGAAAGCCCCTGCTTCATGAGCACGGCCTCCACTTCGCGGCCGAGATGGGTACTCAGGCGTTTCAGACGCCCGAGGATGCCCATCGGTTCGACGTCGAGGTCCGGCCGCTCCCGTCGCCATTGCGCCAGGATCTTGTCGACATGGTCCATCTTGCCGTCTTCGCTCATGCTCCATCGATATCATTCATTATCTTGACGTCAAGATAAGAGGGTGTAGAATGAATTTATCTTGAAATAGAGATTCTCGATATGAAGACAAATTCACGTTACGTCGCCGATCTTGCGACAACCGCGCTCGCACCCGCCATCTGGGGCAGCACCTATATCGTCACCACCACTTTCCTGCCGGCCGGATATCCGCTGACGGTGGCGATGCTGCGCGCCTTGCCGGCCGGTTTGCTGCTTCTCTTCCTGGTCAGAAAGCTGCCTTTCGGCATCTGGTGGGGAAGGGCTTTCGTTCTCGGCGCGCTTAACTTCTCGTTCTTCTGGGCGATGCTCTTCGTCTCGGCCTACAGGCTGCCAGGCGGCGTTGCCGCAACGGTCGGCGCCGTGCAGCCGTTGATCGTCATCGCTTTGTCGCAGCTTTTTCTCGGCAAGCCGGTCCGGCCGCTTGCCGTACTGGCCGGTCTCGCCGGCATGGCCGGCGTCGGACTGCTGGTACTGACGCCGAAGGCGGGGCTCGATCCGATAGGTGTCGCTGCCGGTCTGGCCGGCGCGGTCTCGATGGCCTTCGGCACGGTGCTGACGCGCCGCTGGGCGCCGCCGGTCTCAAACCTCATCTTCACCGCCTGGCAATTGACGGCGGGCGGCATGCTGCTGATGCCTTTTGCCTTTTTCTTGGAACCGGCGCTGCCGATGCCGACCGCCGCAAACATTGCCGGCATTGCCTATCTCGGGCTGATCGGCGCAGCCTTCACCTATCTGCTCTGGTTCCGTGGCCTGTCGCGCATCGAGCCCTCGGCGGTTGCCTCGCTTGGCTTCCTTAGCCCGCTGGTCGCGACCCTGCTCGGCTGGCTGGCGCTCGGCCAGAGCCTGACGCCGGTGCAGATCGGCGGTTTCGCTATGGTGCTTGCAAGCGTGTGGCTCAGTCAGCGCACGATGATGCCGGTCAGGCCCATTCGCCCTGCCGCATTACCGGAACCCGCGAACCATCCGGCTTGATGCCGTCAATATCGACCTTGTCGGAGCCGATCATCCAGTCGATATGGATCAGGCTGGAATTGCCGCCCTGTGCCTTGATCTGCTCCTGGCTCAGTGTCGCGCCATCGAGGAAGCATTTGGAATAGCACTGGCCGAGCGCGATGTGGCACGAGGCGTTTTCGTCGAACAGCGTGTTGTAGAATAGGATGCCGCTGGCCGAGATCGGCGAGGAATGCGGCACCAGCGCCACTTCGCCAAGCCGGCGCGCGCCCTCGTCGGTATCGAGCACCTTGTTCAAGACCTCTTCGCCGCGCGAGGCCTTGGCCTCGACGATGCGCCCGCCCTCGAAACGCACCTGGATATTGTCGATCAGCGTGCCCTGGTGCGACAGCGGCTTGGTGCTCGACACATGGCCTTCGACGCGCAGCGCATGCGGCGTGGTGAAGACCTCCTCGGTCGGGATGTTCGGATTGCAGGTAATGCCGTTCTTGGCGGTGGAAGCGCCGCCATGCCATTCATGCCCGTCGGCAAGGCCGATCGTCAGGTCGGTGCCCGGTCCCTGGAAATGCAGCGAGGCGAAGCGCTCGCCGTTCAGCCAGGCGGAGCGCTTGGCGAGATTGGCATTGTGTTCGGTCCAGGCGGCGACGGGATCGCTGACATCGACGCGCGAGGCGGCAAAGATCGCCTTGGCGAGCTTGGCGATCGCGATCGGCTCCGGATCGTCGGGGAAGACCACCTTGGCCCAGGACGGGTTCGGGTAGGAGACGATGTTCCAGTTGATGTCGAAATTCGAGATCTTTTCCAGCGCCGGCTTGTAGGCGGTGGAGTTGGCGCGATTGGCGCGGCCGACCTTGCCGGCATCCTGCTCGGACAGCAGCATCGGATTGTCGCCGGCAACCGCAAGACGGGCCGCCCCATTGGCATAGGCCTTGGCCATGCCCTCGTAGAGCCAGCCGGAGGCGCGGTCGAAGCTCTCGTCGCTGCCATACTGATAGCGCGCCAGCGTCGTTTCCTCATCGGAATAGAAGGCGGAGACCAGCCCGGCGCCGGCCTGATAGGCGTGCTTGGTGATCAGGCGGACGAGCGGCAGCGCCACGACAGGCGCGGTGATCACCAGATCCTGACCTCTCTGCAGTTGCAGCCCGACCTTGATGGCGACTTCCGCAAGCTTTTCCAGCTTGACGGGATCAACGGTGTTCTGGCTCTGGGGCATGAAAGTCATGGTGCAACCTGCCTTCTGTCATCGACGGTGGGAGGCTGGAAGACTTAGACCCGTTTGCGGCGAAAATGAAGCGCGCCGCTGCCGAATTGCAGCGGCCGGATTGTGTCTGGTCGGTTGAGTGGGGGACTTAGGCGGCCGCAGGCAGCCTGAGCAGGATCGAGTCGTGTTTTTCGAGGAATCCCATCAGCCGCTGCGGGTAGTCTTCGCCAACGGCGGCCTTGACGCTTGACCGTTCGGACAACGTCTTGCGCCAGCGCTTCACCCGCTCAAGCCCTTCGAAGATGCCGCTGTCGCCGAGCGTATCGAAGAGATCGAAATACCGAAAGACCGGCGCGAAGACGGCGTCGACGAGGCTGAAGTCGTTGCCGGCGAAATAGGGGCCATCCGTCAACACCTTCTCGAGCGTTGCGAATTTGGAGATGAGCGTAGTGCGCTTGGCCTCCAACTGCGCGGCATCCTCAGCCGTCTCGTAACCCCAGAGATCGGAAAGCACGGAGGAACCGAATTCCATCCAGCCGCGATGGCGGGCACGCGTCAGCGCGTCTTTCGGATGCAGCGCCACACCTGGCTGCGTTTCCTCCAGATATTCGCAAATGACGCTGCTTTCGAACAGCACGGCCTGGCTGCCATCCTCCTCCTCGATCCGCAGCAGCGGCACCTTGCCGAGCGGCGAGATCTTCAGGAACCAGTCCGGCTTGTCGGCAAGATCGATGTTGATGCGCTCGAAGGGTACACCCTTTTCGAGCAGCGCGATCGCGGCGCGCTGCACATAGGGGCACAGATGATGGCTGACGAGGGTAAGCTTGCTCATGGGGGTCTCCTTGGCAATGATGATAGATGTAGATGCATCTAATATCGCTTGCAGCGGAATTCAAGATAGATGTAATTGCATTTATGTCCGAAAAAACGTCGAATCCGAGCGAAGCGGTCACCTCTGCCTGGACGAGCATCATGCGCGCCCGCGAGCGCTTGCTCGGCGCCATCGAAGCCGACCTGAAAGCGGCCGGCCTCCCGCCGCTTGCCTGGTACGATGTGCTGTGGGAATTGGCGCGCTCGCAAGACGGCAGGCTGCGGCCCTACGAGATTGAGGAGCGGACCTTGCTGGCCCAGTATAATCTTTCCCGGCTGCTCGACCGGTTGGAAAAAGAGGGCCTGGTCCGGCGCGAGGCCTTCGCCGAGGATGGACGCGGCCGCTGGGTGGTGATGTCAGATGCCGGCCGAAAGCTTCGCGAGCGCATGTGGACTGTCTATGCCAGATCGATCGAGACCCATATCGGCTGCAAGCTTGCCGAAAGCGAGGCGAAGACGATCGCCGGCCTGCTCGACCGCTTCTTATAGCAGGAGCATGATGCCGAAAACCGCTTGCAGTTTTCGGCATCATGCTCCGATCAGGCAATCAGCGGCGCGGCGACAGCCTTCAGCGCCTTCAACGCAGCCTTCGGATCGAGCCGCACCTGCAGCCCGCGCTGCCCGCCATTGATATAGACCAGCGGTTCGCCAAGCGCGGCTTCCTCGATCGCGGTCGGCACCGTCTTCTTCTGGCCGAACGGGCTAATGCCGCCGACATGGTAGCCCGTCAGCCGCTCGGCATCGGCGGGCTTCATCATGTTGGCCGATTTGCCGTGAAAGGCGCTGGCAAGCTTCTTCATGCTGACTTCGCGGTCCGACGGCACGACGACGCAGACCGGCTTGCCGTCCACCTCCGCCATCAGCGTCTTCAGCACCCGGTGCGGCGCCTCGCCGAGCGCTTCGGCCGCCTGCAGCCCGACGCGCTCGGCATTGGGGTCGTAGTCATAGGCATGAACGGTGAAGGCGACGCCTGCCTGCGAAAGAAGCTGTGTCGCGCGCGTGGTCTTGGACATCTCTTCCCTCGTGAGTTCAGCGGCGCCTGTCAGTCACCGAATGCACCGGCGTAAATCTCCGGCTTGAAGCCGACCAGCAATTTCCCCTTCGCCTCCAGCACCGGCCGCTTGATCATCGACGGCTGGTCGAGCATCAGGGCGATCGCCTTCTCGCGGGTGAGCTTCTCGCGCTCCGCATCGGGCAATTTGCGGAAGGTGGTGCCGGCGCGGTTGAGCACGGTATCGAGGCCGGCCTGGTCGATCCAGGCTTCGAGATGGGCGCGGTCGATACCGAGCGCCTTGTAGTCGTGAAACTCATAGGCGACGCTATGTTCTTCCAGCCAGCTGCGGGCCTTCTTCATCGTGTCGCAATTCTTGATGCCATAGATGGTGACAGCCATACCCGATCGATCTCCCTGTGATAGCAGCGAGATAACATGCACGAAGGCCGGCGCAAACGCCGTGCGACGTTTTATCCCCGAGCGCGTTGGCGAGCATGGTAACAGCTCCGGATTGATTGGCATCTCAGGCAGCGATCAACGCCGGCAGAGCCCTCGCGGCTCAATTCTCCAGCGTGCCGGCCTTGCGGGAAGCCTTGCTGGGTTCGTCGCAGGCGATCTTCATCAGGTCGCCGCGCCGCCGCACCAGCCGGTCGGAGGTCCGGGTCAGGATCAGCCCGTCCTGCGGCGCGGTGAGCTCGATGCTGCCGCCCGGCTGCCCCGGCCGGGTGACGATCGTCACTAGGCGGTCACCTTCCGCAATCCTCTCGCCGATATCGCGGTGGAAGAGCACGGCGCCGCCTTCTGGTGTGCGGATGATCTCGACATTGTCGAGCGGCACGGCCGGACCGGAAAATGCCGTTGCCGCCGGCTTTTCGTCGCCAACGATCCCCCGTGTTGCGAGGAAGTGCCAGAGCCCGTCCGCATCCTTTTTCGCCAGCATCGGATCGACATCGCGCTTGCCGCGCAGCTCGACGGTGACGGAGAGTTTGCCGGGCAGCCGGGGCCGGCGTTCGCCTGGAACTTCATATTTCCACGCAAAGCCGACGGCCTCCTCGAAGGCCGAGCTTTCGCCATCCGAAAGCAGCACGGCCTCCATGTCTAGCGCGGCGGCGAGATCGGCCGCCTCCGGCCAAAAGGCCTCGTCGATATAGGCATATTGCAGGGATTCGTCGTCGCAATGAAGGTCGAGCACGAGATCAGCCCCAAGCGCCATATGCAGCAGCTGCCGCTTCAATCTGTCGGTAGCCGGGTAATCATCAAGATCCTCGATCAGCGTCGCGCGATCGACAATGGAGATCA
Organism: Rhizobium indicum; assembly: GCF_005862305.2. Lineage (NCBI taxonomy): Bacteria > Pseudomonadati > Pseudomonadota > Alphaproteobacteria > Hyphomicrobiales > Rhizobiaceae > Rhizobium > Rhizobium indicum. Next base: position 2,371,102 of record NZ_CP054021.1, on the reverse strand, counting down.
GCGGAAAATCCCGGTTGAAATTGGTGCGTGAGCCCAAATCGAAACGACCCTGCAGCTCGCCAAAATGCGATTGCGCCGCACCGATCGGATTGGCCTGCGGCACGATGGTGATGTCGCCGGCGATCCCGCCTTGGCTTTCCGCCTGCCGCAGCCGCTCGCAGAGGAAATGCAGCAGCACCGTTCCAGGCAGCTCGCCGGCATGCAGAGCCGCCTGGATATAGGTCTTCGGCGCCTTCGGATCGCGGCCCTTAAAGCGCAGCACCGGCAACCGCCACTCCGTTCCCGGCGTATCTCCAGGGATGATGATCTCTGAAACGTCCATGCTGATTTCGCTCCCCGTTTGCACCAATGCCCCGGAACAGGCTTTCGGAGCTTTATGCGCGGAAATCAGGCAAGCGCAAGCCGAGATCCGCGGATCTCGCTTTCCTCAGCCGAGCAACGGCCAGCGATCGATGATCCGATGTTCGGTTTTTCCGAGAACACTGTGGATGAGCAGGAATTCGGACGCCGTCCATGAAACGAGTGTGTCGAGGGTCGCCGGTGGCACGGCTTTGCGGTCGTAGAGCAGTGTCATGTGCGGCTTGAAATTGCCGCCAATATTGTGGGGAAATCCGTCATTGTGCATGCTGACGCCAAGTTGAACACGCAGTCGGGTGAGCGGTTTCCGACCGCCTTCGCCGCAAAGCACAAGCGCTCGGGCCTGCGGGAATCGCATGATCCGATCGAAGCTCATTGCGATCGGGGCACTCTCGACTGCGGCGCCGGCCTGTAGCGCTGCGAAGACCACATCCTCCGGCAGGCTCGCATAGTCGCCGACCCAGATGATCGTTACATGCAATGTCGTCAGCCGCGGCTTGCCGGAAAGGGAGAAGGCTCGACAATAGTCATGGGCGATCGACGCCGCCTGCTGCTCGATGGCGTCAGGAGGATAGAGGGCGAAGAAAAGTCGGTGTTTAGCATCGTGAGTCTTGCCCGGCCGTCTGCGCCTTTTTTTGTCGTCTCCGAACTCGAGGAGCATCTGATTCATAGAATTTCAGGTCGTCATGACCCTCCTCGTCGTCTCCAAAAAGCAAGCAGGATATTCTTGAAAGAAAGAAAAGCAAGAACAAAAAGAGAACATAATCTCCCAATATGCTGGCCGTCGAACTAATCAGATCATCACCCCCGGGGCCGGATGGAATGTACGTTTCCTGGGGGGATCGCGATCTTTCCCGAAAGCCCGGCGCGCGCAAGAAACGGGTTGAAACAGCGGCCGTCCCATACGATTTTGAGGGTCATCGAAAACGCGGAGGCTGTGTCATGGCTGAGACAACGCACCACTATCTCATCTTCGAAACCGCGGGCGGTTTCTGCGGCATTGCCTGGAGCGATGCCGGCATCACCCGCTTCCAACTGCCGACCAAAGCAGCAGAAGCGACCGAACGGCTCTTGCTGCGCCGCCTGCCGGATGCCGAAGCCGGCACGCCGACGCCTGCTGTGCTGGAGACGGTCGCGGCGGTGAAACGCTATTTCCAGGGTGAGGAGACGGATTTTTCCGGCGTCGAACTCGATCTTGCCGGCCAGGATGCCTTCTTCCGGGATATTTATGCGGCGGCAAGGCGCGTCGGCTGGGGCCGCACCACCACTTACGGCGCGCTGGCGAAGGAGCTCGGCGTCGGGCCGGAAGCCGCCCGCGACGTCGGCCAGGCAATGGCGAAGAACCCTGTCGCTCTGATCATCCCCTGCCACCGCGTACTCGCGGCCGGCGGCAAGATCGGCGGCTTCTCGGCGCCCGGCGGGTCGTCATCGAAGGCCCGCATGCTGGAGCTCGAAGGCGTCAACCTTGCACCGCCGCCGCCCGCCCAGCAGTCGCTGGGTTTTTAGGCGGCGGCGATCTCTAACAACAGCGTTCGCCGCTCAATGCGGGCTGGCTGTCGGCCGGATGATGATCTCGCTGACATCGACATCATCAGGCTGGCTGACGGCGTAGAGGATCGAATTGGCGATGGCCTCGGGGCTGATGGTGATCGCCCTGAAAGCCTTCATCGCGTCCCGCGCCGTCGGATCGGTGATGGTGTCGGCCAGTTCCGATGTCGTCGTGCCGGGAGAGATGACGGTCACGCGGATACGATCGGTCTCCTGCCGCAATCCGTCCGAGATCGCCCGCACCGCGAATTTCGTCGCGCAATAGACAGCCGCCGTCGGCGAGACGCTGTGGCCGCCGATCGAAGACAGGTTGATGATCTGCCCTGATCCCTGCGCCTTCATGATCGGAAGCGCCGCCGCGATGCCGTAGAGAACGCCCTTGATGTTGACGTCGACCATCCGGTTCCACTCATCGACCTTGAGAGCCTCGAGCGGCGAGAGCGGCATGACGCCGGCATTGTTGATGATGACGTCCAGCCGGCCGAATTCGGAGCGGGCAAAGCCTGCAAAGGCCTCCACCTGGGAACGGTCGGTGACATCAAGCTGTCGCAGGCGCACCGTCCCGCCGTTTGCGGCGATTTCGCCGGCGAGTTCCTCCAGGCGCTCGGTGCGGCGGGCGCCGATCACGATATGGGCGCCTGCGGCAGCCAGCATCTTTGCCGCGGCCTCTCCGATACCGCTGCTGGCGCCGGTGATGGCAATTACTTTTCCTTTGATATCAGACATTTCAAGCTCCATTATACGCCGCTCGCCTGGCGATGCGGCTGAGGGTTTTTGGTGGTCAGGTGGGAAAATCGGCGCTGAGCGTCGTCTCCGCCCAGGCATCGAAATTTGCGCGTAGCGCATCGTTGCCTTTCAGGCGGCACATCATTTGCGCCGAAGCACCATGCCGCCATGATGGAGGGTGTTGCCGTCGACGAAATCGCCGTCGGCCGTGAAACCCGTGTCATCCCAATATTCGATGTGGCTTCCGGTGACTTCGTAGCGTCCCCGGTAGGCGCTTTCCCGGCTGCCACGAGCTTCGTCGTAGCGGCCATTGGGCAGAAGTTCGTGGCGGACGCGGCCATCATCCGTAACCCATATGCCGACATAGGGATGTTGCTGCATTCTGTTCTCGCTTGTTTGTTGTTGCTGAGTTTCTCGGTCGTTCACGGTGTCGGCGGCGGACGAACTGGTCGCCGCGCCAGCCAGGGTGACCACCGCGAGAAACTGCAGGAGGGGGCTTCTGAAAATCCTTCGCATTGCCTTGCCTTTCGAAGCCTTCGTTGACCTCGACTGAAAGATAGTACGGAGAACCTGAGTGATTAAGTTGCCAATCCAGGATGGCTTGGTTAGAAGTGCTAACCAATGGTCGACGATCTCGAAGGTATTTCAGTTTTTCTTGCGGTAGCGGAGGCGCGCAACTTCCGGCTCGCCGGCGAGCGGCTTGGCGTCACCCGCTCCGCCGTCAGCCAGGCCCTGCAGCGCCTCGAGGATCGGGTCGGCGTCGCCCTGGTCCAGCGCACAACGCGCAGCGTCAGTCTGACCGAAGCCGGCGAAGTGTTCTTCGACGCGGTTCGTCCATCGGTCCGGCAGGTCAAGGACGCAATGCAGGCGGTGCGGGAAATGCAGGCGCGCCCGAGCGGCTGGCTCAGGATCACCGTTTCTTCGATCGCCGAGAACTTTCTATCCGGCACGTTGCTGGCCGGCTTCATGGAAGCCTACCCTGACATCAAACTCGATATCACCATCACCGATGACGAATTCGATATCGTCGAGGCCGGGTTCGACGCTGGCGTCCGGCTCGGCGAAGTGATCGAACAGGACATGATCGCCATATCAGTCTCCGAAGAGCAGCGACAATGCGCCGCCGCATCCCGCAGCTATCTCAAGCGCCGCGGCCATCCCCGCCATCCCAGCGAGTTGCAGAACCATGCCTGCATCGGATGGCGGCCACGCCCGGATACGGCACCCTATCGCTGGGAATTCACCGAGAATGATCGCGACTTCGACGTCTCCGTCGATCCCGCAGTCACGACCAACGATATGGGAATGATGATCCGCATGGCCTGCGCCGGGGCAGGGATCACCTTCGGCATGGTGGAGACTTTCCAGTCCGTCATCGACCGCGGGGAACTCGTGCCGCTGCTGGAGGATTTCTGTCCACCCTTTCCGGGCTTCTATCTCTACTACTCCAGGCGCCAGAGGCAGCCGCTGAAGCTGCGCGCATTGGTCGATTATGTCCGCAGGTCCGACCGGCGGTAATGCCGTCTGGTCTCAAGCTGCGCTCGCAAGCCTCGACGGCGATCTCAGGCCAGTCGCACGGGCTCAAATCCTGCGGCTTGAGCTGAATGTTGCCGCTGGCATCCGGCTTTGATATTCCCGATGATAGAGGCCAGCGAGGCAGCGCGCGCTCTATAGAGGCCGCCGCTCGCCGCGCTCCCATCCTGTTGCCGGAGAACATATGCTCGACGACGTCTTTCCCGTTCCGGCCAGTTTGATCCGTCAGGGTGGGCGGGCCTGTTTTTTTCGTCTCGTCAATACCAGCCCCCTGTTGATACAGGTGCAATCGGGAACGAAGATCGTCATGGCAGATGACAAGGCTTTGCGCCTCGAGGCGGGCGCCTATGGCTTGCTGCCCGACTACAGACCGTTGACGATGGAGAACATTCCCAAGGCGCCGCAGAAGTATCAGACCCTGGCGCTCCCTGTTCCGCGACAGCTCTTCGAGGAAGCCTATACCAGGATGGGATCGATCGCCGTTCCATCGAGGCCTGTCCCGGCAGGCACCTCGAACCTGCCGGAGGAAGCCGCGGCATTGTTTGACTATTGCTGTCAGCCCGGCAATCTGACGAGGCTTCCCGGCGTCATTGCCAAGGCTCGTTTGATGGAGCTGATCACCTGGTTTGCGCTCGGCGGAGCGGTGCTGGGGCAATGCCAAAGTCCTCGGCTCGAGGACAGACTGCGGCAGATGATCGAAAGTGATACGGCCTTTGACTGGACGCTGGGGCACGCGGCGCGCTCGTTCAACATGAGCGAAGCGACACTCAGGCGCAAGCTCGCCGCCGAAAGTACCGGCTTCAGTGAGATCTTGAGCGATACAAGAATGAATCGCGCCTTGGGGCTCATCCAGACGACAACCCTGCCGATGGCGCAGATTGCGCTTGAGGTCGGTTACGACTCCCCTTCTCAATTCGCAGCGCGGTTCAAAGAGCGGTTCGGCGTCAATCCACGCCATGTGCGGGGCGGGGCCGAGCGTTTTGAGCGGATCGGGGTAGAAGTTGAGCATCGCGGGGCAGATGCACTTGCTCGGTGACGATAGTTTTCCGGCATTATCAACCGCAGGAAAACAGCATGCGTTTCATCACAGCAGTACTTCTCGCTACCTCCGTCTTCGGCGCGACGGCCGCACAGGCCGAAATGAAGCTCACCTCGAAGGATCTGGCTGCCGGCAAGGCGATGGCCGATGCGCAGGTCTTCAACAGCTTCGGCTGCTCGGGCAAGAACATCTCGCCGGAACTGACCTGGTCGGGTGCGCCTGAGGCGACCAAGAGCTTCGCCATCATGGCCTACGATCCGGATGCTCCCACCGGCTCGGGCTGGTGGCATTGGTCGGTGTTCAACATTCCCGCAGATACCGCGGAGATTGCCACCGGCGCCAGCGGTGACAAGACGCTTCCGGCAGGCGCCGTCGAAGGTCACACGGATTTTGGCATGTCCGGATATGGCGGGGCATGCCCGCCGGCCGGCGATCAGCCGCACCACTACCAGTTTACCGTCTACGCGCTCTCGGTGGACAAGCTGCCGCTTCCCGAGACTGCGCCGGCCGCCATGGTTGGCTTCTATGTCAGGGCCAATACGCTCGCCAAGGCCTCCGTCGAGGTCACTTACGGACGCTGAAGCCGGCTTCGGATCCGCAGTCGCCATTTCCCTCATGACAACGGCCGGCCGAGGTGATTGAACCTCGGCCGGCCGGTTCCTGTTTGGGGTTCCCTGGCCTGCAAACCTAAACGGTCATTGCTTCCCAGCAGATCAACGGACCGTCTTCGGCATCGATACGCTCGCCGATACGGATAAAGCCATTGCGCTCAAGAACGCGCTGGGACGCGATGTTGTCGACCCCGGTCTCCGTAGAGACCAGGGCTACGCGAGGGTCGTTCCGCGCCCACTGAAGCAACTGCCCTATGGCCCGCGTGGTGCATCCACGGCTTTGGCGGGAAGGCGCAACGCCATAGCCGATATGGATCTTTCCATCCTGGGGAACCTTGATGACAGAGCAAAGGCCGACGATCTCGTCATCCTCCACGATCATCCAGGCCGACGGCGAAAATTCCGCGCCGATGTCAGCCGCGAGGTGGTTCAACATCGCCAGGATTTCAGGAGGCGCAATGGCGCTGTCTTGGACAAGGCGCAGATAACGTGGCGCGATGCCCTTCAGCAGCGCGTCAAAATCATGAGACGTTAGTTCGATAATCATAGTCTTCTCGACATTAGACATGCGCCAGCATTGGCGCCCTAAAGGCCGAGCGATAGAGCGAGGATCAGCTCTCGGTCACGATGCCGAGCGCCTTTATCCCTACCGCCGCAGCCGGTGAGTTCTGGATCGTTGCGACGGCAAACAAAGGCATTCTCCTATAAGAAGGAAATGCGAATAACAGTGCCGGGCTAGGATCGCAAGATGCTCCGATCGGGCGGCCCGCCGGCTGATCCATGCCAAACCGCAAGATCGGTCGAGCGCTGCGTTGCCTGAAGGATCTAGTTTGAGCTGCCACGGAGACCAGAACGAATGACCGCAGCGCTTCGGAACTATCATCAGCGGATGCAGCGAGTGCTGGATTATATCGACCAGCACCTCGATGACGATCTCGATCTTGACGTTTTGAGCAGTGTCGCAGCCTTCTCGAAGTTTCATTTCCACCGGCAGTTTACGGCGACCTTCGGATTGTCAGTGCATCGCTATATCCGGCTTGCCCGCATGAAGCGCGCTTCATACCGGCTGGCCTACAGGGACGAAGAACGCGTCACTGATATAGCGATGGATGCCGGCTACGATGCACCGGATGCCTTCGCCCGCGCCTTTCGGCAACGGTTCGGGCAATCGCCTTCGTCGTTTCGGAAGTCTCCCGACTGGGAGCCGTGGCTTGCCGCCTTCGGGCCTCTCGACAATGCAAGGAGCAAGCTCATGCAGAAGATTTTTACCACTGACGACGTGAAGATTCGCAATGTGCCCACGACGCCGGTGGCGATCATGAAGCATCGGGGCGACCCGGCCACGCTCGGCGCCACCATCCAGCGGTTCATCGCCTGGCGCAAGGCCGCTGGCCTGCACCCCAGGACAAGTCCGACCTTCAATGTCTGGCGTTCAGAGCGGCGTCCTCAGTCGCCTGCCGATTATAGCGTGGACCTTTGTGTCGGGACCGATCAAGCGATCGAGGCGAATGGCGAGGAGATCAAAGCCGGCGAGATCCCTGGCGGACGCTGCGCGGTGCTGCGTGTCGTCGGCAACACCGACAATCTGGAGCCCGCCGCGCTCTACCTTTATGGCGACTGGCTTCCGGCCAGCGGCGAGGAAGTGCGCGACTTCCCGATCTATTGCCAGCGGCTGAGCTTCTTCCCGGAGGTGGCGGAGCATGAGGCGGTGGCGGAGCTGTTTCTGCCGCTGAAATAGCGTCCTCTGACGGCGGCTTGTCCATGCTGATCGCTGGTAGCGGACAGGTCGTTGTCCACCTCAGGCCGGCCGGTTGGCGACCATCAGCTCGCGGATCTATGTGCACTTCAAAAACCAATTGTGATATAAAACCAGTTGAGCTAACTTCCAACCGATTGCATAATGCAAGCAGGTCTGCGCGCGGATATGCCGTTTTAGGAAAGGAAGTGAAGATGGCTAAGCTTGTGTTCGGAATGAACCAGTCGCTGGACGGCTACGTCGATCATATGGCGTTTGCGCCAAGCCCGACACTCTTCCGCCACTTCATCGAAGAGGCTCAGCGGCAGGCGGGCAGTGTGTACGGTCGCCAGATGTATGAGGTCATGCGTTACTGGGACGACGAACATCCTGAATGGGATGCAGAGCGACAGGCCTTCGCGGCGGCGTGGCGGAACCAGCCGAAATGGGTCGTCTCGCGCTCGTTGAAGTCGGTCGGTCCCAACGCCATGCTTGTTGGGGAAGATCTTGCGGCCGCGATCCGCGCGCTGAAGGCAGAACGCGACGGGGAGATCGAAGTTGCCGGCCCCAATTTGGCGCAAAGCCTCACCGAACTTGGCCTGATTGATGAGTATCGAATCTACCTGCACCCCGTCGTGCTCGGTCACGGCAAGCCATATTTCGCCGGACCCCGGCCGCCGCTCCGCCTGATGGCTCATGACCGGATTGGCGAGGATGTGATCAGGTTGACCTACGTTCCGGCTTGATCTCGGGATTCTCCAGATGAAAATCGCCGCGGAAGTCTGGTCTTGGTGCGGCCATCCCCCATGACGCCGACGGTCTGGACGGGAAGCCCTTTCGCGCCGCCGGCAGACGCGATCAGCGTCGTTTTCGACACCCGACATGTCACCCTCCTCTTCATCCTCCAAAGAAGCATTGGGCGGCGGCCCCAATCACGATTTGAGGTGGGCAGATTAAGAGCTGCCCCGTGAGATCATCTGACCAACCTCCAGCTGGTCGCGCGCCGCGACCACATCGGCGGTATGCAAGCCGCTTTCGAAGCGTTGGTACACGGAGGCCAAGTGACTTAGCGTGATATCACCATGTCCAGTTTGCAGCGCGAGTTTGGCCTGTTGGGTCGCAGCGCGCAATTCGAGGGTTAGAGCGCCGCTTCGCTGCGCCACCCGCACCGCCGTGGCCAAATTTTCCGCGGCGGAAAGGACATCACCTTCGCGCCACCGCGTCAGGCCAATGACGCGGAACAACTCTGAGCGACACCAAACCTCGTCCCGCTCCAGACAATCGCTGGCTTCTGCCGCGACGGCGCGCGCGACATCGAGACGATTATGGGACAGAGCGGCGTCCGCGAGCATTGCGAGGTTCATTGCGAAATGAATCCGCAGATTGCGGCTCCTGAGTCCGCCGATAGCGTCACGCATTCTGTCTACCGCCTGCGCGTCACGGCCAGCGGTGTCGATGGCAGCCCGATAGAATCGAATAAGGGGGGGCCAAATGTCCAGCTGACAGATTTGGTACTGCGCTTCCAGCCGCGTCAACTGGTCCTGCGCCACATCAAGAAGGCCACACCAAAGCGATACAGAAAGTCCCCCCACCGCCAACGCATGCATGTGCGAGACGGGATGGCCGATCGTCGTTGCGGCCGAAATGCATTCCTGCGCCACATCGAAGGCCTCCCGATGCTCGCCGACTACCCACAGCATCGGCGCGAGATAGGACCGTATTCCGACGAAGCGATCGAGTTGAAACCTCGACGTCTGCGAGCGATAGGCGACCGTGGAATGACTGTGTGCCAACGCCTTGAGGCCCGCGACCGAAGTCTCGATATCGCCGCAGTAGAAACGGTTGACCAATTCCAGTCTCGTGACATCGGGCACCGCCGAGTGACCTCCTTCCTGGTTGAGGAAGCCGCGGAGTTCGGACAGGGCGGACAGGACTTGGCGATGATTTCCGGCGAATGTCTTCGCGCCGGCCCAGCCCATCGTCGTTCGCAACCGGTACTCGACATTCCCGGTTTCGTCGGCAAGGGTCCTCGCTTCACGCCACGCCGCTTCAATCTCCGGTCCACGATCATCGCCGAAATTGAGATTGAGGGCGTGCGCCGACACGAGTTTCAATCTGAGCACAACATCGTCCATAGCCAGACCATTGAGCCCCTCCACCACTTCAGCCACGCGCGTTCGGGTCTCTGAGAGGGAGGACAACTCGTTCCACAGTGGAATGGCGGCTGCGGTCAGCCGGATGCCGAGTTCCCTGTTGTGTCCATCACGCCACGCCCAATCGATGGCTCGGTGGAGATCATTTCCCCAACGGCCGTAACGTGCGGTCCAGTCTTCGCGCGCTCGCCAGTTCCACTCGACTTCGCCTTGTTCGAACACAGCCAGCAGGTAGTGCGTATAGCTCGCCATCGCCGCCTGCTCTTCGCCGCTCGCGCGAAGGCGTTCGCTGGCGAAGCTGCGCGTGCTGTCAAGGAGGCGATAGTATCGGTGTCCGCTATGATAGCTGACAGACGACAACGATCTGGCGGCAAGGCTCTCCAGCCATGCCCCGACATCCTCTGCCGACCCGAGATGGCCGCAGACGCCGACAACATCGTTCAGCGTGAAAGTTCCACTAAATAGTGACAGATGATGCAGCAGACATGCTTCGCGCTCGGGAAGTAACCTATAGCTCCAGTCCAGCATCGCCGTCAGCGTCATATGCCGAGGCGCCGCCGCGTTCCCCTGCAACACAAACGCATCGAAGGCATTCTCCAACAGGTCGGCCAGCTTGGCGGGCCCATCGGTGGACAGCCGCGGCGCCGCCAATTCTATCGCCAGCGCGATACCATCGAGGCGACGGCTAATGGCCGCGAGCGAAGAGGCGTCCGCATCGTCGAGCCGATATCCCTGCGTCACCGCGCGCTGTACCAGCAATTCTACGGCCGAAAAGCCTAACGCCGCCGCCGCGTCCAGCTCGCTCCCCGCGGGCGGAAAGCGAAGCGGCGCGAGACGATAGACCGACTCCCGCCTGCACCGGAGTGGCTCCCGACTCGTCGTGACGACGAGAAGCCTCGGAAGCGCGTGATTGAGGTGGTCTGCAACCGTCGCCGCGGCGTTCAACACATGTTCGCAATTGTCGAGCACCAGCAACAATTCACGGTCGCGCAACATTTCGACAAGACCTGCCAGGATATTGACGAGATTGCTGTTCAGGCCACACGCAAAGGCAATTGCCGGCGCTACCAGCTGCGGAGAATCGATCGCCGCAAGATCGACGAAGCAGACGCCGTCCTTCAAGCTCTCACCGACCTGCCATGCGGTGGCGACTGCTACGCTCGTCTTGCCGACGCCGGGCGGGCCGACAATTGTAAGCAGCCTGGTCTCGGCAAGCGCGCCGGCGAGGTCGGCCATAGCCTCGTCGCGCCCGATCAGCGCCGGTGGGGCCGGCAATTCCCCTGTAATGCCTCTGACCGCGTCGGAAAGAGCTGCCTCGTCAGCACCACCGAGGACGCGCAGTGGCGCGACGAACCGATAGCCGCGGCCCGGCACGGTTGCGATGCAAGTTAGGTCGGGCTCAACCTGCGCCAGAGCGCGCCGCAACACTGCGATGTTAACTTTGAGGTTGCTCTCATCGACGAAAACGTTCGGCCAGGCTGCGCGAAAGAGCTTGTCCTTACTGACAACGATACCAGACCGCCGCACGAGCGCATGAAGTAGATCGATCGCACGGGATCCGACACGGATTGGAACATCGCGATGAAGCAACAACTGGCGAGCGGGAATGAAGCGGCAGTCGCCGAAACAATAGGTTGTTACGTTGGCCTCTTCCAATTCTTCCATTGTAGCTCCCTTTGCTGCGACGACACGGACTCAAGCTCGGGCCTGGCCGAGGTAATCTCCACGGCTGCATTAAATTTACCTTTTTTAACCGGCGCCGTCAGCGCCTCGATGCTATTTACGTTCCCAAGCCAACTTGAGAAAAGGCTGAACCGGTTGGTCCGGGCGCAAGTCGGTCGGCAGGAAAACATTCAGGCATTTGGGCGCTCTACCTCCGGTAGCCATTCCCGGTAGCGCTCGTGTCGGACTGACAGAGCGGAAACCGGATCGAAGGAACGGCCGCATGCCTCGCACGCTCAACACACTGACGCTGTCGGATGCGAAGCAGATGCTGCAGGCCGGCAAGGCCAAGGCAGCCAACCTCGGCATCCCCTATAATATCGCGGTGGTCGATGCCGGAGGCGCGCTGATCGCATTCACCCGCCAGGACGGTGCGCTCGCCGGGAGCATCGATCTTGCGATCAGTAAGGCGAAGACAGCGCGCATGTTCGACAAGACGACGGAATATCTTGCCGAGCTCGCTCAGCCGGGCGCACCGCTGTTCGGGATCGAACAGAGCAATGGTGGCAATGTCGTGATCTTCGGCGGTGGTCTGCCGGTAAAGTACGACGACCAGATCATCGGCGCGGTCGGCACCAGCGCCGGTTCGGTCGAGCAAGACATCGCGGTCGCCATGGCGGCAGCAGAAGCAATTTCACCAAACGCGAAACCGTAGGGAGACTTGCGATGAAAGCAGCGCGCATCTTGGAGTATAAAAAGGCCCTGGTTCTCGAGGATATACCGGTCCCCGATATTCAGCCCGACGAGGTGCTGGTGAAGGTTGCCGCCTGCGGTATGTGCCGGTCGGATGTGTTGCTGATCGACGGCTTCTTCCAGGGCTATGGCGATATCCCCCCACCGGTCATTCCCGGCCATGAAATTACGGGCACGATCGAGAAAATCGGCAGCGTCGTGCCAAAGGTTGCTGGTATCGAGGAAGGCGATCACGTGGTGGTCGCACCCGGTTGGGGCGACGGTGTCTGCCGCCATTGCATGGTCGGCGATACGCACATCTGTCCCAATGTCCGCTGGCCCGGCTTCGGCCGTGATGGTGGCTTCGCGGAATATATCCCGGTACCGGCACGCTATGTGATTAAGGTGCCGAAACACCTGAAGTTCGAGCAGCTCGCGCCGCTGACCGACGCCGGGCTGACGCCCTACCGCGGCCTCAAGAAAATCCGTAACGCCGGTGGCCTCGGCCCGGATCGGGTGATCGGTGTGTTCGGCATCGGCGGGCTCGGAGCATACGCCGTCCAATATGCCAAATTGCTTGGCGCCGGCGGTCCGGTGGTCGCGGTCGCCCGCAATGAAGAAAAGTTGCAGGTGGCCAAGAAATATGGCGCGGATCATATCATCGCCATAGAGGGCAAGTCCTCCGAGGACGTTGGCAAGGAGCTCAAGAAAGCCACTGGCCAGGACAAGTTCGATGCGATCATCGATTGCGCCGGCGCGACCGAGATGATGCAGCTCGCCTTCTCGCGGTTGGCGATCAGCGGCCACTATGCCGATGTCGGGTTCATCGGCGATCGCATCGATATCCCGTTGTTCCCCCGCGTGTCGGGCGAGCAGACTTTTCACGGATCGTTCTGGGGCAACAACGCGGATCTCACCGAGGTAATGGCGCTCGCGGCCGAAGGCAAAATCCAGCACACGATCAAGACGATCTCCTTCGACGACATCAACGAATATATCGACCTGATGCGCGACAATAAAATCGTTGGGCGTGCCGTCGTGATGTTCTGACAGCGTGAGGGCGCAACGAGACCGGATTACTGCCGCGCCAAGTATCCTGCGCCCGAAGTGACTTCATGTCCGAATGAAACCCAATATTTGAACGCATCATAATTTATTCAAGGAGAAGATTGTGACTCAACATGTCCTGTTCATCGTCACCAACGCAGCCGTGATCGGTCCGCACAATCGCAAGACCGGCTTCTTTTTCGCCGAGGTCGCTCATCCTTTCGACGTGCTCGACAAGGCGGGGGTCGCCGTAGAGTTCGCGTCTCCCGCTGGCGGATGGACGCCCTACGACGCGTACGACGAGAAAGACCCCGCCCAAAAGGAGTTTCTCGAGAGCAAGGCCTTTCGTCGCCTGAATCATAGCCGAAAGTTGTCCGAAGTGGACGCTGCGGACTACGACGCCATCCTAGTGCCCGGTGGCCTCGGGCCCATGGTCGACATCCAGCGTAACGCGGATGTCCAGAAGGCCATTGTGCGCGCCTGGACCACCGGAAAGCTCGTAACCGCTGTTTGTCACGGTCCGTGCGCGTTGCTCAGCGTCGACCTCGGTGATGGCACGCCGTTCGTGCGCGGCAAGAAGCTTACGTCGTTCTCGAAGAAGGAAGAATACGACTACGCCCGCGATGACGTGCCTTACGAACTTGAGGATGCGTTAAGGGCGGAGGGTGCCGAGTACTCATCTGCATCCAACTGGGAACCTCACGTCGTCGTTGATGGCCGCCTTATCACCGGCCAGAACCCCGCCTCGGCGGGGCCGCTGGGAAAAGAACTGGTCGCCGCCCTCAAACGGGCTGCCGTTCCGGCGTGAATTGATGAGATGCAGGCTGAAACATTCGGGCGCGCCCCCATACCTCGACCGCGCTCGTAACTCAAACGAGTGCACATGCGCATTTTATCGGGAGCCTATCGCATGACTCAATCGCCGGCCAAGATCACTGCCGTCCTTACTGCTCTCCCCGGCAAAGCCGCTGCCCTGCGATCACTGCTTGTCGGCATGGCGCCGCTTTGCAGAGCCGAACCCGGCAATCTGCGCTGGGATGTCTGGCGCGACCAGGCCGTTCCCGAGCGCTACGTTCTGGATGAGCTCTATCGCGACGGTGAGGCGGTGGAGGCGCATCGCCGGACGCCGCACTACCAGGATTATCTGGCGCGCATTCCTTCGCTGGCAGAGCGGTCGGCGCTGGTACTCGAGGCGGTAGCCGTGTCGTAGTTCTGTCGAGGATCGGAGAACATCCATGCTTGAAGTGGTGCAAGCCTTTGATCGGAAACACATCGCCGATCTGCCGACGGACGATGCTGCGGCCTTGGAATCGAAGCTCGAGACTGCGCGCGCACGTTTTCTGAATCGCAACGACTGGCTTGCGCCGCATGAACGGATGGCAGTGCTGCGGAGACTCGCAGACCTTGTCGCGCTGCAGCGCGAGGTCTTCGCCAAGCGCATTGCATGCGAAGGCGGCAAGCCCTACACCGACGCGCTCGTCGAGACCGACCGCGCGATCGACGGCATTCGGAATGCTGCCGACGTGCTGCGGACCCGCGGTGGCGTCGAGATCCCGATGGGCCTTACGCAGGCAAGTGACAATCGACGTGCCTGGACCATTCAGGAGCCGATCGGTGTCGTGGCCGCCATTTCCGCCTTCAATCACCCGCTCAATCTCATCGTCCATCAGGTGGCACCGGCGATTGCAACCGGCTGCCCCGTCATCATCAAGCCGGCAGCAGCTACGCCGCTTTGTTGTCTCGAACTGGTCAAGCTGGTTCATCAGGCCGGGATGCCGGAGGGCTGGGTGCAGGCCTTTCTTCCCGAAAGTCGCATTCTGTCAAGCGCGTTTGCGAGCGATGCGCGCATCGCGTTCCTGAGCTTCATCGGGTCGGCGGAAGTGGGCTGGCGCCTGCGCGCAAACCTGGCTCCCGGCACCCGTTGCGCCCTTGAGCATGGCGGCGTCGCACCCGTCATTGTCGACCGGAGTGCCCATCTCGACGCGATCATCGAGCCCCTTGCCAAAGGCGGCTATTATCATGCTGGCCAGGTATGTGTGTCCGTCCAGCGCATTTATGTACACGCCGAACTCAAGGAGGCTTTCACCGAGCGGTTCGCCGCGCGGGTCGACCAGCTCCGTGTCGGCGATCCCACCCGCGCCGAAACAGAGGTCGGCCCCCTGATCACGCCTGAAGAAGCCACGCGGGTCGAGGCGTGGATCGATGAAGCCGCAACGGCAGGAGCCCGTCGGATCGGCGGCGGACGCCTGAGCGATACCACGCTCAGGCCGGCCATACTCGTCGATCCACCGCGCGACACCAAGGTCTCGACGCATGAGATTTTCGGGCCTGTCACCTGCGTTTACGGATATAACGAGGTCGAGGATGCGATTGCTGCCGCAAATTCCCTGCCGGTAGCATTTCAAGCCAGCATTTTCACACGCGATCTGGATGTCGCGTTCAACGCGGCCGAAAAGCTCGACGCTTCGGCGGTGATGGTGAACGATCACAGCGCGTTCCGCACCGACTGGATGCCTTTTGCCGGCCGGCGCGAATCCGGTTACGGCGTCGGCGGCATTCCCTTTACGGCGCGCGAAATGACCGCGGAGAAGATGATCGTCTTCAAGCGCTAGCGCCGGCGCATCTTCTAAAATTATGCCTTGTAGCCACCGGATTGGAGATCGGTCGATGTTTGGAAAGGCCTACGAAGCACAATGCCAGGCAACGAAATTTGCCCCGTCCAGTGCTCACCATGAGAGCCAGGCGCTGGCTCTTTTCTCGCTTGCACTGGGCAGTTTCTGTATCGGAACGTCAGAATTCGCCAGCATGGGCATCATACAATTATATGCCGAAGACTTCGGGATCGATATTCCAACGGCGACGAATGCGATTACCGGATATGCTTTCGGCGTCGTCCTTGGCGCGCCGCTCGCCACGCTTGTCGCGGCCAGACTCAATCGTCGGACTTTGCTGCTGTGTCTGATGGCGCTATGGGTAGTTGGAAACGTCCTCTCATCGATGGCGAGCAATATCGGCCTGTTTGCGGCCGCCCGGTTCATAAGCGGTGTGCCGCAAGGCGCCTATTTTGGAGCGGGGGCGGTTGTCGCGGCCTATTTCTTCGGCGCAGACCGCGCCGGAAAGGCTTTCGCGCTGGTCATGACCGGTCTGACGATCGCAACGATCTTCGGTTCGCCCTTGGCAACCTTCCTTGGTCAGACGCTGGGGTGGCGGAACACCTATCTCGCCATGGCCGCGCTCGGCGCAGTCGCGCTTCTTGCGCTGTTCCTGTTCGTGCCGCGCACGGATGCCCTTCACGGGGGCTCGGTCTTCCATGAGTTATCCGGGCTTCGTCGATGGAATGTTTGGGCAATAATCGTTGTTGCCGCGCTCGGAATATCGAGCATTTTTGCGGTCTATGCCTTTATCGGACCATTGGTGACCGATGTGGTGCAGCTCGATCAATCCACGATCCCCCTTACGCTTGGTGTCTTTGGCGTCGGCATGACGGTCGGCAACGCTGTCGGTGGTCAGCTCGCAGACACTTTTGCGTTTCGCGGCCTCATCCTTGGGTACGGGATAACGCTCATCCTCCTTGTTATCTTGTCGTGCTTTGGGACGAACGCATGGGTTTTCATGCCCTGCCTCTTCGGCGTGGGTGCTGCTATGATGGCGGCGATTCCAACCATCCAGGTGCGGATGACGCATTTTGCACCGGAAGCACCGACACTGATGGGGGCGATGAACCTGGCGGCCCTCAATGTCGCGAATGCTCTTGGGGCTTGGGGCGGTGGACTGGTCATCGCTGCGGGATACAGCGTCCTCTTTTCACCGCTTGCCGGATTTGTGCTGACCGCTGCAGGGCTGCTCGTCTACTTCATCGCGCTTCCGCGAAGCGCTTCGGTCGTGCAGGCTTAGACGCGCAAAAAACCAGGCGCTGGCCGAAGCTGCGAGATCCAACATCACCAGGCGAGAGCGAGGAACAATGGGAATGGCAGCCGAAGGGCAGCGCAAACTGCCGTCGAAACTAAGCCACGATTGCCCGCTCACTCCCATTCGATCGTGCCCGGCGGCTTCGACGTAACATCGTAGACCACGCGGTTGATGCCGCGCACCTCGTTGATGATACGCGTGGCGGCGCGGCCGAGGAATTCCATGTCGTAGTGGTAGAAGTCCGCCGTCATGCCGTCGACGGAGGTGACGGCGCGCAGCGCGCAGACGAATTCATAGGTGCGCCCGTCGCCCATGACGCCGACGGTCTGGACGGGGAGCAGCACGGCGAAGGCCTGCCATATGGCGTCGTAGAGGCCGGCTTTGCGGATTTCGTCGAGATAGATCGCATCGGCTTCGCGCAGGATCTCCAGCTTTTCGCGGGTGATGCCGCCGGGGCAGCGGATCGCCAGGCCGGGGCCTGGGAAGGGGTGGCGGCCGATAAAACTGTCGGGCAGGCCGAGTTCGCGGCCGAGCGCGCGCACCTCGTCCTTGAAGAGTTCGCGCAGCGGCTCGACGAGCTGCATCTTCATGCGCTCCGGCAGGCCGCCGACATTGTGGTGCGACTTGATCGTCACCGACGGGCCGCCGGTGAAGGAAACGCTCTCGATCACGTCGGGATAAAGCGTGCCCTGGCCGAGGAAGTCGGCGCCGCCGAGCTTCTTTGCCTCTTCCTCGAAGGTCTCGATGAACAGCCGGCCGATGATCTTGCGCTTGGTTTCCGGGTCGCTGACGCCTTCGAGCTCGCCGATGAAGCGATCGGCGGCATCGACGTGCAGCAGATGCAGATTGTAGTGCTCGCGGAACATGGCGACGACGCCGGCCGCCTCGTCCTTGCGCATCAGCCCGTGGTCAACGAGGATGCAGGTCAGCTGGTCGCCGACGGCCTCGTGGATCAGGAGAGCCGCGACGGAACTGTCGACGCCGCCCGAAAGCGCGCAGATGACGCGCTTGTCGCCCACCTGCGCGCGGATCTGCTCGACCGCCTTCTGGCGATAGGCCGACATCGACCAGTCACCCTTGATGCCGGCAATGTTGTGAATGAAATTGCCGATCAGCTTGGCGCCATCAGGCGTATGCACGACTTCCGGGTGGAACTGCACGCCGTAATATTTACGCTTCTCGTCGGCGATGAAGGCGTAAGGCGCGTTGGAGGAGGTGGCGACCACTTCGAAACCATCCGGCAGCGCGGTGACGCGGTCGCCATGGCTCATCCAGACCTGATGGCGCGAGCCGGAGGACCAGAGGCCCTCGAACAGCTGGCAGTCCCTGTCGACCTCGAGGAAGGCGCGGCCGAATTCGCGGTGATGGCCGCTCTCGACCTTGCCGCCGAGCTGCATGCACATCGTCTGCTGGCCATAGCAGATGCCGAACACCGGCAGACCGCTGTCGAAGATGATCTGGGGCGCTCGCGGCGATCCCTCGTCCACCGTGGAAGCCGGGCTGCCGGACAGGATCACGGCCTTCGGCTGCAGGCGGTGGAAGCCCTCTTCGGCCGATTGGAAGGGAACGATCTCGCAATAGACGCCGGCCTCGCGCACGCGTCGTGCGATGAGCTGGGTCACCTGGCTGCCGAAATCGACGATGAGAACGGAGTCGGGATGTGCTGTCTGGGTCATGGCGAGGCTTTAATGAAAAGCGCCTCGCCTTGCAATCCGGGAAATCGGCGGCATCAGGTTTTTATTGTTCCAATTGTCCCGCATTCAGGGGCTCAGAACCAGAAAACCCCGTCCTCCAGCGCCGTGAACAGGCTGTCGACGCCGTAAGAGAGCTTGCGGTCGACGATGTGCAGATATTCGGTCCAGCCCGAAATATGCTGTAGCTCGACGGCGCCGTCGGAAATGCCGCGAAGGCCGATCAGCGGCAGCTTGTAACCCTGGCAGGCGCGCAGCACCGCATAGGTCTCCATATCGACCATGTCGGCGTCGATATTGGTATAGGCGGCGCCCGAAATGATGTTGCCGCCGGTGGAAAGGCTTGCTTCGGCAATGCCGGGAATGCGCAGCGGCAGATCGAGCGTTGCCGGCAGGTCTAGAAAGGGTGTCTTGCCCTTTTCGAAGCCGAGCGGCGAGGCGTCCATGTCGCGGTAGGAAACCGAGGTCACCTGATAGATTTCGGTCTGCTCCAGTTTCGCGGAGCCGGCCGAGCCGAGGGACACGACGAGATCGGGCAGGTCGTCGACGGCATCCAGCCGCGCCAATGTTTTGCTCAGCGCGATGGCCGCCTCGACCGGGCCGACGCCTGTCATCAAAGGTTCGATGCGCGAACGCAGGAAGGGACCGTATTCGGCCTCCGCCGCCATGACGAAAAGGATGGATTTCCCCGCGACCGATTTCAGTTCGAACTTCATCCCGTAATGCCCTCTCTACCGCGGATCACCATCATCGTTCCGGTCATGGAGGCGATGAGTTTCGCCGGCCCGTCGCTGATCGCGTAGCCTCGTCCGTCGGCGACGATGATGGTGGAGCCGGGTTTGGTGATTTCCCCGCGAAACAGGAAACGATCGCCCCGCCCCGGCGACATGAGATTGACCTTGAACTCGATAGTCAGGATCGAGGCTTCCGGGTCGATAACGCTATAGGCGGCAAAGCCGCAGGCCGAATCGAGCGCCGCGGAAATGATGCCCGCATGCAGGATTCCGTGCTGCTGTGTCAGTTTGACGTCGAAGGGTAGCTCGATCTCGACGACGCCGTGCTCGACGCGCGTCAGCTCCGCGCCGATCGTTTCCATCGCCGCCTGCCGCGCAAAATTACGGCGGATTCGCGCGCGGAAATCGCCCCTGTCGGTCTCGCTCATGTCTGCCCCTCTTGCAGCCGCGAAATTGGCATGGCGCGCCGCATTCGACAAGCTGGACATTGCTGAAATCGGTCTGGGCGGCGATGGAAACCCGGGACCGTGTCGCCGGGGCAACCTTTCACCTTTCCGTCACCGTGCAAGCCGGCACAGCTGGCCGGTACCGCTGGCCAGTACCGCTCGATTGTGGCGATCCGATGCGAAGACGATTGCAGCTTCGTGCGGCACGCGTATTCTCCGCGTCGCGTCGCGAAATGATGGAGTGCCGGCATGATAACGATATCGCAATCGGTCCGGAATTTCGAGACCTGGCTGGCCGGCGAACTCGGCGACGATCTCGTCAAGGACGATCTCCGGGAGAAGCACGAGAAGATGCGAAGCGGCGATTTCGTCTTCCTGCGCGCTACCTATTGGCGCTGGTGCGAGATCATCCTCGATATCTGCCCGGAACTGTCAGGCGCGCCTGAGGTGCTGGCGATCGGCGATACGCATCTGGAGAATTTCGGTACTTGGCGCGATATCGAGGGCCGGCTCGTCTGGGGCGTCAATGATTTCGACGACGCGGCGGTGATGCCCTATGCGCTGGATCTCGTTCGCCTTGCGGCAAGCGCCGTCCTGGCCCGCGGCGGCGACGGTCCCTCGGTTCGCATGATCGGCGAATTGATCTTGAGCGGTTATCGCCGGGGTCTTGAAAATCCGCTGCCCGTCATCCTCGAGCGCGACCACAAATGGCTGCGCAAGGCGCTGCTGCTGCCGAATTCCGAACGCCGGGAATTCTGGGAGAAATATGAAATGTTGCAGCCCGGCAAGAAGCCGGCACCATCAGCCTATGTCAAGGCGCTCGCAGACGCGCTGCCGTTGGGATCAGGACCTTTCATGGCGAAGCCGCGCAGCGGCGGTACCGGCAGCCTCGGCCGGCCGCGTTTCGTCGCCTATGCCGAATGGCAAGGTGGACCGGTGCTGCGCGAGGCAAAGGCGCTGGTGCCGTCCGCCTGGTCGCTTCGCCACAGGCCGCAGGATGTGGCGATCCATGCAAGCGAGATCGCCAATGGGCGGGCGCGCTCAGCCGATCCTCACTACCAGGTTTCCGGCCGCATCCTCATGCGCCGGCTCTCGCCAAATAGCTGCAAGATCGAAATCGACCGGCATCCCGAGATCCTGCTTTCGCCGACGATGCTCGAACTGATGGGCTTTGAGATCGCCAATTGCCATTCCGACGATGCGGCGGCGGTTGCGGTGATCCTGAAGGATTTGGCGGCGCGGGGAAACGACTGGCTGTACGAGGCGGCAAGGACCGCGGCATCGAGCGTCAGCGCCGAGCAGAAAGCCTATTTCCGCGCCGGCTAAAGCAATTCCAGCAAAAGTGTGCAGCGGTTTTGCGTCCGGAATTGCGCTTCTCTGATTTAGATCCGCACGATGTGCTGGTCCCAGGCGACATCGCTGCGGGTCGACAGGAAATCGCCGTCATAGGAGGAAACGGCAAAGCCGCTTCTTGCCGGCGCGATGCCCGCCGCATCCGGAACGGAAGTCTCGGCCAGCATCTTGCCCGTCCTAGCGTCGATGGTCACCGAGGCGCCGCCCTTCGGCGAGGTGATGCCGACGAGACCTTCGCTGCGATTGACGGCGATCGCTCCGACGTAATTGGCGAGCCGGCGCGTCGTCTCCTCCGGCAGGTCGATGAAGGTAAGATTTTCGCCCTTGGCGAAATGGCCGACAAGCGGCGGCAAATCCTTGCGGTGGCCTTCATACTGGCAGGCGAACCAGATGCGGCCCGCGCCGTCGAGATCGACATGGCGGGTAGAGAGTTCTGCCCATTCCGCCGGCAGCACATGTTTTTCGACCAGCGCACCGGTTGCCGCATCGATCAGAACAAGCGACGGCTGCATCTCTCCGAGATTGAGCTTGGTGCGGCCGAAATCCGGATGCGTCTCGATGCCACCATTGGCGACGATGAGCAGGCGTCCGTCGTCGGACACCGTCATGTCGTGCGGACCGATGCCGTAGGTCTCGAATTCGCCGATGCGGGAGAAGCGGTCGGTGGCGGCGTAGAGGCCGATCATGCCGCGATTGCCATCGAAGTCGTTCTCGCTGGCGTAGAGCAAACGGCCGTCAGGAGAGAAGGCGCCGTGGCCGTAGAAATGCCGGTCCTCCCTGGAGCTGATGACGATCGGCTCGCTTTTGTTCCAGGGATCGAAGATCATCGCATAGGTGCCGGGCCGGCGTGCAAAGGCGACAGTCTTGCCGGTGCTGGCGCTGAACGCCATGCCATGGGCGCGGGCGGGAAGAGCCACCTGATCGACGATCTCGCCGCGCTCGGTCACGGTCGCAATGGCAAAGGAGCCGTCGGCTGCCCGAATGCCCGAGGCATAGACCGCATCAGTCCGCTCCAGCGCCATCAGCGACCTCGGCGCCAAAGAAGCAAGGAAGCCAAGGCCGGCCGCCTTGACGAAGTTGCGTCGGTCGATCGCGGCACTTCGCATCATCGTTTCAGTCTCCGTCCGAAAAGGAAAAGCCGGCCGAAAGGCCGATGGCTGCGCCATATTCGTCGCTGATCCGGGTGATCAGGTCGCGGCTTTCGGCAAGCAGCGTATCGAGCTTGGCCTTCTCCGCATCGCTTGTGGCGACGTCGATGTCGGGATTGAGCTTCGGCACGCTGTCGAGCAGCGATTTGAAGTCCTCGTCGATCGAGGCGGCGATCGGCTGTTTGTCCGGCGGCAGAAGTTCGGCCATGCCGGCCTTCTGCCAGAGCGTGCGCAGGCCCTCCAGATTGGCGGTCATCGATTTCCAGGTGTTTTTGGAGCGCCAGTAAATCGCCATGCGCGGCCGCGGCGCGGTGTCCTTGCCTTTGTAGAATTGCTCCAGCCGCTGGTCGCGGACATTCTCGGCGCCATGGACGAGAATGCCGAGCAGAGCGGTCACCGCTTCCTTGTTGTCCATGAAGTCGTTGCTCTGCGGGCCTGGATGTTTCCAGCTCGCCTGCACGCCGTCGGGCTTTTCCCAGGCGGCGACGACTTCGCCGGCCTCACGCTGGATATTGCCGGCGACCGCCTCGCCGTAAAGGCAGCGGAAACTGCCCTTCTGCCCGACGAGATCGTCGGAGCCATTGCCATAAAGGACGTATTCCAGTGCCGTCAGGCCTTGCAGCGCAACACTCTTGCCGGCGATCGCATCGACCGTCGCATCCTTCGGGTCGGCCTTGGCGATCAGCGCCTGCACCTGCTTGAGGCCGACGCCCTTACGGTCGGGATAAAACAGGATGTGCTCGAAGAGATTGTCCTGGATGACAGGTCCGGTCTGGACGATCTCGATGATCGACCAATAGCGGATCGTGTCGTCGAAGGTGGACTTCGCCTTGTCGAGCGTCTGCTGCGTGCCGTCGGCGCAAAGATCCTTCATTGCCGTCGTCAGCCGGGCGGCTGATTGCTGCATGTTACGATAGCCGGGACGGATCACCTCGTCGACGGCGCGCTGCATGACGGCGGGAACGGCATCCTCGTTCAGCCCTGCCGGGGGAGTGGCCGTCTGGGCGGCCGCTGATGTCGCGAGGCCGATCAGAGTAAGGCAGAGCAGGGGGTGCCAAAGGCGCATCAAAGTGACTCCAGGAATGTAATCAGGGCCGCCCTGTCGTCTGTCGACAGGGAGGAGAAAGCGTTGCGGGCCTTTTCAGCTTCGCCGCCATGCCAGAGGATCGCTTCGGTGAGGCTCCGCGCACGGCCGTCATGCAGGAAAAAGCTGTGTCCGCTGACAGTCCGGGTCAGTCCTATACCCCATAGCGGCGGCGTGCGCCATTCACGTCCGCTTGCAAGGCCGACCTGCTGCCCGTCGGCAAGCCCGTCGCCCATGTCGTGCAGAAGAAAGTCGGAATAGGGCCAGATCAGCTGGAAGGACTGTGCCTTGTCCGGCGTATCCCGCCGGGTGACGAATTTCGGCATGTGGCAGGAAATGCAGCCGCTTTCGTAAAAAATCCGCTTGCCCTGCAGCGTCTCGGCGAAACTCGCCTTGCGCCGTGCCGGAACGGCAAGATTTCCGGAATAGAAGGTGACGAGGTCGAGAATGGGACCCGGCGCTTCTTCCGCGCCCAGCCGTTTCTGCACGCCGGTCGGCATATCACGGCATTTCTCTTCCGCCTTGGTGCAGTCGCCCTGCGCATCCGGGTGATCGGGCGTCGAGATGCCGATATCATTGGCGAAGGCATCGGCACTCTGGTCGCGCACCGTGGCGTTCTGCGCCTTCCAGCCGAACCGGCCGAGCGCGATCCCACCGCTGCGGTGGTCGCGCACGATCGCCGCCTTGCCGGAGATGCCGTCGCCGTCGGCATCATCAGGATCGGCATGGGCAAGGATGTCGGCCTCGGGAATGGCCTCGATCAGTCCGAGGCCGATCATCGCCGAGGCGACCCGCGGCGAAATCGTCGTCGCGGGGTCGAGCGGCCCATAACCAAGGTTCGTCACCGCATAACTCGGCCGGCGCAGCGACACGGTCTCGCCGTCGCCGAGCGTCACCCTCTCTTCGCGGTAGCTGATCACCATCTTCCCTTCGGCAGCAAGGCCAGGAACGGCGAGATCCTGCAGCTGATGGCCGTAGACCGGATCGGGAAAATTGACGACATCAGCCTGTGCGATGGCCTTTTCGTCCTCCGGCGTCGTGGCGGCGCGGGAAAGCCGCAGGAACATCGAGGTGGCGCTCGGGCCTCCCTCCGGCGGTTTGCCGCGGCCGTCATTGACATGGCAGCTCATGCAGGAGCGGGCGTTGAACAGCGGCCCGAGACCATCGGAAGCCTGCGTCGAGGAGGGAGCGGACACCCAGAGCTTGCGGAAGAGCGCATTGCCGAGCTTGAAATTCTGCTCTTCCTCGAAGGGAATGTTGGCCGAAGTATGCGAGAAACTGTCCTCGGTGACAGGGTCGATCGAGGTCGTAGCCCCTGCCTGCATCGCTTCGTATTGTTCGGCTTTGGAAAAATCCGCTGTCGGCCGGGTGACGTCGGCGACGCGTTGCAGATCGGATTCGGAGAGGTCGGTGCGTTTCGTCGGCAGGTCGAAACCGGCTGCGATGCTGACGGAAAAACCGGCAAGCGTGGCGCAGAGCGTTGCGCTGGCGAAAAATCGGCGGGCCGGGGCATGCGACATTTCAGGGTCCGGGCCGCTCCGGCTTTCGAAGCGGCCCGCCTTTTTGCTTATTTGAAGACGGCGTTAGGATTATCCAAGCTGTCGGAACCTTCAAGCTGAACCGTGCCGAGATCGAGTGCGGCAATAACGCGCTGCACCGATTTCGTCTGGTCGATCAGCCCGTCGATAGCGGCCTGAACGACGGCGTTGCCTTCCTTGTTGCCTTCGCCGATCATCTGGTCGTACTTCTCGACGGTCTCGCCGCGCTTTGCCATGGCATTCATCGCTTCGAGCGTCTTGTTGAGCTTGCCTTCCACTTCGGCATCGAGCGCCTTGTCCTTGGCGGCCACCAGATCATGCAGCGACGGGCCACTGAGCTTGGTGCCGTCGACGCGGGTATAGTTGCCGGTATAGGCGGCAGCGATGCCGATCGCGTCGTTGAGATGCGAATTGTAGGTGTTGTCGGAGAAGCAATCATGCTCTTCCTCGGGATCGTGCAGCAGCAGGCCGAGCTTCATCCGCTCGCCGGCAAGCTCGCCGTAGGAAAGCGAACCCATGCCCGTCAGAATCGCGACGAGGCCGGCCTTCGGATCGGTTTCGACGTTCTTCGTCGCTGCACCGTCCGGCTTCCAGTTGTCGGTCATTTCCTGCAGGTCGGAAACGAGCAGGGTGGAGGCGGACTTCAGATATTCGGCGCGGCGGTCGCAATTGCCGTGCGTGCAGTTCTTGAGGTCGTAGTCGGTTGCCGGACGGTCGCCGGCGCCGGGTCCCGTGCCGTTCAGATCCTGACCCCAAAGCAGGAATTCGATGGCATGATAGCCGGTCGCGACATTGGCTTCGATGCCGCCGGCCTCGGCCAGCGTGCCGGAGAGGAATTCCGGCGTCAGCTTGGAAGCGTCGACATCCTTGCCGTCGATCTTGATCGTCTTGTTGGCGATGACATTTGCCACATAGAGAGAATTCTCGTCGCTCTCGGTGCCGTAGGAAGCGTCGACATAGTCGATCAGGCCTTCATCGAGCGGCCACGCATTGACCTTGCCTTCCCAGTCGTCGACGATCGGATTGCCGAAGCGATAGACTTCCGTCTGCTGGTAGGGGACGCGCGCCTTGATCCAGGCGTCTCTGGCGGCCTTGAGCGTCGCATCGGTCGGCGCCTTCAGGAAGGCGTCGATCGCGGCGTCGAGCGCCTTGGCCGTCGTCAGCGAGTCCTCGTATTTCGCATGTGCCACACCGGCATAGTGTTTCACCACGGCGGCAGCATCAGTCTCGGCATGCGCGGGAAGGGCGAGCAGGGCGGCGGGGGCGATCGCCAGCACGGCTGCGCGGAATTTGCGGTTGAGCTTCATGATCCTCTCCTGTGACGGGATTTTCCGTCTAATCGGGCTCCGTCTCTTCGCGCAAAAGCAAACTTGTGTCAAACGCTCTAGTTTGGAATGGTTTTAAGAACGGACAGACGTTGCCAACCTGGCTTTTTTGAACGGCATCCGCTTGAAAAATTGGCAGCAACCGCGCATTCCGCCGCGGCATCACGATCCGTAGCGGGCCTTCGCTAAACCGCGTCAGCCCTTCCGCTGCATACGACAGAAAAAGAAGCCGTCGGTATCGGTGGAGGCGGGCGTCAGCGTCACCGTCAGGCCGTCGGACGAATGCGGACGCGGGGCGTCCTTGCCGAACAGGGCTTCCCAGGCGGGCAGGGCGCTGACGAGCTGAAAATCAGGATTGTCGGCCGTGAAGCGGCGCGCCTGCTCCTCGTTTTCCTGGGGCAGGACCGAGCAGGTGACATAGATCAGATCGCCGCCGGGTTTGACGAAGCCGCTCGCCTGCGCCAGCGCGTCCTGCTGCTGGGCGATGCGCTCGTCGAGGTTCTTCGCCGTCAGCCGCCACTTCGTATCGGGGCGGCGGCGCCACGTGCCGGTGCCGGTGCAGGGCGCGTCGACCAGCACCTTGTCGCAGCGTCCGGCAAGGGCGGAGAGCGCCCTGGCGTCGTCATGCACCTGGACATTGCGCGTGCCCGCCCGCTTCAGCCGTTCGATGATCGGCGCCAGCCGTTTGCGGTCGGCATCATAGGCGTGAACCTGTCCCTTGTTCTGCATGGCCGCCGCCATGGCGAGCGTCTTGCCGCCACCGCCGGCGCAATAGTCGAGAACCTGTTCGCCATCATGGGCGAGCACCAGGTCGGCGACGATCTGCGATCCCTCATCCTGAACTTCGAACCAACCTTTTTGGAACGAAAGCTCGGCAGTCACGTTGGGAAGACGCGAGGCGCCTTCGCCAGCGGCAATCCGGATGCCGTAGCGGGCGATCTTCGCTGCATGCGCGTTGGCTCTTTCGAGCGCCTTGACGACCTTGTCGCGAGAGGCTTTGAGCAGGTTGGCGCGCAGATCGAGCGTCGGGCGGGCGGCGAGCGCCTGTGCCTCGGCAAGCCAGGCGGCGCCGAAGGCCTGTTCGAAGGAGGGTTGGACCCATTCGGGAATATCGCCGCGGATATGCGGCGGCGCATCGTCGAGCGAGCGGCTTTGAAAGGCCGCAACAGCGTCGGTTGAAAGTGGCGCCGGCGCAAACTTGTCGTCCGCCAGCTCAGTGGCAAGACTGTCAGGTGAAAAACCCCATTGGCGGAACATGACGCCATGGGCAATGGCAGCAGGACTGTCGTCATCCATCAGCCAGGCATGGGAAAGCCGCATGCGCAGTGCGTCATAGACAATGTTGCCGATCGCTGCACGATCGCCGGAGCCGGCGAAGCGGTGCGCGAGGCCCCAGTCCTTCAGCGCGTCGGCGACGGGCCGCTTGCGGGCATCGATGTCCGCGAGCACAGAAATCGCCCCTTCGAGGCGGCCGCCCAGACGCATTCACATGTCTCCTGTTGCCGTGGCGTGTGAACGATCAGCGCAAACGCGAGTGTCACGCAGTCAATTGTTCACAAGTCTCAACCGGGTGGTAACCGCGATTGACGGCAAGAGCAAGCGCCGCTTCCGGCACAGTCAGTGGCGGCCTCAGCTGACGACCTGGTAGCAGACCTTCGCAGTGCCGGAGCTCACCATGCCGATATTCTGGGCGGCGGCGCGCGACAGGTCGATCACACGACCACGGATGAACGGACCACGATCGTTGATGCGAACGACGACTGTGCGGCCATTGTTGCGGTTGGTGACCTTCACCTTGGTGCCGAAAGCAAGCGAACGATGTGCAGCAGTCAAGATGGCAGGATTCATACGTTCCCCGGAAGCAGTTTTGGAGCGAAGTGCGTACCATGAAGCACCGCCACAGCCATTGCCAGCAAAACCCTCTGCCGGAAGCATGGAAGAACAGGCTACAATAGTTACAGCGGCGATAATAGAACGACGTATGTTCTTCAAAACAGAGTATCCCTCAACTATTGAACTCACGCCCTTGCAGGCGGCGGGGCTTAAATCTGTGAAAAAGTGGCGAAAAAGTGCCGCGCCAGTTCACGGATTATTACAATCCGTAACATTCGTGAGGGTAATGTCGGGATTCCAGGAATGAGCGCCGCGCCAAAAGGTAGAAAAAACCTAATAAAATCAGCTAAAATCCGAACGAATTTTCCGAAGGGATAGTTAACGCCTCGGCGTTCACGAAAATCGCGAAAATATTTTTCCGATTTCGCCATATTTACTGCCACATTTGGGCAAATTCAAAGGCCGTTAACCATAATATGCGGCGAAAATTATCCGGCCAAAGCGGGAAAGTAGGAATTTCCTACTCATTTTGGGTGATCGCATCCGTCGCAAACAGGACTGAGTTCTACTCCCCCCACCAGCATCCATCCCGCCACAATTGCGCAAGCGACATAGGATAGTTCGGGAAGGAAAATGCGAAGCCGGCGGCCTTGAGTTTTGCATTCGAAACCCGTTTGTTCTCGCCGTAGAAAGTGCGCGCCATCGGCGTCAATTCGGCGGTCTCGAACGCCTGCTCCGGCGGCGGTTCGACGCCCATCAGGCGGGCTGCCTCGACGATCACATCCTGCGGCGGGCCGGGCCGGTCGTCGGTGACATTATAGATGCCGCCGAGGCCGCGCTCCGACAGAAAGCGTGTCGCTGCGCCAATATCTTCGACGCGGATGCGGTTGAACACCTGGTCCTTCTTGATCAGCCGTCGCGCCGTGCCCTTGTCCAGATTGCAGAAGGCGTTGCGGCCCGGCCCATAGATGCCGGAAAGGCGCAGCACCGCCGCCGGCACGCCGCGCTCCCGGCCCATCGCCAGCCAGCCCTCTTCCGCCTCGAGCCGCTCGGTCGACCGTCCGGAAACGGGCAGGCACGGCGTTTCCTCACTCACCCAGGCGCCCTGGTGATCGCCATAGACGCCGACGGTGGAGAGGTAACCGATCCATTCAAGCTTCGGCAGCAGGCGTGCGCCGTCTTTATCAAGCAGCCGCAGCAGCGGGTCGGCCTTTCCAGGGGCGATCGATTGAACCAGGTGGGTGACGCCGTCCAAAGCCTGGCGCAACCCCTCTTCCATGCTCTCGCCGTCGAAAAGGAATGCTTCGATGCCGTTCTGGCGGAGCGCTTCCACTTTGTCAGGCGAGCGCGTGGTGCCGGAAACCCGCACGCCGTCGCCGGCAAAGGCCTTGGCGATTGCCGTGCCGGAATAACCGCAGCCAAAGATCATCACATGCATCAGCCCACTCCCGCCAATCGCCATTCGTTCAGGACGTCGTCATCTCTCTCGTCCGCCCTTTGTGCGGCAAAGTCCGCAAATTCGCCAGCCTCCATCAGCCGCCAAAGCGCCCAGACCGTCATGCCGCGCACCACGGGCGAGGGATCCTCCGAAAGCCCGCGACACGGCCCGATGAGCGCCTTGTCGCCGGAATTGCCGGCGGCGATCAGCACATTGCGGACGAAACGGTCGCGGCCGATCCGCTTCACCGGCGAGCCGCTGAAGAAGGCACGGAAGGCGGCATCGTCAAGCGTCAGCAGAAAGGCGATCGACGGCTCCTTCAGATCCTCCCGCGCCTTGAGCTTCATCTCGGAGGCGGAGCTTGCGAACTTGTTCCAGGGACAGGCGGCAAGACAGTCGTCGCAGCCGTAGATGCGATTGCCGATCAATACGCGCAAATCGGCGTCGATCGGTCCCCTGTGCTCGATGGTGAGATAGGAGATGCAGCGCCGCGCGTCGATCTGGTAAGGCGCCGGGAAGGCAGCCGTCGGACAGATGTCGAGACAGGCGCGGCAGGAGCCGCAATGATCGATCTCCGGCGCGTCGACGGCAAGATCGGCGGTGGTGAACATCGTGCCGAGGAACAGCCAAGAACCGTGAACGCGGCTGACGAGATTGGTATGTTTGCCCTGCCAGCCGAGCCCGGCCGCCGCCGCCAACGGTTTCTCCATGACCGGCGCCGTATCGACGAACACTTTCACGTCGGCGCCTGCCCGCGCTGCAAAGCGCGTGGCGATCTCCTTCAGCCGGCCCTTGATGACGTCGTGATAATCGCGGTTGCGGGCATAGACGGAAATCGCTGCCTTGTCCGGCTTGTCGAGGATAGCGCGGGGATCTTCTTCCGGAGCGTAATTGAGGCCGAAGACGACGACGGAGCGCACCTCGCTCCAGAGTGTCAGGGGATCGCCGCGCCGGTCGCGCGTCTCCGCCATCCAATCCATCGTCCCGTGGCGCCCGGCATCGATGAACTGGCCGAGGCGCTCTTTCGCTTGCGGGATCGCATCCGGGCGCGTGATGCGGCAGAGATCGAAGCCCTTGGCGGCAGATTCTGCCCGGACGAACTCGGTCAAATTGTCGCGGCGGCGGCGCTCTTTGTCGTCATTGTCAGGTTCGGGCATGAAGAGCCCTCGTCAGAAATCCAGATCGGCATAGTGTGAAACCGGTGTCAGGCCGCGCACGCGCTCGGTCAGCATCGGCCGGAAGGACGGACGCGACTTCAGCCGCTGGTACCAGTCCTTGACGACTGGCGAATCCGCCCACTCGATCTCGCCGAGATAATCGAGGATCGAGATCGAGGCCGCGGCGGCAAGGTCGGCATAGCTCATCCGCTCGCCCGCCAGCCACTGACGCGAGCCGGCAAGCCAGGTGAGATAGCGCATATGCTGGCGGATATTCGCGCGGGCCGTGCGCAGAACCTTCGAATCCGGCGCTCCGCCGCCCTGATCGGCGGTCATCTGCAACTTATAGACACGCTCGCGGGCGAGCGGCTTGGTCACATCGTTTTCCATCTTCTGCATGAACCATTCGGTCAGCCGGCGGATTTCCGCCCGCTGGAAAGGGTCTTCGGCGAGCAGCCGCCGGTCGCGTTTCAAGACGCCGTGCGTCTCGTCCAGATATTCGGAAATGACGCTCGCGCCGCAGAGCGCGCGCATGCTGTCGTCGACATAGACCGGCAGCGTGCCGGCCGGATTGAGCGCCAGGAAATCCCGGCGCTTCTCCCATGTCTGCTCCTCGATCAGATCCGCCTGATAGCCGTATTCCGCCAGGATCAGCCGGACGAAGCGAGATGCGGATGACATGGGATGATGATAAAGCGTGGGCATAGATACTCGGGCTTTGTGATTGCTGTTACAGGACTGTGTGGCAGCTCGATTATAGCGCCCTAGTCATGACTCATTGGTTGAAGCTATAGGAGCTTGGCCCCGCCAATACAAGCGAATCGGATTTTTCAGGCCATCTGATAATGGCGAAACACGGTCTAACGAATGATTGGAAACGGCGGCCTGATCGACCCAAGCGCTCAGACCCGGCCGAACTTTAAACCGGAGACAATGTATGGATTATATAAATGCTGCAATTCTCGGCGTCATAGAAGGGATCACCGAGTTCCTGCCGATCTCGAGCACCGGCCACCTGATCATTGCCGAGCAATGGCTCGGACATCGGTCGGATATGTTCAACATCGTTATTCAGGCGGGCGCCATCCTCGCCGTCACCATCATTTACTGGCGTCGCTTGGTGGATCTGGTGCTTGGCTGGCGCGACCCCGCCAACCGCGATTATGCCGCCAAGCTGATCGTCGCCTTTCTCATCACCGCCATTCTCGGACTGGTCGTCAAGAAGCTCGGCTTTGAACTGCCGGAGACTGCGACACCGATCGCCTGGGCGCTCATCATCGGCGGCATCTGGATGATCTTTGCCGAATGGGCGGCCGCCCGCAGGCCGCCGCATAAAGAGATTACCTGGCTTGTCGCCATCCTGGTCGGCATCGCCCAGATCGTTGCCGGCGTCTTCCCGGGAACCTCGCGCTCCGGCGCCACGATCTTCGTCGCCATGCTGGCAGGCACGGGCAACCGGGCCGCGGCGACCGAGTTTGCCTTTCTCGTCGGCATTCCCACAATGTACGCGGCCAGCGCCTATGAATTGCTGAAGACCTTCAGGGATGGCGGAGCGGCAGGCGAAGACTGGACGGCGCTCGGCATCGCCTTCGTTGTCTCCACCGTCGTCGCTTTCATCGCGGTCAAATGGCTGCTTGCATATATCAGGAGCAACCGGTTTACCCTGTTTGCCATCTACCGCATCATTCTCGGTGTTTTGCTGCTCGGCATGGCCGCGACCGGCTTGATTGCCTGAGACACCCGCCCTGCATTGCATTCGCGCAACTCCCGGCGCGAATGCAAATGCCCCGTCGGACCGCACAAACAGGCACCCGGTTACCGGCAAGGCGCCGAATTTTTCAGTTGGTCATTGAGGGGAAACGCTCCCACCGCCGCTTTGAAGCAGGCGAAACTGAGCGATGATCTAGAAGCGCCCTGTATCAGGCGTTTCGATCGACTGCTTGCTTGGAGCAGGATGCCGGCGCAGGGCCGGGCTTTTCGTCAATGGATGATCGAAGCCGTCGAGCAAGGATCGACGCCGTAGGCCGGCGAGCAATCGCCCTTTACCGCCGCGACCGAACCGGGCGCAACGAAAGAGCCTGCAAGGATAACCAGCGCCGCACACGCAAACAGGAGCGCGATTGACTTGCCCATTGAGAATTGCCTTTCACAGTGATTGCCGCGCGCGACCGCAGGCGTTGAGTCCGTTGGAAGACGCGCGGGTTTGGTAGTCAGTGGAATGACAAATAGCAATAAACGTTCCTGCTAAATTTGGTGTTAATTCCACAAAATTTCCGATGCGTCTTTTATGCAACGCCGCTGAATATGCCGAGCACCAAAACACTTCAAACTTGCGCCGGGCTTTGCAGGACACGGCAACGCCAAAAGGCCGCTCGCGGGATCCGCAGACGGCCAATCTCATCGGTTGGAAAAGATGGTCAGGCGGCCTTGCCGGTGCCGGTGTACTGGCCGTGCGGACGATAGTGCACCAGATAGGAGCCGAGCACCGATGCCACCATGGTGGGCGCAATGCCGAGGCCCTTCAACGTGCGGCCTTCCGCCTCGGCTTCCGGGGAGACGATATTGTCGCGCTTCAGCATGCGCACCTGATCCGGCGTGATCGGCGGCGTTATGAAGGGGACCAGCGAAGCGATGCTGCCGATCATCGAAGCGATGCCGAAGGGCAGGGATACCAGCGGGTTCTTGCGGCACGTTACCTTCAGCATCGTCTCGAGACATTCGCGGAAGCTGAGCACCTCAGGCCCGCCAAGCTCATAGACCTTGCCGCCGGCAACCTTGCCGTCGACGGCGCGGGCGACGGCCTCGGCGATATCTTCGACATAGACAGGCTGGAATTTCGTCTTGCCGCCGCCGATGAGCGGCAGGATCGGCGACATGCGCGCCATCTGGGCGAACTTGTTGAAGAAGCTGTCCTCCGGTCCGAAGACGATCGACGGACGAAAGATCACCGCATCGGGCTTGACCGAGAGGATGGCCGTTTCGGCGCGACCCTTGGTGCGGCCATAGTCCGAATCGGATTTCGCGTCGGCGCCGATCGCCGAAATATGCGTCAGCGTCGCACCCGCGCTGCGCGCCGCCTCAGCAATCGCACGACCGCCGAATTCCTGCACGGCGTCGAAAGTGTTGCGGCCGGTCTCCTGCAGAATGCCGACGCAGTTGACGACGTGGCTCGCACCGTCGACGGCGCGATCGATCGAGCCGCGGTAGCGCAGGTTCGCCTGCACGAAGGAAATCTGGCCGACATTGCCGAGCGGCTGCAGGAAGCCGGCGAGATCGGGACGGCGCACGGCGACGCGGATGTTATAGCCGCGCTTGGCCAGCGCCCGAACCACGTGCCTGCCCACGAAGCCCGACCCTCCGAACACGGTGACGAGCGGCGGCAGGTTGGCAAGGGTCATGGCAGGCTCCTCGAAAGGCTTTGCGGAATGCTTGATTGGCTCCGTCTTAGCCGAATCCCTGCGCGACGGGAAGGCCCATCACGCCGTCAGTTTTTTGCGAATGCGAGGGCGCCTAACGCATCGTGCCTTCCAAAAATCGGAATCGATTTCGGAAGGCACGATGAGTAGATTTAAAGTGCTAGAGCGTCCTTTGTGCGTCCGAAAGACGCACGGCGCTCTAGACGCCTTCGACGACGACCATTTCCGCATCCGCGGCTTCCTGGCGGATTTTCGCGGCGATCTGGTATTCCGGCGAATTATAGCAGTCGACCGCATGCTGCATCGACGGGAATTCGATCACCACGTTGCGGACGCGCGCCTTGCCCTCGAGTTCGGTAAAGGCGCCGCCGCGCGCCAGGAAATTCGCGCCATATTTTTCGAAGGCCGGCTTGGCCGCCGCCACGTAATCCTTGTAGCGCTCGGCATCGCGAACATCGACGCGGGCGATCCAATATCCCTTGGCCATGATCTTCTCCCTTTTGTCGTTGAAACTATTAGCGGTTTGCCGGCCAGAGTGCCGTCACCATCTCGCTGAGGATCGCGCGGGCGGCATCCCGGGGATCCGGCGCCTTGACGACAGGCCGGCCGACGACGAGATGCGTCGCTCCTGCCTTCAGCGCGTCGAAAGGCGTCATCACCCGCTTCTGGTCGCCCTTGTCGCTACCATCAGGGCGAATGCCGGGGGTGACGATCGCCATGTCGGGTCCGACGATTTCGCGCACCGCAGCCGCTTCCTCCGCCGAGCAGACGATACCGCCCATACCGGCTGTGCGCGCCTGTTCGGCGCGGCGCAGCACCAGGCTGTGCGGATCCTGGCTGTAGCCGGCCTCGGCGAGGTCGTCGGCATCCATCGAGGTCAGCACGGTCACGCCCAGCAGGCAGAGGCCGGAGCCGGCCGCGGCCTCGACCGCCGCCTTCATGGCTTTCGGATAGGCATGCAGCGTCAGCATCGACATGCCCATCTTGGCGATGTTCTCGACGCCGGAGGCAACGGTGTTGTCGATGTCGAGCAGCTTCATGTCGAGAAAGATCTTCTTGCCGCTGGCGGCAAGATCACGGGCGAATTCCAGGCCGCCGGCAAAGACCAGCTGATAGCCGATCTTGTAGAAGAGAATGTCGTCGCCGAGCGTGGAAACCAGTCTTTCCGCCTCGCCGATCGTTGGAACATCCAGGCCGACGATCAACCGCTCGCGTGCGTCCATCTGAAGTCACCCCTGCCAGTCTTCGATGGGCGTCCAGTCGCATGTTAGGCGCCGATCCGCAAGACCGAAAGCATAGAGATTGCCGCCGCCGCCGGGCTGGTCGCGGTCGCGCGCGATCGGGCTGCCCGCCAGATGGCATTTGAGCAGCGTGCCGACGCCGCCGTGGCCGACAAAGGCGATCGGCGCTGTCGCATCATGCGTGGCGAGAACGGCATTAACGGCCTCGACGATGCGGGCCTGCGCGTCGACGGCGCGCTCCCAGCCTTTGAAGCTTTGTTCCGGATGGGCGAAGAACCAGTCGGCCGCCTCTTCGAATTGCGGCGGCGGCAGGAAGCCGGTGGCCGTGCGGTCGTTTTCGTGGGTCGCGTGGACGATCTCCACGGTCACACCGGAAGCTTTCGCCAGAATTTCGGCCGTCTCGATCGCCTTCGTCTCGTCGCTGGAGACGATGCGCCGCAATTGCTTGGCCCAGCCGCTCTCTGCCGCTTTGCGGGCGCGCGCCGCGCCGACATCGGAAAGTCCCCATTTCGGCACTGGCACGTTGGCGTCGATCCTGACCTGCGGATGAGTGATGTAGATCCCGAACATCTTAGCCGCGCTTATAGATCCAGAGCTGCGCCGGCGGAATATTGCGCATGACGAAGTCGAAATGCTGGATATGGTAGCGGTCGGGATTGGCGGCGATCGGCGAGATCGCGCCATAGGAAATCTGCACCATCGGCCGGCCGGCCGGCAGTCGATCGAGCAGGCTTTCGAGCAGCGAGATGCGCTTCGCCATCGGGAAATTCAGCAGCGGAATGCCCGAGACGACGGAATCGAAGGTGAGACCGCTGAAATTGCCAAGGGTGGCCTGAAGATCGAAGGCATCGCCGTTGATGAAGTGCACGCCGGGATAGGTCCGCTGCAGATGTTTATGAAAATCCGTCGAATATTCGATTGCGACGAGATTTTCCGGACGGACGCCGCGGCCGAGAATGGCCTTGGTGATGGCGCCCGTGCCCGGTCCGAGTTCAAGCACCGGCAGCCCGGAATGGATGTCGACGACGCTTGCCATGCGCTTGGCCGTGATCGAGGAGGTCGGCACGATCGAGCCCACCGTCTTCGGCCCCTGCATCATGCCCCGGAAGAAGCGGATCTCGTCGTCGAACCTCTTCCCGAACCGTTCCTTCACCTTGACCCGTAAGCTCATTCTCCACCCATCCGCATGTTGATCGAATGCCTTAATATGCCGCTTGTCGCTTAAGGGACAAGGATTTTCGCAACAAGGACATCGGCATCAACAGTTCATGCGGCTTTCGGCGCTGAACCGGGCATGAGATCGGCGAGCCTTTCGCTCAAGTGATCGGCGTCGACTGGGGCACGCAGCTTCACGTCGGTATTGTCGAAATAGAGATAGACGTCGCGGCCCTTGTTGCGCGCCGCTACGGGCGCCAGCACCCGCGTCGCATTCTCGGGTTCTCCGCCCGTGGCCCAGGCGCGGATACGTTGCGCCCATATGTCGAGTGCTTTGTCATCGTAGCCGCTGACATAGAGCTTTTCCGAGCCATGCAGGCGGCAGTAGCTGAAATCGGCGGTGACATCCATCAGCAGCGGCCATTTCACCGTATCGGCGCAGACGAGTGCGACCCTGTGACGCCTGAGCATTTCGATGAAAGCCAGCGAGCGGAAGCTCTCGTGGCGGATTTCGAGCGCATGGCGGATCGGTTGGTGCCCGTCGCTTTCAAGCCAGGCCGGTCCCTTGATGTGCCCGTCATGCCGCTTGGCAAGCGCTATCGCCGCGTCGCGGTCATGCGGCAGCAGCGACAAGAAACTGTCAAACAGGGACGGGTCGAAGGCCATGTTCGGCGGGAATTGCCAGAGGATCGGCCCGAGTTTGGGGCCAAGCCGCAGCAGACCGGAAGCGAGGAAATTGGCGAGCGCCGTCTCGATATTCTGCAGCCGCAGCATATGGGTGATGAAGCGCGGTCCCTTGACCGCGAAGACGAAATCATCCGGCGTCTCGTCGCGCCAGTGGCCGAAACTTTCGGGTCGCTGCAATCCGTAGAAGGTTCCGTTGATCTCGATCGACCGGAAGTGCCGGGCGGCGTAGGAAAGCTCCTGCTTCTGCGGCAGGTCCTTCGGGTAGAATTGGCCGCGCCAGGGCGTATAGGTCCAGCCGGATATGCCGATGCGCACCGCTCCCGTCTTTTTGGTCATGGGATCCTCCGTTTTGACAGGAGGAAAAACGGCAGCGGGCGGCCTTCGTTCCCGTCAGACGCGCATCGGCATCAGCACATAGAGTGCATCGTCGCCCGCCGTGTCGCGGATCAGCGTCGGCGAGCCGGCATCGGCAAGCAGGAAGATCGCTTCCTCGCCGGAAAGCTGGGCGGTGATGTCGAGCAGGTATTTGGCGTTGAAGCCGATTTCCATCGCATCCGTGTCGTAGCCGACGGCGACTTCTTCCGTCGCGCTGCCGGAATCGGGATTGTTGACGGTCAGCATCAGCTGCCCCTCGGAAAGCGCCAGCTTGACGGCGCGTCCACGCTCGGAGGAGATCGTCGAGACGCGGTCGACGGCCTGTGCGAAACTCGTGCAGTCGACCCGCATTTCCTTGTCGTTGCCGGTGGGGATAACGCGCTGATAATCCGGGAAGGTGCCGTCGATCAGTTTCGAGGTCATGACGATCGAGCCGATGGTCAGCCGGATCTTGGCGTCGGAGACCTCGACGGTCACCATCACCTCGGGATTGTCGACCAGCTTCTGCAACTCGCCGACCGTCTTGCGCGGAATGATGATGCCGGGCATGCCTTCGGAGCCGGAGGGCGCATCGACATCGGCGCGCGCCAGCCGGTGGCCGTCGGTCGCAACCGCCCTCAGCTTCAGCTGGCCGTTGCTCTCGATCGTGTGGAAGAAGATGCCGTTCAGATAATAACGCGTCTCTTCCGTCGAGATCGCGAACTGCGTGCGGTCGATCAGCATCTTCAGATCGGCCGCCTTCAGCTTGAAGGAATGGGTGAAGGTGCCGGCTGTGAGATCCGGGAAGTCCGATTCCGGCAGGCACTGAAGCGAGAATTTCGAGCGGCCGGACTGCACGGTCATCGCGCCGCCATCCGGGCTGGTGGCAAGCAGCACTTCCGAGCCGTCGGAAAGCTTGCGCACGATATCGTAGAGGAGATGCGCGGGAACGGTGGTGGCGCCGGGCTGCTCGACGCTAGCAGGGGTCGCCTCGGTGATTTCGAGGTCGAGGTCGGTCGCCTTCATGTCGAGCTTTTGGCCGTCGGCCTTGAGCAATACGTTGGACAGGATCGGGATCGTGTTGCGACGTTCGACCACGCGGTGGACGTGGTTCAGCGATTTCAACAGGTTTGACCGCTCAATAGTAATACGCATGGGATGCTACCGCTTTCGACCGTGACTGTCCGGGCGCGTCGAGCACCCGAAGAATGCTGTCCCGGCTTGAGGCCGGGGGAGTGGACGGGCAAAATGGCAGACTTCAGCATTGCTTTGCAAGAGGCATGGACGTCGGCACCCCTGCATTTGCGGTTTTCCAGAGCAATGCTCACAGAAATCCGAACCCTTGCCGAAGCGGTGCGGCTCGCCCATAAGGGTTCGATGCCGGCGACGAGCCGGCGGGACGAAAGCAAATGGCATGAATGAGGAAACGACAGCGGACGCCGCCACCCGGCGAAGCTTCCGCCTGCACAATGCAACGGTGCCGGCGCGGCCGCTGGAGCCGGCGCTCTATCTGGTCGCCACTCCAATCGGCAATCTCGGCGACATCACCCTGCGGGCGCTCGAAACGCTGGCCGGCGCCGATGTGCTTGCCTGCGAGGATACGCGCGTCACCCGCGTGCTGCTCGACCGCTACGGCATCCAGAACCGCCCCTTTGCCTATCATGAGCACAATGCCGACGAAGCTGGCCCAAGGCTGCTGCAGGCGCTCGAAGCCGGGCGATCGGTGGCGCTGGTTTCGGATGCCGGCACGCCGCTGGTTTCCGATCCAGGCTATCGGCTGGCGCAACAGGCGATAGCGGCAGGTTACCGTGTCATTCCCATTCCCGGCGCCTCCGCGCCGCTCGCAGCCCTTGTCGGCTCCGGTCTGCCGAACGATGCTTTCCTTTTCGCCGGTTTCCTGCCGGCCAAGGACAAGGCCCGCCGCGACCGCCTCGGTGAACTTGCAGCAGCGCCCGCGACGCTGATCTTCTTTGAATCGCCGCATCGCATCGGCGCAACGCTTCTGGCCGCCGCCGATGTGCTGGGCGGCACTCGGCCCGCCTCCGTCTGCCGCGAGCTGACCAAGACCTATGAGGAGTTCCGCCGCGGCACGCTTGCCGACCTTGCGGCGCATTATCAGCAGGTGGAAAACGTCAAGGGCGAGATCGTCCTGGTGATCGGTCCGCCGGAGCCGGTCGAGACGTCTAAGGCCGATGTCGAAGCCGTGCTGGCCGACCTGTCGAAGTCAATGCCGACGGCAGGCGCCGCCACCGAAGCCGCCCGCCTCACCGGCCTGCCGCGCAAGGTGCTCTACCAGCGCCTGCTGGAGATCAAGAACGCCGATGGGCGATAATGATCTCACCGCGATCAGAAGGAAGGCGCTGCGCCGGGGCCGCATGTCGGAATATGTCGCGGCCGTCTTCCTGATGCTGAAGGGCTACCGCATCCTGGCGCTGCGACACCGCACCCGGCTCGGCGAGATCGATATCATCGCCCGCAAGGGCGATCTCGCCGTCTTCGTCGAGGTCAAGGCCCGCCATGGCGAGGCGGCGGCGGTCGACGCCGTCTCTGTCGCCGCACAAAAGCGGATACGGGCGGCAAGCGATCTCTGGCTTGCCCGCCAGGCGGATCAGGCCCGCCTTTCCCAGCGTTATGATATCGTGGCGATCATGCCGGGCCGGCTGCCGCGGCATTTTATTGATGCCTTCTGACCTCCTTTCGCCCCATCCGATTTCCGGATCGTTAAAATTTTAGTCCCCGCTTGAACGAGGTCCTTACGACTCTCTGCTATCGACTCGGTAGGGTAGCAATTGGGGGTTGTTTCATGGCCTGGAAGCTGATGCTTGCAAGTGCGGTCGCCATGGCCGCGCGCTCGGTGCCGTATGCCGTGGCGAAGCCGGCCGGAAAATCCTTCGTCGCGCATGCGAGCGATCTGCTGCCGCTGAAATCCACGCCGATCAATCCGGACTGGGTTATCAGCGGCAATCCGCAGGCCCGCACCGCCGAACATTCGCGCGGCCATGACGAAGCATCGCTGACGGCGATCTGGGATTGCACGGCGGGCGAATTCCGCTGGTATTTCGGCTGGGACGAGACGGTGATGATCCTCGAAGGCGAGGTCCATATCACCGCCGAGGACGGCACCGAACGAACTCTGCGCGCCGGCGACGTCGCCTTTTTCGCCGGTGGAACCTGGGCAAGCTGGCGGGTCGACAATTACGTCCGCAAGGTCGCCTTCCTGCGCAAGCCCTTCCCGAAGCCCTTGGCGATCGCCTACCGCCTCCGCAACATGCTGCGCAACAGCGGCAACCAGGGCATCGCCGCCTGATTTTCGCCGCCCATTCAAAGTGGCAGAGCGTCCTTAGCGCGTCCTGGTGGACGCGCGGCGCTAGCGCATAACCCCGAAAATCGGAATCGATTTTCGGAAAGGATTATGCGCCAATTCAAAGCAACAGAGCGTCCTTAGCGCGTCCTATTGGACGCGCGGCGCTCTGGCGACCGGAAGCCCTTGATTGACCGTTGCGTTTGAAATCTGGCCGACCTACATCTGTCCGGCATTCAGCGAGGGATGGAAATGGCCAAGATCACCAATGTAGCGGTCCAGATGGACCATGTCGCAGGCATCAATATCGCAGGTGATTCCACCTTCGCCATGAGCCTGGAAGCGCAGGCGCGCGGCTACAAGCTCTTCCATTACACCCCCGATCGCTTGAGTTTCCGCGACGGCCGGCTCTATGCCAGCGTCGAGCCGATGGTGCTGCGCGACGTCAAGGGCGATCACTACGAGCTTGGCGCGCCGGAGCGCGTTGATCTTTCGACCATGGATGTCGTGCTGCTGCGCCAGGACCCGCCCTTCGACATG
Source organism: Rhizobium indicum (assembly GCF_005862305.2). Taxonomy (NCBI): domain Bacteria; kingdom Pseudomonadati; phylum Pseudomonadota; class Alphaproteobacteria; order Hyphomicrobiales; family Rhizobiaceae; genus Rhizobium; species Rhizobium indicum. The sequence goes on along the minus strand of NZ_CP054021.1, from coordinate 2,329,609 downwards.
GCTTATATCACCTCGACGCATCTGCTCGAGCGCATCCATCCGAAGACCCTCGTCGTCAACGATCCGGCCTGGGTGCGCAATTCGCCGGAGAAGATCTTCGTCACCGAATTCTCCGACCTGATGCCGAAGACGCTGATCACCAAGGATGCCGCCGAGATCCGCCGCTTCCGCGACGAGATGGGCGACATCATCCTGAAACCGCTCTACGGCAATGGCGGCGCCGGCGTCTTCCATTCGACCCGCGACGACCGCAATCTCTCTTCGCTGCTGGAAATGTTCGGCCAGCTTTTCCGCGAGCCCTTCATCGCCCAGCAATATCTGCCCGACGTGCGCAAGGGCGACAAACGCATCATCCTGGTCGACGGCGAATTCGCCGGCGCCATCAACCGCGTGCCGGCCGAGCACGACAGCCGCTCCAACATGCATGTCGGCGGCCGCGCCGAGGCGACCGAACTGACGCCGCGCGAACAGGAAATCTGCGCCCGCATCGGCCCGGCGCTGAGGGAGCGCGGCTTCCTGCTCGTCGGCATAGACGTGATCGGCGATTACATGACCGAGATCAACGTCACCTCGCCCACAGGCATTCGCGAGGTCAAGAAGTTCGGCGGCGCCGATATAGCAGCGCTGCTTTGGGATGCGATCGAGCGCAAGCGCGGCTGATCTCGCCTCCTGACCCCAAGCGTCTGCTGACCGGATACAACCCCGGTCACAGTGTATATCCGACTACGTTCCTTTATTGTTCTTGTTTTATTCCTCCTTCCGTGCCAGATTGCAACCGCTGGCCCTGAAGGGTTGCAGGCGCTATAAGAGTTTGCGGGCAAGGGATGGGCATATGGTCGCGCGTGTCAGTACGGTGGCATTTCAGGGCATCGAAGGTGTGCCGGTCGAGGTCCAGGTCATGGTCGCTCCCGGCAAGGTCGGAATGCAGATCGTCGGCCTGCCCGACAAGGCGGTGGCCGAAAGCCGCGAGCGCGTGCAGGCGGCCCTCCACGCCTCCGGCCTGGCGCTGCCGGCAAAGCGCGTGACGGTCAATCTGGCGCCTGCCGACCTGCCGAAGGAAGGCTCTCATTTCGATCTGCCGATCGCGCTTGCCCTGATGGCCGCTCTCGGCGCCATTCCCGCCGATGCGCTGTCGGACTTTGTCGTCGTCGGCGAGCTCAACCTCGACGGCACGATCGCCGCCATATCAGGCGCGCTGCCGGCTGCGATAGGCGCCAATGCGCTCGGCAAGGGGCTGATCTGCCCGGCCGAAAGCGGCGCCGAAGCCGCCTGGGCAGGCTCGGAAGTCGATATCCTCGCGCCGCGCAGCCTGATTGCCCTTGCCAATCATTTCCGCGGCACGCAGGTCCTCTCTAGGCCGGAGGCGTCGATCCGCGCCAATGCCGCGAACCTGCCGGATCTTGCCGAGATCAAGGGCCAGGAAAGCGCCAAGCGGGCGCTCGAGGTCGCGGCCGCCGGCGGCCATAATCTGCTGATGGTCGGTCCTCCGGGCTCCGGCAAGTCGATGCTGGCGGCAAGGCTGCCATCGATCCTGCCGCCGCTTTCGGCCGCCGAGCTGCTGGAAGTATCGATGGTCCATTCGATCGCCGGCCAACTCTCCGGCGGCAAGCTTTCCGATCGAAGGCCCTTCCGCACCCCGCATCACTCCGCCACCATGGCGGCCCTCGTCGGCGGCGGCCTGCGCGCCCGTCCGGGCGAAGCCTCGCTTGCCCATCACGGCGTGCTGTTTCTCGACGAGTTTCCCGAATTCACGCCGCAGGCGCTCGATGCGCTGCGCCAGCCGCTTGAAGGCGGCGAATGCGTCATCGCGCGTGCCAATCACCGCGTCTCTTATCCGGCCAAATTCCAGCTGATCGCGGCGATGAACCCCTGCCGCTGCGGCATGGCCGGCGAGCCGGGCCATACCTGTGCCCGCGGCCCGCGCTGCATGAGCGATTACCAGGCCCGCATCTCCGGCCCGCTGATGGACCGCATCGATATCCGCATCGACGTGCCGGCCGTCTCCGCTGCCGATCTGATCCGGCCGATGGCGGCCGAAACCAGCGCCGACGTTGCCCGCCGCGTCGCCCGCGCCCGCGAGATCCAGCAGGAGCGCTTCGAAAGCACAGGCGCAAAGGGCATCGGCACCAATGCCCGCTGCTCCACCGCGATGATCGAGAAACTGGCCGAGCCCGATGCCAGCGGCCTGCAGCTGCTGCGCGACGCCGCCGAAAAGATGAAATTCTCCGCCCGCGGTTACCACCGCGTGCTCAAGGTCGCCCGCACGCTGGCCGATCTCGACGGCAAGCCAACGGTCGGCCGCATCCATCTCGCCGAAGCGATCTCCTACCGCATCGCGGGTGAGAGGTTGACGGCGGCGGCGTAACAGATGGAGTGCCGAAACGCCCCGATATCCTGCGAAAACGAACTGACGAATAATCCTTGAGCGCGCTGGTCTTGATGCTGGACTTCGCAGTTTCCGCAATAAAATCCGGAAACTGAAAAGGGGCGACTGTCAGGCCGCCCCCAAATCCTCTTTAAGCTTGCGGGAAATCGGGAGGGAGATTTCCTGCCGGCGGAATGTTGGGGAACAGGCGCCCCTTCATTACGTCCGCAATGCGGCCTTGGTTGATCTGAAAATACGATGCGATGCGTGCATAGTTGTATTTCAGTCCACGGGCCAGTTTGATCACCGGAACCATATCCGGAGTTACCTTTCGGTCTTGCATGTCTCTTCCTTTGCTAAAAGGTTGCGACCGAATAACGATTGACGAGATTCGGCAAATGAATCATTGTCAAAATCGTTCAGATGTCCGTTACGCGGCCATTGTTCTGGCTCGAAACTATTTTCGAACCGGAGTGGAACCGAGGCATTCTCGCCCCGGCTCCTATCGCCCTTGCGGCGACTGCTGAATCTAACCGGGTGGATCAGACCCCGTTAGATCAGGAAGCGGTTGTTATATGGGCTCCATCGCATTCTCCGAATGTTGCGAATCGCCGAGGCTCCAACCTCGGCGATTTGTATTCATGCACATCATTGCATCGATTACAACGCCATTGCTCCGATTTTCCGCCAATTGCTAGTCTCGATTGCTTGTAATAATTGCTTCTGATATAAGCTGTGAAGAAGCAATTCAAGGAGCGCGCACATATGACCCAGAAACAAAGCCCTGGATACCCCAATTTTCCACTTGAGAAAGCAATTGATCTCGCGTCTCAAATCTTTGAAAAAGATAGGAAAAATGCCATCGATCGGGATGTGGCCGCGCAGCATATCGGCTACAGTGGCTCCAGCGGCGCGGCTGACAAGAGTCTTGGAACGCTTGCTCATTATGCCCTTGTAGAGAAAGCAGGAAAGGGTCAATTGCGTGTTACGCAGACTCTTGTCGATATCCTCTATCCTGACAGCGCGGAGGATAAACGTGCGGCGCTCCAGGAGGCAGGTTTTTCTCCTTCTATCTTTCGTGACATTAGAGCTCGATTTAACGACGGTATCCCCTCGGAAGGTGCTCTAAAGGGATGGCTGATGCGAGAAAATTTTCTTGATCGCGCCATCAATCCGGTAACAAAAGCGTATCTCGAAACGATGAAGTTTCTTGAGCAATCGAAAGCGTTCGAAAGTGGTGGCGATCAATCTGATTTAGGTGCAGGATTCAACGAGAGTTCTGAAAAATCGGAGAAAAATCAGATGCATACGCCCCAGACCATCGCTGCGGCCGCTCCGCCACCCGCTCCGTTTTTGGAGTTGAACAAAATCAATGCCGAGATCACGGGCGATACAGTCAGAGTTTCGGCTCTCCTCAACAGGGAGGGTCTTGAAAAGCTGGAGAAGAAAATTGCTGCCCTCAAGGATTTCTTGTCAGACTAGCTTGCGTGCTGCCAAAATCCCCGACACCGACCAAACTTCGACTCACGCTAACGGCACTTACTGTCGTCGCGCTTGGGTACGATTACAGCCGCGGGCTATGTCGGTCGCTCGAAGGCGACGAGTACCTCATCGCCGGTAAACGTCTGACGGCTGTGGCGTAACAAGAAGGGGCGCCGAAGCGCCCCGATACTCTGCGAAGATGATAGCCGGGAAAGCCCCAACCAAAGCCCAGCCTTAGCTCCCAAGCCCCTCGAACAGCGCCGTCGAAAGATAGCGCTCGGCGAAGGAGGGGATGATGATGACGATGTTCTTGCCGGCATTCTCGGGACGGATGCCGACCTTGATCGCCGCTGTCAGTGCCGCACCCGAGGAGATGCCGACCGGCACGCCTTCGAGCCGGGCGACCAGGCGCGCCTGTTCGAAGGCCTCGTCATTGGTCACGGTGACGACCTCGTCATAGATGCCGGTATCGAGGATCTTCGGCGCGAAGCCGGCGCCGATGCCCTGGATCTTGTGCGGGCCGGGATTGCCGCCGGAGAGGATCGGCGAATCCGCGGGTTCGACGGCGATGATCTTGATCTCGGGCTTGCGGCTCTTCAGCACCTGTCCGACGCCGGTAATCGTGCCGCCGGTGCCGATGCCTGAGACGACGATATCGACCGTGCCGTCGGTATCGTTCCAGATTTCCTCGGCCGTCGTCTTGCGGTGGATCTCGGGATTATCAGGGTTTTCGAACTGCTGCGGAATGACGGCATCGGGAAGAGAGGACGCCAGTTCCTCGGCCTTGGCGATAGCGCCCTTCATGCCCTTTGCTCCCTCAGTCAGCACCAGTTCGGCGCCAAGCAGCGCCAGCATCTTGCGGCGCTCTACCGACATCGTCTCCGGCATGGTGAGGATCAGCCGATAACCCTTGGCGGCGGCGGCAAAGGCGAGCGCGATGCCGGTATTGCCGGAGGTCGGCTCGATCAGCACCGTCTTGCCGGGAGTGATCTTGCCCTGGGCTTCGAGGCCCTCGATCATTGCAACGCCGATGCGGTCCTTGACCGAGGCGATCGGGTTGAAGAATTCAAGCTTGCCGATCAGGTTCGCCACGACGCCCTTTTCCCGCGCCAGCTTGTCGAAGCGCACGAGCGGCGTGTCGCCGATGGTCTCGGTGATCGAGGAATAGATGCGGCCGCGGCCAGGCTTGTGCGACATGGGTGCTCTCCCTTTGAAATCCTGCTCCTGAAATCGAGGGGGAGAATAGGGTCAAAGGCCCGTCTAGACCAGACCGCGTTCGACCTGGAGAGGCGATCAGGAGAGAAAAAAACCTTTGAAAACCGTTTCTTGCCGAATGTTTATTTCAGGCCGCCCGCGTGGCGATGAAGGCTGCCGTGCCGGCGAGGATGCCGGCCGCAACCCGGTTCAGCGCCTGCAAGGCCCGCGGCTGCTTCAGCATCGTGCGGGCCCGCGAGGCAAGCAGCATATAGGGCACGAGCACGACGATCAGCACGACGAAGGTGGTGGTGAGCAGGAGCGCATAGTCGCGCATGCCGATATTACCGATATCGATCAGCGTCGGCACCAGGGCGACATAGAAGAGCATCGTCTTCGGATTGCCGAGCGTCACCAGCAGGCCGGAGAGGAAAGACATGCCGATATTGGTGGATTTCCGCGCCGCGATATCCTGCGGCAGCAGCCCCGCCGTCCAGAGTTTCCAGGCGATGTAGCCGAGATAGAGGACGCCGGCGATCTTGATGGCGATGAACACCTCGGTAAAGGTCTGCGCCACGAAGGCAAGGCCGAGAATGACCGCTGTGAGATAGGTCATGTCGCCGAGCACCAGGCCGAGACCCATGAAAAAGGTCTCGCGGAAATTCGAGCCGAGCGCACGCGCACCGATCGCGGTAATCCCGGGTCCCGGAATGGCCGCGGCGATGAACAGCGCTCCGGCATAGGTGATCAGGACGGTGAGGCTCATCTTCTTAACCCTCAGGGCTTCCACCGCCCATCTATAGGCAAGCGCCGCTTCCTCATCAATGCTTTGGCGCTGATCGGTCCATAACCATAAGGAATAGGTCTGCTAGAGCATGTCGCGCAAAAGTGTGCAGCGGTTTTGCGAGAACGACATGCGTAAAAACAAAGACCTAAAGCGCGAAGAGCGAATCTGAAAGATCGCGACGCGCTTTAGACCATGATCCACTTGGAAAGCGACCCGGCCTTGCTATTTCCCTCTCTGCAAATGCGCGATCAGCGCGGCCTGTCGCGGTTGTCCCGGCCGGTGGCGCTAGAGATTTTCATCACCAAGGAGAGATTAAATGTCCCATACGCCAGCCGAAACCCGCAGGCTTTCGCCACTCAAGACGCCGTCCAGCCTGTCGACCAACGCCATTACCGATATTTCGGCGGCGCTGACCGCACTGCTCGCCGATGTCTTTACGCTTTATGTGAAGACCAAGAATTTCCATTGGCACATGTCCGGCCCGCATTTTCGCGACTATCATCTGCTGCTCGACGAACAGGCGGAGCAGATCTTCGCCATGACCGACGACATTGCCGAGCGTGCCCGCAAGATCGGCGGCACGACGCTGCGCTCCATCGGCCAGATCGCTCGTCAGCAGCGCCTTTTGGACAATGACGCGGATTTCGTCACGCCCGAGGACATGTTGTCGGAACTGCGCGAGGATAACGTTCAGCTCGTTTCGCTGCTGCGCGAGGTGCATGGCCTTTGCGACGAGCATAATGATGTCGCAACCGCCAGCCTGATCGAGAACTGGATCGACGAGGGCGAGCGCCGCACCTGGTTCCTGTTCGAAACGACGCGCCCGCAGAGGTAATATCGGCAACCGGACGTCTCAGCCATCCCGATCGGGACGCCCGGTTCTCAGCTCTCCAGCGCCCGTGGCCGCAGCCAGCGCGGTGTCCAGCCGAGATTCATGCCGGCGGCGGCAAGCAGGATGATCGCCGCGCCTAATATCTGCATCGGCTGCAGCGCATGGCCGAAGGCGAGCCGATCGACGAGGATCGCGGCGATCGGATAAATGAAGGACAGGGCTCCTGTGAGATGCGTCGGCAGCCTCTGGATCGCACCGTAGAGCAGCACATACATCAGTCCGGTATGGACGACGCCGACGGTCACCAGGATCGCCCAGGACCCAATATCGCCGGGCGGATGGGAAAAATCCGTCATCGGCGCCAGCATCAGCATGCCGGTTGCGACCTGGATGAGCGCGATCAGATGCGGCGGCGTGCCTTTCAGCCACTTCGCGGCAAGGGCGGCGAGCGCGTAGAAGAAGGCAGCCCCCAACGCCATCAGAATGCCGAGGCCGTAACCGTCGAACGCAGCGCCGCCCGCACCGGGTTTCGCCTGGACGATCGCCACCATGCCGGCGAAGGCGAGCGCCAGCCAGAACAGCTTGGCGGCGGTGATCTTCTCGCCGAGAAAGAGCGCGCCGAGCACCAGCAGCATGAAAGGCTGGGTGTTGTAGACCGTCGTCGCGACCGAGATCGTCGCATGCGAATAGGAGGCAAAGAGCAGCAGCCAGTTCAAGACGATGGCGATGCCGCCGAAAATCGCGATGCCGAAGGCGCGCAGCGTGATGATGCCGGGCCGCAGCAGCCCGAGAGCGCCGCAGATGACAAGCAAAGTGAGCGCGCCGAACAGGCAGCGCCAGAAGACCACGCCGCTGACCGGTTGTCCCGACATGACGACGAACCAGCCGATCGTCCCCGAGATCAGCATCGCCGCCGTCATTTCCGCCGTGCCTCTTTTGATGTCGCTGCCCATGATTGCCTCCATTTCGATGGCATAAGAATATTGCGCCGGAAGGCGATTTTATATAAGGATAAAAAGGAAAATGACCGATGTAGCCTAATCATACTAGGGGAATCACTCGCTGTGGCTAATGATGTGCAATCGCTCGACGAAATCGATCAGGCCATTCTGGAGGCGCTGGCCGGCAATGCGCGGATCTCGCTGAAGGAGCTGGCACAGCAGGTCGGCCTCTCTTCGCCGAGTGCCGCCGAGCGCCTGCGCCGGCTGGAGGAACGCGGCGTCATCAAGGCCTTCACCATCGATCTCGATCCCGCCACGGTCGGTTACCCCTTGCAGGCGATCGTGCGCGTGCGCCCGCTGCCGGGACAGCTGCACATCGTCGAGCGGATCATCCAGGAAATTCCCGAAATCATCGAATGCGACAAGGTGACGGGTGATGATTGTTTTATCGCCCGCCTGGTCATCCGCTCGATGGCCGACCTCGACGGCATCCTCGACCGGGTTGCCGAAAGGGCGGAGACCAACACCGCGATGATCAAAGCCTCGCCTGTCAAACGCCGCCTGCCGCCGCTGTCACGCCGGAAATAGGGAGATCTAGAATTCTGCCATCGGCGACAACATCGCCGGAAAATCCGGGGTGGCATTGCCGAGCCCGCGCAGCATCAGCCTCGTGCCGCTTTCCAACGATTGTGGAACACCCTCCCAGCCGAGCTTGTCGGGACGGAAAAGCACCTCGACGGAGGCGGGGGCTATCTCCAGCCCGCCGAGGATCGCGGCAAGCGACGGTATCTCAGCCGCCACGACGTCGAGGAGGCTGAAGCGGCCCGCCTCATCGACCTTCCAGGCGATCACCGCCTGTTTGTCTTCGAGGAAGCTGACACGGATATCGGGATCGAGCTGGGTGTTGATGAGAAACATCGCCGCATTGACTGTGACCGCCAGCGAGGTCGAAACCGGGCTGCGTCCTTTCAGCAGCGATTGCAGCAGGGCAAGATCATCCGCATTCGTCGGTAAAAGCGGCCGGGCGCGGGCGGCGGAAGACGAAGGGTCGGGTGCCGCTCCCTCGTATCGGTGCAGCGGTATCGCGTGGAAACCATAGGGCTCGTAAAGCGATGGCTTGTCGGTATAGAGGATGACGGCTTCAAAACCCTGCTGATCGCACCAGTCGAGCGCCTTCACCGTCACGTCGCGATAGAGCCCGCGGCCGCGCCATGGCGGCCGCACGGTGCCGGATTGCAGCCCGGCGGCATGGACGATCCTGCCGTTGAGGACGAAGGGCAGCGCAAAGGCTGAGATATTGGCCGCAAGCTCACCTTCGGCATCAAACCAGCCGAAGGGCATGCTCGTAGGATCGGGTCCGCCAAGCTGTTGCAGCGGCCCGATATCGATGCCGAAAATATCCTTGAGCAGGCAGACCAGCGCCGCCCAGCCGGCGGGATCGCCGAAATAGTCCTGCCGGAAGGTCAGGCCAGCGCTGTCGAGGCGCTTGGCCATCAGACGCCGGTGGAGCCGAAGCCGCCTGCGCCACGCACCGTTTCGCTGGCCGCGGTGATCTCGGCCACCCGTGCCTGGGTCACCGGCGCGATCACCATCTGGGCGATGCGCATGCCGCGCGAGATGACGAAGGGCTCCTCGCCTAGATTGATCAGCAGCACCTTCACCTCGCCGCGATAGTCGCTGTCGACGGTGCCCGGCGAATTCAGGCAGGTGATGCCGTTTTTGAACGCCAGGCCGGAGCGTGGCCGCACCTGTCCCTCGAAACCTTCGGGGATCTCGAAGATGAAGCCGGTCGGCACCAGCGCCCGCTTGCCGGGCAGAAGCGTCAGCGGTGCTGCCTCTTCAACGGCGGCGCGCAGGTCGATGCCGGCCGCTCCCTTGCTTTCATAGGTGGGCAGGTCGAGGCCTTCGCCATTGGCTAAGCGGATCAGGTTCAGCGTCGGGCGCGTGTCGTGATGAATGTTCATGGCCCATTACTTTGCGCGTGGAAGGACAAGGTCAATTGCAAAGCCGGCCTTTAGTCGCTAGTTAAGCGGCAATTCCACAGGATTCACAAGTATGGCCGAAAGTCTCGCCGAGGCGGTCTCCCGCCGCCGCACATTCGCTATTATCGCCCACCCGGACGCGGGTAAGACGACGCTCACCGAAAAGCTGCTGCTGTTCGGCGGCGCCATTCAGCTTGCCGGCGAAGTCAAGGCCAAGAAGGATCGCATGCAGACGCGCTCCGACTGGATGAAGATCGAGCGCGAACGCGGCATCTCCGTCGTCACCTCGGTGATGACCTTCGAATATAACGACAATGTCTTCAACATCCTCGACACGCCGGGTCACGAGGATTTCGCCGACGATACCTATCGCACGCTGACGGCTGTCGATGCCGCCGTCATGGTCATCGATGCCGCCAAGGGCATCGAGCCGCGGACGCTGAAGCTCTTCGAAGTCTGCCGCATGCGCGATATCCCGATCATTACCTTCATCAACAAGATGGACCGCGAAAGCCGCGATCCCTTCGAGATCCTCGACGAGGTGGAAGAAAAGCTGGCGTTGGATACGGCGCCGATCACCTGGCCGATCGGCCGCTCGAAGACCTTTTGCGGCACCTACAATATCGCCGCCAACACGGTGCGCGGTTCGGATACCGAAATCGAGGGAACGCCGGTCAACGGTCCACAAAGCGTGGCCGGCAGGCTGCCGGAAAACGAGCGCCAGGTCTTCGTCGAGGAGACCGAGTTGGCGATCGAGGCCTGCCGTCCGTTCGACCGCCAGGCCTTCCTGGAAGGCCATATGACGCCGGTCTTTTTCGGCTCGGCGCTGCGCAATTACGGCGTTCGCGATCTCATCAACGCGCTCGGCGATTTTGCGCCGCCGCCGCGTGACCAGGTCGCCGACACCAGGACCGTGCATGCGACCGACGACAAGATGACGGCCTTCGTCTTCAAGATCCAGGCGAACATGGACCCCAACCACCGCGACCGCATCGCCTTTGCCCGGATCTGCTCCGGCAAGCTCGAGCGCGGCATGAAGGCAAGGCTCGCCCGCACCGGCAAGCAGCTCGGCCTGACGGCGCCGCAATTCTTCTTCGCCTCGCAGCGCCAGTTGGCCGACACGGCCTATGCCGGCGACGTCGTCGGCATTCCCAACCACGGCACGCTCCGGATCGGCGATACGTTGACCGAAGGTGAATCGCTGGTCTTCCAAGGCGTGCCGAACTTCTCGCCGGAGATCCTGCGCCGCGTGCGCCTGGAAGACGCGATGAAGGCGAAGAAGCTCAAGGAAGCCCTGCAGCAGATGGCTGAAGAAGGCGTCGTCCAGCTGTTCTCGCCGGAAGACGGTTCGCCGGCGATCGTCGGCGTCGTCGGCGCCCTGCAGCTCGACGTCTTGAAGGAGCGGCTGATGGCCGAATACGGCCTGCCGGTCTCCTTCGAAATGTCGCGTTTCTCGGTCTGCCGCTGGATCTCGGCCGATCAGCCGGCCGATCTGGAAAAATTCCTCACCGTCAAGCGCGGCGATATCGCCCGCGATCTCGACGGCGATCCGGTCTTCCTCGCCCAGGATGGTTTTTCGCTGCGCTACGAATCCGAGCGACATCCGGCGATCAAGATGGTCGCGATCAAGGAATATCACGCCGCCAAGGCGGCGTGAACATCACCCCACCAGCCGTTCCGCCAGGAAATCGACGACGGCGCGCACCGCCGGCAGCTGGCCGCGCCGGTGCGGCATCAGGATCGTCGTCTCGATGCTGCCCGCCGTCCATTCCGGCAGCACCCGCACCAGCCGCCCGTCCGCCAGCGCCTTGCGGCAGACGGATGTCGGCAGACAGGTAATGCCGAGGCCCGACATGGCCATTTCCATCAAGACATAAGGCTCATCCGCCGCCATGACGGAATGCAGTGTGACGACAACCTCGTCGCCGCCCGAATAAAGCTGCCACTGGTCCTCCGTCAGGCTGGTCATGATCGTCGCATGCTGTGCCAACTCCTCCGGCCGACGCGGTTCGCCATGGGCATTCACATAATCCGGCGAGGCGAGGATGAAGAAGGGGTGGCTGGCAAGCTTCCGCTGCACCAGGGCCGAATCCGGCAGCGGTGTCCGGTGGTTGCGCAGCGCGATATCGAAACCCTCCTGGACGATATCGACGAAGCGGTCCGTCACATGCACGGAGAGCCGGAGTTTCGGATAGCGCGCCGCCAGCGCCGGCAGATGCTCCGTCAAGGTAAACTGCGCCGTCGGCACCGAGGCGGTCAGGCGAACGCTGCCGGCAGGTTCGGCCAGATGCCGCCGCACGATGCCCTCGGCCATCTCCGCCTCGATGATCGAGGCTTGGGCATGCTGAAAGAATTCCCGGCCGAGTTCGGTCAGCGCGAAGCTTCGCGACGTGCGCTGGATCAGCCGCACGCCAAGCCGTGCCTCCAGCTCCGCAACCCGCTTGCTCACCGTCGATTTCGGAATGCCGAGATGCCTGGCGGCGGCGGTAAAGCTGCCGCTGTCGACGGCCTGCACGAAAAGATGGAGATCGTTGAGGTTGAAAAGCGCCATCGTCAGCTTCCAGATATGTGGACATTGCGATGCATTTATAGCCTCTACCGCGGGATCGTCCATGTCTTCACATTGATCGCGTCCAAACGGGTTCAATTCTGAAAGGAACGATTGATGTCACCCATATTGTTTTACGGCGTTCCGGAGGGCTGCTCTTTCGGCTCGATCGTCGCGCTGGAATGGTCCGGCCTTCCTTATCGGCTCTGCCGCGTCGAGATGCCGGAAATAGTCTCCAGCGAAGAATACAAGCGGATCAACATGGTCGGCGAAACGCCATCGCTGCTGCTCGAAGATGGCAGGACGATCAGCGAAAGCATGGCGATCTTGCACCATATCGGCGCCCGCACGATCGACAGCGGTCTGGGCGTTGCGCAGGGCTCGGCGGATTTCGATCGCCTGAACCAGATGCTCGCCTTTCTCAACACCACCTTCTTCCAGGCATTCGGCCCGCTCTGGTATGCGATCGAGCATCCGCTGGAGCCGCAGCAGAAGCAGGCCCTCACGGCCTATGGCATCGCCGCGGTCGAAAAGGCGCATCATACGCTGGAGCGTCTGCTCGACGGCCGCGAATGGCTTCTCGGCAGTGGGTCAAGCCTGGCGGACGCCTATTTCGTCGGCATCACCCGCTGGAACGATTTTCACAAGGTCGTCGACCGCCGTCAGTTTCCCGGCCTGCATCGCCTTTATGAACGCATGCAGCAGGAGCCGGCCGTGCGTTTTGCCCATGCCATCGAGCATCGGCAGGAGGCGAAAAGCAGCGGCGGTTTCCGCGGTGAGGTCGATCTGGCCGAGGCGCTCGGCCTGTTGAAACAGGCGGCCTGATCGCCCCAGCCGTCGCGCCCCTGCGGTGCGGCGGTCGATCTGCCGTCAGCCGGCGGCGATGATCTCGATCTCGACCAGCCAGTCGTCGCGCAGCGTTTCGACGATGATCGCCGTGGTCGGCACGGCGCGGCCGCCAAGCGCCCGAAGACGGGCATTCTGGTTCGCTTCCATAAAGGCGCCGTCGCTGAGATAGCTCGTCAGCCGCACGATATTGTCCACCGTCATATCAGCGGAGGTGAGGATGGCGCGCAGATTGGACCAGATGAGCTCCAACTGGCCTTCCAGATCGGCCGCGGCCATTCCCTGTTGATCGAGACCCATCGTGCCGCTGACGAAGAGCAGCCGGGACATTTGCCTGACCTCCAGCGCATGGATGTAATCAGGGCTGGCCGGATAGATCCCGTTTGCCGGATTGTGCGCGATCGTCTCCATGAAATTCCTCCTCTTCCGAATATCCTATTGAAGAGTGCCAGTATCGGCGATTATTCTTCGGCAGAAAGGGGAGTTTGCGGAATGGCGAAAAATACAGAGGATCTTCGGCAGGGACGCAGGCAGCAGGCTGTCATCGATGCATTCGACCGAAGAATATTAGCCGCGCTCGCCGCCGACAGCAGCCAGAGCTATGCCAGGCTTGGCGAAGCGGTCGGCCTCTCGGCGCCGGCCGTGCATGAGCGTGTGCGCCGTCTGAGACAATCCGGCGCCATCAAGGGCGTGCATGCCGCGCTGGATGGCGCAGCCCTCGGCAAACCGTTGCTTGCCTTCGTGCATGTGGAGGCTGCGGGCTGGGGCAAGAGCGAGCGACTGATGCAGGTCCTGCAGTTTCCCGAGGTCGAGGAGATGCATTCGGTCGCGGGCGACGCCAGCGTTCTCTTCAAGGTCCGCACCGCCAGCCCGCAGGCCTTGGAAGCTTTTCTCGCCCAGATTCACGCCGTTCCCGGTGTCACCGGCACCCGCAGCTATATCGCGCTTTCCACCTATCTGGAGCGTCCGGTACAGGCCGGCGTCACCGATAGCTGGCCGGACATGCCTCTGCCGGAATAAAGGCAGGATGTTAAGCCGAGGCCAGCCTAATCCTCGCCCTCGAAGCGCGGAAGCGTTTCGATATTCTCCACCCCGGGCAAGGCTGAGTGGCACCATATCTGTTTCTTCGGCACCAGTTCCTGCCGCTGGTCGATGCTGCCCACGCGGATGCCGAACGCGCCGCCGTCGCCATCCGTGCGGTAGAGCGGCGATCCGCAATTCGGGCAGAAGAATTGCCGGCTGAGACCACCGCTGTCACCATACTTCGCGTAGCCTCTTGGCTCGCCTGAAGTAAGCGTGAAACTTCCCGGCCGCGCCGGCGCCGTGATGCGATAGGCCGAGCCAGTCAACCGCTGGCAATCGGTGCAATGGCAGATCGAGACCCGCTCCGGGTCGATCTCCGCCTGATAGCGGATCGCGCCGCAGTGGCATCCTCCGGTAATATGCATCGGCAAGTCCCCAAAGCACGTCGCGCAAAACTGTACAACGTTTAGCGACAAAGACATCGCCACGCTTTAGTCCGCCGGCTGAGCGGCCACATGTGTGGCGTAGAAGGCCTTTGCATCCGCCGTGAAGGCGGCCCGCTGATCAGCTCTTGTATAGAACATATGCCCGCCGCGATAGAGTTTTAGCCCGACGCGGCCGCCGGCGAGCGAGGGCGGCAGATGGTCGACCACGTAGCGGCTGACGCCATAAGGTGTCACCAGATCGCTGTAGCCATGTGCGATCAGCAGATGGAAGGCCGGGTTCGCGGCGAGCAGCTGCCTTATGTCGTCGGTGGCGCTTGCCTGGAAGCGCGATCCGCCGCCGCGCCCACCACCCCATTCCCAGCGCCGGCTGATATCGCGGTCGAGCAGCGAATAGGTCATCTCGGTCCTGAAACCGAGTTCGTTGCGGGCATAGTCGGCGAAAGCCCCGCCATAGGCGCGGGTGAAACCGTCGAGGATGGCGTCTTCGCCGCGATCGTAATCCGATTCCGGATAGGGATCGGGTGCTGCAAAGGAGGCGTCGTAAGAGCTCATTACCTCGCCGCTGCCCTCATCTGAATGTTTGACGAAGGAACTGCCGAGGAAGCCGCGGTTGCGGGTGACGATATCCTCGGGAATTCCCGTCAGGCGAGCAATCCTGCCATAGAAGGCGGCGGCGTCGGCACCCATCGGCGGCGGCCCGGCGAGCGTCGTCAGATAGTTCCCGAGCGCGAAGGTCTCGGCTGCCTTCTGCTTCTCTTCGTCAAAGGCATTGTGCCGGTCGAGTTCGGCGGCGGCCAGCGACGGCAGCTCCAGCGCGGCGCCGAGCGGAAACTGATCGGCATTGAACATCAGCTGGCCCTCGAGCAAGGGGGAAAGCATCACCGCACCGGCGACGATAATGCCCTGGCTTTCCTGCAGCGCCGAGGCGACCTTGGCGGCGCGAAAGCCGCCATAACTTTCGCCGAGAAGATATTTCGGCGAGTTGGAACGGTTGTTGTGCGCGATATAGAGCGCGATCGCCTTGGCGATGCTCTCAGCGTCGGCACTGACGTTGTAATAATTGGAGGCGTCGTCTGCCTTTGCCGTTCGGCTCCAGCCGGTGCCGATCGGATCGATCAGCACGAGATCGGTGAAATCGAGCCAGCTTTGCGGGTTGTCGACGAGTTTCGCATTGGCGCCGTCGCGTCCGTCCGGCCCGAAATCGAGCACCTTCGGCCCGACCAGCCCGAGATGCAGGAAGGCGGAAGCCGCACCCGGCCCGCCGTTGAAGGCAAAGGTCAGAGGCCGGTTCGGCCCGCCATCCCGCGCGACATAGGCGGTGTAGAAGATCGCGCCGGTCTGCGCGCCGTCCTGGCCGAAGAGATCCAGCGTGCCGGCAGTGGCGGTATAGGCGAGCTTCCGGTCGCCGATCGTCAGCGCGTGCTCTGTGACGGAATCGGCCGGCAGCAGCTTCAATACGCCGCCGCGCGCGCCGCTTTGGACATTCGCCCTCGGTGGATCGCTTTCCTGCGCATAGGAAAGGGCAGGGGCCAGCGATGCTACAAGCGCGGCGAGCAGAAACAGGGTTCGTATGCGCAAGATGTCTCCTCCGGCGATCGGGAATGAGAGGCTGAGATAGCGTAGCATCCGCTGCCGACGACCGGCATCAAGAGATGGTGATGGATAGGTGAGCGAAGGGCTCAGCCGTCTTTTTCGACCACATGGACATTGATCTCCACCGCCCGGCCGGCCTTCCAGCCATTGATCGCCGCGCCCAGTCCGAGTGCGACGAAGAGGGCTGCGCACCAGGAAAAGCTGCCGGTCCAGCCGCGGATGAGGCCGACGATGAGCGGGCCGATGGCGGCGAGCAGGTAACCGACGCATTGCGCCATGCCGGAAAGATGGGCGGCGACATCGGGATCGCGCGAGCGCAGCACGATCGTCGTCATGGCCGCTGCGATCAGCCCTCCCTGGCCGATGCCCTGCAGCACCGCCCATAGCCAGACCGTCGAAAGCGGCGCGAAGAGCAGGCCGAGCAGGGCGATGACGGCGACGCCGCAGAGGCTCGCATTGATCAGCCGCTGGTCCCGGCCGCGCACGGCGATATGCGGCACGATCAGGCAGGATGCCGCCTGCACCATCACCGACAGCGAAACGATCGCCCCTGATGTAACGCCGTCGAGCCCGCGTTCGCGCAAGATCGGGACCAGCCAGCCGAAGACGCAATAGGCAAGTGCCGATTGCAGCCCCATAAACAGCGTCACCTGCCAGGCGAGCCGGTCGCGCCAGAGGCCTTCGACGCGGAAGCCGTTTCGTCTTGCCTGTCTGCCGCTGCGAAGAACCTCAGGCAGCCAGAGCAGGCTGACGGCGAGCGCCGGCAGCGCCCAGACGGCGAGGGCGCCCTCGAGAGAGCCGCCGAGTGCGTGCTCGATCGGCAGCGTCAGCCCGGCGGCACTTGCCGCCCCGGCGCAAAGCGCCATCGTATAGAAGCCGGTCATCAGCGCGGCGTGCCCGGCAAAATCGCGCTTCACCAGCCCCGGCAGCAGCACGTTGCCGACGGCGATGCAGGCGCCGGCAAGGGCCGTGCCGATGAAGAGCAGCGGCACGGAGGAAAGCCCGCGCAGTGCGGTGCCGAGCGCCAGAAGCAGGAGAACGCCAAGTAGCGTGCGTTCGGTACCGAGGCGTTGGGCAAGACGAGGCGCAAGCGGCGAGAAGGCGCCGAGGCAGACGACCGGAAGCGTCGTCAGCAGGCTGGCGCCGAGCGCGCTCAGGCCGAGCTCCGAGCGGATTTCCGGCAGTAGCGCCGAGGCGCTGGAGAAGACCGGGCGCAGGTTGAAGGCGATCAGCACCAGGCTCGCGCCCAGCAGGAAACGACCCGCAGCTCCCCGCACCGGCGTTGCCTGCGACGGCGGAAGGTTGCCGGCCTCGGCGTCTACAAGCAATTCGTCGGCCGCCTCAAGCGTGCTTATGGCATGGTTGGCAGGCGTGTTCATGACAGGATCATCCGCTCGAGTGCGGCAAGAACCGGTGCCATGAAGCGCCGCACCGCCGCATCCGCCTTGTCGGGATCGCCGGTTTCGATGGCGTCGATGATATCGGCATGCGCCCGCATATCCGGCTCGGGAATGTCCTTGCCGAGCGTCGCCGCGATGGTGTCGGCGATCGAGGCCGAGAAGAAGTCGTAGATCTCGATCATCGCCCGGTTGCCCGAAGCGGCGATGACAGCCTTGTGGAAGGCGATGTCGCGTTCGATGAAGGCGGCCTGGTTGCCGCCGTCGTAATTGCCGCGTTCGGCAAGCAGCCGGCGGAGCCCGGCAACCGTCTCCGGCGTCTTGCGGATCGCCGTCAGCCGGGCGGCCTCGACGTCGAGCGCCAGGCGCGCCTCGAACTGGTCGCGCAGGCTGGCGCGCCGCGCCATCGTCAGCGGCCGGCCGGCGTCGCTGGTGGCACGGACATAGGTGCCCGACCCCTGCCTTGTTTCGAGATAACCCTGGGAAACCAGAACGCGCACCGCCTCGCGCACCGTGCCACGGCTGACGGAAAGCATGGCCGACAGCGAGGCTTCATTCGGCAATTTTTCGCCGACCACCCAGCGTTTGCCGAGAATGTCGCCGCGGATCGCCTCGATCGCCTCATCGGCGAGATTGGTCTTGATGAGTGCTCGCATCCCACTACTCATAAAGTCATCTGATGACCTTATGAGTAGTGGATTTCAATCTTTCGTCAACGCTCGGCATCGAGACAATAAGGACATCAAGACAATAAAAAAGGGCCGCCTCAGCGACCCTTTCCATGAGTTTGGCCTCAAACTGGCCTGGACTGTCTATGCAGCCCCAGGAAGGCGGGGATTAGAGCGAGGGCTGCCTCGCCTTCGTCACCTCTTCCATGCCCGTTACGAGGTCCGAAATCTCATTAGACATTGGATCACCTTCCTTTCGTTCTGTTGCTGATGGCTTAAAGTTAGGCTGATTCTTCTGAGATGCAAGCAGAAATGCACGTATGCGCTGTCTTGGGAAAATTGGGTGTTCACGAGAGAACACAGCTGTTCGCCGAATTTGAAGATGTTTTGCGCCACGAAACCGTCATGTTGCCCTTGCAAACCGGCCGCGCGTTAAGCTGTTATTAGCCGCGACGTTCGACAATTTAGAGCATTCCCGCCGATGCGGCGGCGGGGTTCCGGAGCAAAGAGCCATGTGTCGCTGGGCAGCCTATCGTGGAGACCCTCTCTATCTCGAGGAACTGGTATCCTCGCCCGCCCACTCGCTGATCGAGCAGTCCCACTGCGCCACCCGCGCCAAGACGGCGACGAATGGCGATGGCTTCGGCATCGCCTGGTATGGCGACAGGCCCGAGCCCGGCCGTTACCGCGATATCCTGCCCGCATGGTCGGATTGCAATCTGAAAAGCCTGGCGCGGCAGATCCGTTCGCCGCTCTTTCTCGCCCATGTCCGCGCTGCCACAGGCGGCGGCACGCGCCGCGACAACTGCCACCCCTTCACCCATGGCACCTGGTCCTTCATGCACAACGGCCAGATCTCCGGCTTCGAGCGCCTGCGCCGGCCAATGGAGGCGATGCTCGACGACGAGCTGTTCAATGCCCGCGGCGGCACGACCGATTCCGAGCTGATGTTCCTGCTGGCGCTGCAGTTCGGCCTGCGTGAGGCGCCGATCGCCGCGATGGCTCACATGATCGGTGTCGTCGAAGATCTGGCCGACAGCGTCATCGGCTCGATCCTGCTGCGCTTTACCGCCGCCTTCTCCGACGGCAACACGCTCTATGCGATCCGTTATGCAACAGATCGCAAGGCGCCGACGCTTTATGCCTCACCCGTCAACGCCGGTTATTGCCTCGTCTCCGAGCCGTTGAACGATGATGTCGATGCCTGGGCCGAAATTCCGGATGGCAGCGCGGTCACTATCGGCAAAGATGGCATTGACGTCGCCGACTTCCGGCCGGAGAAGCGCAGTGCCTCCAAGCCGCAGCGCGTGGCCATTCCTGCCTGAACGCTTGGCGTCAGCTGAGCCGCTGGCGATCAGCGGAGCTGCTTGGCGATCAGCGCCGCCAGCCTTTCGGCGACCTCTTCCTTCGTCAGGTCAGGCCATTGCTCGACGCCGTCGCGGCGAATGAGTTTAACCCTGTTGCGGCTGCCGCCCATGATCCCGGTCGCAGGGGAAACGTCATTGGCGACGATCAGGTCGGCGCCTTTCCTTTCGAGTTTTGCCTTTGCATTGCTTTCGACGTCCTGCGTCTCGGCGGCAAAGCCGATTACCAGCTTCGGCCGCATCGTATGATGGCCGACGGTTTTCAGGATGTCCGGGTTCTCGGTCAGCGCCAGCGTCGGAATGGATTCGCCGGGATGTTTCTTCAGCTTCTGGTCGGCCGCCGAGGCGACGCGCCAGTCCGCCACCGCTGCGACCATCACCGCGATGTCGGCCGGCAGCGCCGCAAGCACAGCATCACGCATTTCTTCGGCCCGCTCGACATGCACGACGCTGACGCCGACGGGATCGGCGATCGTCACCGGCCCGGATACCAGCGTCACCTCCGCCCCGAGCTTTGCCAGGGCTGCGGCGATCGCATGCCCCTGCCGGCCGGAGGAGCGGTTGGCGATATAGCGCACCGGATCGATCGGCTCGTGCGTCGGTCCTGACGTGACGATTGCCTTGCGTCCCTTGAGCGGCTTTTCTCCGTCGTCGAGCATGGTTTCGGCGGCAGCGACGATCTCCAGCGGTTCCGCCATCCGGCCAAGCCCGGCCTCCCGGCTTTCCGCCATCTCGCCGGCCATCGGCCCGACGAAGCGGATGCCGTCGGCTCTGAGCATCGCGGCATTCCGCCGCGTAGCCGGATGTGCCCACATGGCGGGGTTCATCGCCGGTGCCGCAAGCACCGGCCTGTTGGTCGCCAGAAGCACGGTCGAGGCGAGATCGTCGGCAAGCCCGTTCGCCATCTTCGCCATCAGATCGGCGGTGGCGGGGGCGATCAGCACAAGGTCGCAGTCACGCGCCAGCCGGATATGACCGACATCCTGTTCGTCCTGCCGAGAAAACAGATCGAGGTAGACATGGTCCGCCGTCAGCGCACCGACGGCAAGCGGCGTGACGAATTCCTGCGCGCCCTTGGTCATCACAGGGCGCACGCTCGCGCCGCGTTCGCGCAGCCGGCGGATCAGATCCAGGCTCTTATAGGCCGCGATGCCGCCGGAGATGATGAGGAGGATGCGTTTGCCGCTGAGAGCCATGGCCTTCTTCCCGTTGCCTTTTCTGACCGCTCTCGACCCTAAGCCTTTGGCGGAGAACATGCAATCGCGCGGGCGACACGCATAGGATCTGCTCGGGCAGCCGCCGCATGACGATCGCGATCGCCATGCTGAAGGCGGCAAGCAGCGCGGCAGCTGGTCTCCGCCGCGCTCGTGGGGTCAGAGGTTGCTCATCCCGCCGTCGATGATGAGTTCGCTGCCGACGATATAGGCCGCCTCATCGGAGGCGAGAAAGACGATCGTCTTCGCGACTTCGCTGGGGTTCCCGAAGCGACCGACAGGGATCTGGGATTGGATCTGCGCGGTCATCGCCTTGGAATCGGCTTCCGATGCCCCGAGCTTGCTGTAAAGCGGCGTGGCGATCGGACCGGGGCTGACGGCGTTGACGCGGATGCCGCGGCCGATGAGTTCGCCCGACAATGTCTTGGCAAGCGTCAGCAGCGCGCCCTTCGTCAGCGAATAGACGCTGGAGTTCGGCATGCCGATATGGGCGTTGATCGAGGTGTTGAGCACGATCGCAGCCTGCTTCGAAAAAATCGGCAGCAGCGCCTGAATCAGGAAGAACGGGCCCTTGACGTTGATATCAACCGACTTGTCGAAGGCGGCTTCGCTCCACTGTTCCAGCGGCCCGAATTCGGCGACGCCGGCGTTGACGAAGAGGATGTCGAGCGTGCCGAAAGCCTCTTTCACTGTGTCGGCGACGGCCTTCTGGCCGGCCGCATTGCCGGCATCGGCCTGGATGACTGTGGCTTTGCCGCCAAGTTCGGCGCGGGCCGCCTCGACGCTTGCCACGCTGCTGCCGGTAACGACGACGCGGGCGCCCTCAGCGATGAACTGGCGGGCGGTCTCGAGACCGATGCCGCTGGTGCCGCCGGTGATGAGGGCTGTCTTGTTTTGCAGACGTGACATGATGACGTTCCTTTGATCGAATTTTGGGCCGCGGCCCGTTGTTGTTGGATGGGAGAATGCTCTGAAAAAAGCGGCGCGATAAGCCGGCGTCTTGAAGGATCGTCAACCCGCAGCGGATAATCGCGCCGCGCCGCCTCAGGTGCGGGTGATCGAAGCGCCACCGTCGACCAGCGAGGCCGTGCCGGTGACGAAGCTCGCATCGTCGGAGGCGAGATAGAGAACCGAGCGGGCGAGTTCTTCGGGTGTCGCGACACGCTTCAGCGCATGCAGATTGGTAACGAAGGCCTGCTTCTCAGGCGTATCGTTCATGTCCCGATACATGTCGGTATCAACAGCACCCGGCAGGATGGCATTGACGCGCACGCCCTGCTGGCCGAATTCGGCGGCGAGCGCCTGCGTCAGGCCGATCAGGCCGGATTTGCTGGCGGCATAGGCGGCAACGCCCGGAAAAGCGAAGCTGTAGCCGACGAAGGTCGAGGTGAAGATCACCGAGCCGCCACCATTTTCCACCATCGCGCCGATCTGGTGCTTGGCGGCGAGGAAGGAGGCCGTCAGATTGATCGCCAGCGCCTCGCTGAAGCCTGCTTCCGAAACGGCGGTGCTCGCACCGGCTTCGCCGAGCGTGCCGGCATTGTTGAAGGCGATATCGAGCTTGCCGTAATACGTCACGGCGGCGGCGACCAGCGCCTTGTGATAGTCTTCCGAGCGCACGTCGCCGGCAATGGCGATGGCGTCGCCGCCCTCTGCCTTGATCTCGGCGACGAGACTGTCGAGTTCGCCCTGGCGGCGGGCGCCGACGACGACCTTGGCGCCTTCGGCGGCAAAGAGCTTTGCCGTGGAGCGGCCGATGCCGGAGCTTGCGCCGGTGACGATCGCGACCCTGTTGTTCAAGCGGTTCATGGTTCCATCTCCTGCGTTTAAGGTGAGGCGGCCCCTGCCGTCCCTTTCGATGAGTGGAAGATGGCATTTTCCATTCGTTCGGATTAGTCTCCAGATCGGGGAACTCGAATTCGGAAAAGCCGAACGATGATCAGGATCGAAGGTATTGCGGCTTTCGTCGCCGTGGTCGAGGCAGGCTCGGTCAGCGAGGCGGCCCGACGCCTGCGGCTGTCCAAATCCGTCGTCAGCGAAAGGCTGGCGGAACTGGAGAAGTCGCTCGGCGGCATGCTGCTGCACCGAACGACGCGCAAGCTCACTTTGACGGAGGATGGCACGGTCTTCCTCGGGCGCGCCGCGCGCATCGTGCGCGAGATCGAGGAAGCCGCAGCCGATATGGCCGAGCGGCGCGGAACACTATCGGGACCGATCCGCATCGCTGCCCCCGTCACCTTCGGCCGCATGCATCTCGGCCCGGTGCTCTATCCCTTTCTTGCCGAACATCCCGAGATCGAACTGACCCTCGATATCGATGACCGACGCGTCGATGCCGCCTCGGACGGTTACGATGCCATCATCCGCAACGGTCCGATCGCCGATAACAGGCTGGTCGCCTGGAAGCTCGCGCATAGCCGCCGCCTTCTCTGCGCCTCGCCGGATTATCTCGCCCGCCAGGGAATTCCCTCGTCGCTCTCTGATCTCGACAGCCATCGCGGCATCTTCTACACCAATCGCGGCGTTGCCGACTGGCGCTTCCAGACGCCAGAGGGTGCGATCGTCGTCCGCGCGAAACTGGCGCTCGGCATCAACAATGGCGACATGCTCCGCGACGCCGCGATTGCCGGGCTCGGCATCGCGCTGCTGCCCGCCTTCATCGCCGGCCCCGCCATCCGCGAGGGCCGGCTTGCCGAAATCGATGTCGGCCACAGGCCGGAGGCCGAATTCATCTACATGGCCCATCCCGAAGGCCGCAATCCCTCCGCCAAGCTTCGCGCCATCGCCGATCATCTGAAGAAGAGCTTCGGCGATCCGCCCTATTGGGATCCGGCGGGTTAATTCATGTACTCAGCAGGCTGATCAGGTTCTCGGTGACCGGCGAGCGATGTGTTTTCAGCATTGCCAGCGCCAGGCGCGCCACGGCCGGCGGTCCCTCGATCGGCCGGTAGGCCACACCTTCGAGCTTGATCTGCGAAATCGAGGCCGGCACGATCGAGACGCCGAGATCGGCCGCCACCAGATTGACGACCGAGGAAATCTGCGGCGCCTCCTGCGCCACGGTCAGCTCGAATCCCGCCTTGCGGCAGGCAAGCACGACATCGTCGTAAAGGCTCAAGCCCACGAGCCGGGGAAAGAGGATGAAGGGTTCGTCCGCCAGCGCCGCAAGCGGCAGGCTGGGGTGCCGCGTCAAGGGATGGCTGGCGGGCAGGGCGATCACCATCGGCTCATCCGGCAGTCGCCGCAGCCGGATGCCGGCGGGATCGTCCAGGCTGGGACGCATGAAGGTGGCGTCGAGCTCGCCGCGTTCCAGCTTCTGCATCAGCGCCAGCGTATTCATTTCCGTCAGCGACAGCTGCACCTCCGGCCAGCGCGCGCGAAACCGGCGGATCGTCGTGCTGACCACGGGATTGAAGGCGGAGGAAGCGGTGAAACCGAGCGACAGCCGGCCGGTCTCGCCGCGATTGGCGCTTTGCGCCGCAAGCTTCGCCTTTTCCGCAGCCGCCAGCGAAGCCTTTGCTTCGCCGAGGAAGGCCGCGCCCGCCGCCGTCAATTCGGCGCCGTGCGGGACGCGATGAAACAGCGCCGCGCCCACTTCCCTTTCCAGGTCGCGGATCTGCTGGCTGAGCGGTGGCTGCCCGATGCCGAGCTTGCCGGCGGCACGGGTGAAATTGCCTTCTTCTGCCACCGCGAGAAAATATCTCAAATGCCGCAGCTCCATCGCCATCTCCAAAACCTATCGAAATCGCCAGTCCCATATATTGGACAAATGGAGCGGCGTTGACTAGATCGGAGGTCGGAAGGATGAAGATATGCCGACGTCAGCGCATGCCGCGAAGACCGCCGAGACAACCGCGATCCTAGGGCAGAAGCACTACCTGACCCGTGGCACCGGCGCCTATCGCCGCGCCAGCCTGGCACTCTTCCTGTCCGGATTCTCCACCTTCTCGCTACTCTATTGCGTCCAGCCGCTGCTGCCGATCTTCTCGCAGCAATTCTCCGTCAGTCCGGCCGAAAGCTCGCTGTCCCTCTCGCTCTCCACCGGTTTCCTCGCGGTCGCCATCGTCTGTGCGGCTGCCGTCTCGGAAGGCCTTGGCCGCCGCAGCCTGATGTCGATATCGCTGGTCGGCGCGGCATTGCTGACCATCGCCACGGCCTTTGCCCCGAACTGGCACCTTCTGCTCGTCATCCGCGCCCTGCAGGGCCTCGTTCTCGGCGGCGTGCCGGCCGTCGCCATGGCCTATCTCGCCGAGGAAATCGATCCGCGCGGCCTTGGCGCTACCATGGGCCTCTATGTCGGCGGCACGGCCTTCGGCGGCATGTCCGGCCGTGTGTTGACCGGCATCTTCGCCGAATATCTCACCTGGCGTCCGGCGCTCTTCATCATCGGCGCCATCGGCCTTGCCGCCGCGATCGGCTTCATCACCCTCCTGCCGCCATCACGCAATTTCGTCCGCCGGCCGGGCTTCGATCCGCGCTTTCATGCAAAAGCCTGGCTCGGCCATCTCACCAATCCAGCGCTGCCTTTCATCTTCGCCATCGCCTTCCTGGCGATGGGCTCCTTCGTGACGATCTACAATTATGCCGGTTTCCGCCTGGTGGCGTCGCCTTACGACCTCAACCAGACCGAACTCGGGCTGATCTTCACCGTCTATCTCTTCGGCATCGGCGCCTCTTCGATCGGCGGTCTGCTCGGAGACCGGATCGGGCACTTTTCCGTGCTTCTCTTCGGTCTGGTACTCACCGCCGCCGGCAGCGCGCTGACGCTCGCGGCCTCGCTCCCGGTCATCATCCTCGGTATAACAGTGCTCACGACCGGCTTCTTCATGAGCCATTCCATCGCCAGCGGCCTTGTCGGCAAGCTGGCGCATGGCACCAAGGGGCACGCCTCATCGCTCTATATGCTCGCCTATTATGTCGGCTCCAGCCTCATGGGTTCGGCGGGCGGCTGGTTCTTCGCGGTTGAAGGCTGGGCCGCGGTCGTTATCTTCACGCTTGCCATGCTGGCGCTGGCCTTTGTCTCCGCCTGTTTTGCCCAGCAATTCGCGGGGAGAAAAGCATGATCCGCATAGACCGTCTTGACCATCTCGTGCTGACCGTCGCCGATATCGCCACCACCTGCGATTTTTATTCCCGCATCCTCGGCATGTCGGTCGAAACCTTTGCGGAAGGCCGCAAGGCGCTGAAATTCGGCAGGCAGAAGATCAACCTGCACCAGGCCGGCCACGAATTCGATCCCAAGGCGAGACACCCCACACCCGGCTCCGGCGACCTCTGCTTCATCGCCGAGACACCGCTTGCCGATGTCATTGCTGATCTACAGGCCGCGGACGTTGCGATCGAAGAGGGTCCGGTCGAACGCACTGGTGCGACAGGACGTCTGCGCTCGGTCTATTTCAGAGATCCTGACGGCAACCTCATCGAAGTCTCCAATCTGATTGCCTGACGCGCTGCTCGGCTCCAGCCGATCCGTCGAAGATTTGCGGGTGTTTGCCCAGTTTTGCGACGAGACGATCGTTGCCCTTCATCATTGGAATGACGGCACTCGCGTCAACCAGCTACTTCATTTGAAGAAGTCCAGTTTGGATCACTCCTGCCCAGCAGGCTGTTCTTCCACCGCTGTTGCAAAATCGGCATCGACCGGACCGGCCAGGTCGGCAAGCCAGTCCCAATCATCGGAAATCGGCTCGATAATGATCGCACGCCCCTGCCGTCGAATGGCGACGCTGTCGCCGTCGAAACGGAATTCCTTGGGGAGCAGGACGGCTTGAGAACACCCCGACCAGAAGATCTTTGCTGTTTCCATGTCATGACTCCCGATGAGATGTGACAACGATATACAGCAATTTTTGATCAACCAAGCCGGATATAGGGCACATCCTTCTTCGCCACCTCGTCCAGCGCCTCCTCATAACCGGCATCGGCGTAACGCATGACGCCAAGCGCCGTATCGTTGGTCAGTGCATGGTCGAGCCGTTCGTCTGCGGCATCCGTGCCGTCGGCGATGACGGTGACGCCGCAGCTCGTCATATAGCCCGCATAACCGCCGCCGCCGGAATGGATGACGACCAGATCGGCCATCGACGAGCAGAGCATCATCGCATCGATCAGCGGCCAGTCGGCGATCGCATCCGAGCCGTCCTTCATCCCCTCAGTCATGATATTCGGATGCGCCATGGCGCCGGCGTCGAGATGGTCGCGGGAGAAGGCGACCGGGCCTTTGAGTTCGCCGCTCGCAACCAGCGCGTTGACGCGCCTTGCGAGTGCCGTGCGTTCGCCGTGGCCGAGCCAGGCGATGCGGGCCGGCAGCCCTTCGAAGGGCACATGCTCGCGCGCCAGCCGGATCCAGTTGGTTATGATCTTGTTGTCGGGGAACATCTCGAGCAGCAGGTCGTCAATCCGGGCGATATCGCTCTCCTCGCCCGATAGCGCCATCCAGCGGAATGGGCCAATCGCCCGGGCAAACAGCGGCCTGAGATAGGCTTCGGTGAAGATCGGAATGTCGAAGGCATTGGCAACGCCGCCCTCCTTGGCCTGCGTGCGGATCAGGTTGCCATTATCGAAGACTTCCGAGCCACGTTTCTGGAATTCCAGCATCGCCGTCACATGGTCGACGATCGAGGCGCGGCTTGCCGCCATCAATTGCCCCTGGCCATCGTCGCGCAGGCCCTTGACCTGAGCGAGGTTCATGCCTTTCGGCACGTAGCCATAGACGAGGTCATGCGCCGAGGTCTGGTCGGTGACGATATCGGGCACGATGCCGCGCCGGGCGATCTCGGGATAGACTTCCGCCGCATTGCCGACGAGCCCGACGGAAAGCGCCCGCTTATCCTTCACCGCCGCATCGATCATCTGAAGGGCGGTGTCGAGATCGGGCGCGATTTCCTGGAGATAACCGATCTGCTGGCGCTTGCGGGCACGCTCCGGATCGATGTCGACACAGAGGATCGCAGCCCCCGCCATGCGGCCGGCGAGCGGCTGCGCTCCGCCCATGCCGCCAAGACCGGCCGTTAGCACGAACCGGCCGAGGAGATCGCCGCCGAAGCGCCGCTCGGCAATGCGCATGAAGATCTCGTACGTGCCCTGGATGACGCCTTGGCTGCCGATATATTGCCAGGCGCCGGCCGTCAGCCCGCCCCAGCAGATCAGTCCATTGCGCTGCAGCTCGTAGAACACTTCGGCCTTTGCCCATTGCCCGACAATATTGCAGTTCGCCATGATGACGAGCGGCGCCTTGGCATGCGTTCGAACGAGCCCGATCGGCTTGCCGGACTGGATGAGCAGCGTCTGGTTCTCTTCCATCTCGGTCAGCGCCTTGACGATGCCTCTGTGCGCCGCCCAGTTGCGGGCCGCCTTGCCGAGCGCGGCATAGACGATCAGATTGTCGGGATCCTCACCGACGGAGAGCACGTTTTCGAGCAGCCGCAGCAGCGCCTCCTGCCGCCAGCCTTTGGCCCGCAGTTCCGGCCCGCCGGGAATCGGAAATTTCGGATGACGTGGATTGGCCTTCGGCATCGTGGGTTCCTCGTTTTTCTATTTGCTCGGCAGCGATTCCACATAGGCAAGTGCTGCATCGAGCAGACGCCGTCTCAGAGCATCGTCGCCGTAAACTTCGGCATTGCCGCGCACCCAGCCATGCATCACCCGCTCGCCCGACAGCATCTGGATCACGCCCGGCAGAGCCAGCGCCCAGCCGTCATCGCCCTTGCCGAGGCGGATCAGCATGCCGTCATGGCGCGCGCAGCAGAGAAGATTGCCATTCAGCATGAAGGCCCAGCCGCCGAACATGGATTTTTCGGCAAGGCCCGGCCGATCGCCGAGTTCCTCACGCATCAGTTCTTCGAGGCCGGGATCGCGCGCCACGGGCTCAGGCCTTCGTCGCCAGTGCATAACGTGCGATCTCGATCCCCATCGCCTTTTCGACGACGGGATAGACGGTCGGATCGAGCACGCTTGCCGACAGCGGAATGATCTCCATCGGCACATGCAGGATGAAGACATGCATGCCCTCCTGTAGCTGGCCGACGCTAAGCGGCTCGCCCTCCGGTGAAAGCGTGGTGATGACGGCGGGGAAAGTCGCTAGCCGCCCGCCACCCGCGTCGTCCACCGCCATATATTCGTTCATCACATGCAGCGTCACCGATGTTCCGCCCGAGCCGACGATGATCGTGCCGATGTCGAAGGCTTCCTTGGTGTAGACGACGTCCTTGCGGGTGATGACGCCTTCGGCAAGGATATGGCCACCCGTCGTCTTGCAGATCGCGTCGATGACGGCAGATCCGCCGCGCTTCTCCGCCGCGATGATCGCTTCGCCGAGCGCAAGCGCCATCGAGATGCCGCCGAGCGCCGCATGGGTGCGGACATAGGAGGCTCGGAGCGGATTGCGGCAGCTGGCGATGAAGCCGCCGGATTGGTCGGCCGCAGCCCGCAGCACCGGCGAGATCTTCGCCGTCGCACCCTTCACCACCAGTTCGATATAACGGTTTTCGGCCCGATTGCCGCCGACAGCGGTCTGGATCATCGGCTCGGGCGATCCGGCCATGCCGATCGAGCCCATGTCGCCCGTCGGATGTGCGCGGATATCGCCGACGGCGTCGACCACCTTGGTGCCGAGGATCGCCGATGGCAGCCAGCCGTTCAGCGTCGAGGACTTGCCGTTCTGGCCGATGATCAGCCCGGACAGCCTTTCGCCCAGCGTCTCCTGCAGCAATTGCACCGCCTTCACATAGTCGATGCCCTGCATTTCCCAGGGGGTTGTGGAGGCCGGTGCGCCGATCGCGGCCGCGGTTGCGATCCACTCCTCGTCCTTCAGCTCGTCGATCGAGACCAGCTCCGGCTTGCCGACATTGACAGCGGCAAGCCCAAGCATCCGCCCGTGATCGGCCCAGCCGCCGCCGCCGGCGGCATAGACGGAGCCGCCTTTGACGGCGGCTTCCACGTCCTTCTCAACCAGTATGCGTCCCATTCGCCTTCTCCTGATTCAAGCTCTTGTCCATTTCGCGCACCGCTTCGAAAAGCACGGCGGCGCCGAGCGCGATATCGTCATTGTCAGCCCACTCGTCGGCCGAATGGCTGCGGCCTTCCCGGCAGGGCACGAAGATCATCGCTGCCGGTGCCACCTTGGCGATCCAGGCCGTATCGTGCCCCGCGCCGGAGGCCATTCGCCTGTGCTTCGCGCCGACCCGCTCGCAGGCAGCCTCCAACGTCGACAGCAGCCCGGCATCGCCAGGCGTCGGCAGATTGTCGGAAATCCGGTTCGGCGCCTTGATCGTCACGCTGTAGGCCCCTGCCAGCTTTTCGACATGGCCGTCGAGCCAGCGGCAGAATGCCTCCATGTCGGCGCGGATTTCCGCGCGTCCATCGATCAGCAGCACCACCTTTGACGGCACGACATTGGCGGCATTAGGCTCGATGCGGAATTCGCCGACCGTTGCTGCAAAATGGCCCGGTGTTTTGGCAAGCTCTGCAGCGGCGTTGCGGATGTCGAGCACCAGCTGTGACGCCGCCACCAGCGCATCCGCCCGCCGGTCCATCGGCGTCGTGCCGGCATGGTCGGCCCGCCCTTCGACGGTGATCTCGATGCGGGTGATGCCTGATATCGCGGTGACGATGCCGATATCCTGCTTTTCGGCTTCGAGCACCGGACCTTGTTCGATATGAAGCTCGAGAAAACCTGCTATATCGGGCCTGTTCTGCTGCATCAGCACATCGGGTCTGCCACCGACCTGAGCGATGCCCTCGGCCAGGTCGCGCCCGTCGCTGACGCGCGAAAGCCAGGCCTCCGGCAGTTGGCCGGTCATGCCGCGGCTGCCGATACAGGACACGCCGAAGATGCTGACCTCTTCGGCAAGAAAATCGACGATTTCGAGATCGTGATCGAGCTCGATGTCCTGGTCGCGCAACGCCCGCGCCACCTCCAGCGCCGAGATGACCCCGGCAATGCCGTCAAAGCGGCCGCCGTCCGGCACCGTGTCGGAATGCGAGCCGACCATGATCGTGCCGAGCCACGGTTTCCGGCCTGTCCGTCGTCCGATCAGATTGCCGGCGGCATCGATCCGCGTTTCCAGCCCCGCCGCCTTCATCCGTACCTCGATATAGGCCCGGCCATCGAGAAAGAGCGGCGAGAAAGCCCGCCGTGTCCAGGGATGCCCCGGCTCGGTGATCCCGGCCAGCGTCTCGATATCTTCAGCGATCTGGCTGGCATTGACGGGAAGATTGCGGCTCATGCTTCAGCTCCCGCAATGACCTGGCGCGGCAGCGGTCGCACGAAGCGCCCATTGCCGGGCTTGGCCAGCACCTTCGCGCCCTCGGCGATCTTTTCGCCCCTGAGATAGGTGGCGGAAACGGTCCAGGGCAGGCGGATGCCGTTATAGGGGCTCCAGCCGACGACGTTGTTGCCGCTGGCTGCGGCATCATAGACACTGTCGCGCGGCTCCAGCACGACGATATCGGCATCCTTGCCCGGGGTCAGCGCGCCCTTGATATGGTCGAGCCGGAAATGCTTCGCCGGGTTCTCTGCCATCAGCCTGGCGGCCCATGTCAGCGGAATGCCGCGTTCCACGGCACCTTTGACGAAAAGCGGCACCATCACCTCGAGGCCGGGAACGCCCGAGGCGTTGGCGAGCATGTCGGGATTGGTCTTGCGGTTTTCCGACCAGCTGACGTGATCGGTCGAGACCAGCCAGACGTCACCCTCCGCCACCTTCCGCCAGAGCCTCTCCACCTCGGCGCGCGGCCGCACAGGCGGATTGATCTTCGCCTTGCCGCCGAGGCGCTTCACGTCGTTTTCCTCGTCGAGCGTCAGGTAGTGGATGCAGCATTCGACCGTTGCCGCAAAGCCATCGCGGCGATAGGCGCGCGCGATATCGTAGCCGCGCCCGAGCGAGCAGTGCACCACATGCGCCGGGCAGCCGGTATTGGCGCCGGTCTCGAAGATCGTATGCATCGCCAGCAGTTCGGTGATCGGCGGCCGCGACAGGCCGTGCGCCCGCCAGTCCGTGATGCCGCTCGCCTTCACCTGTTCCATGTAAGTGCGCACCGCCTCGTCGTCTTCATTGTGCACGCCCACCGTCAGTCCCGTCGGCGCGATTGCCGCAAAGCAGGCGTCGAGCAGGGCCGGCGGAATGCGCGGAAAGCGCTTGGGGTCGGTGCCGAAGGTCGAAAACTTGAAGGCCGCAACGCCTGCCTCCACCATTTCACGGATGCGCGCCGGGCCTTCTTCCGGATCGACGGTGCCGTAAAGCGCGAAATCGACCCGCGCCTGCGGACCGGCATGGCCGATCTTCCGCTTCACCGCCGCTGCCGAGCAGACGAGATTGCCTTCGTCATAGGGCATGTCGACAATGACAGTCACCCCGCCGGCCGCCGCCGAGCGCGTCGACCAGATGAAATCCTCCTGGTCTTTCTGGGAAAGCGAATGCACCTGCGCGTCGATCGCACCGGGCAGGATCAGCGCTTTTCCGAGCAGATGCCGTTCGCGGCCCGCCGGCGGTACGCCGAGGCCGACCTCGGCGATTTTGCCGTCGCGCACGGCGACATAGCCCTCTTCGACAATGCGGTCCGGCAGCACCACTGTGCCCTGCAGAACGAGATCGAAGTCCATGCTGCTTCCTCCGTAACTGGAAATCAGACTGCTGCCGGCTCGTGATGGGTCAGCCGTTCCTCGATGCGCTCCAGCGAGCCGAGGGCGAAGAAATCGTCGAAGGAGGCGATCGGAACCTGCTCGGTCAGCTTCGTAACGAATTCGTCCGAACCAAGTTCCTCCTCGATCGCCTCCACTTCAGCCGAAAGCGGCCGGTCGACCGTATAGAAATCCGCATGTTTGCGCACGACCGCGTAGAGCATGGCGGCGACACCCTTCGGTTCATCGCCGAGAATATCGATCGCCTGGGCAGACAGTAGCGCCTCGAGGGCTGCGAGGCGCTTCAGCGCCCGCATCTGCCGGTCGAAGCGTTCGATGACGAGCGGCAGGAAGGCTGCCTCGTCCTCCAGCCCGGCTGCGACGACCAGCGACTGGGCCGACACGGGATTGGACATCGACAGCACGCGCGAGAAAATCTCGCCGGCAAGTTTGATGATCGGCCCGAAACCGGTGGCGATCCGCCCCGGCGGCACGAGATTAACCGGCAGGTCGCGCCGCTGGCCGTTGCCGAGAATGACGCAGCGGTTGAAGGCGTTGCGCGCCGCATGCGCCATGCAGAGTGCTGCCGATTCGAGCAGGATCGTCACATCGAGCGGCAGCGAGCCCCCCGACGTCATCACCCGGCCTTCGACCACGACGGGATTGTCGTCCGAGCGCCCGGTGGCGGCAAGGATCTTGTGGCCGGTCGATAAGAGGTTTTCGATCACTGCGCCGAACACCTGGGCGATCATGCGCAGGCTGAGCGGATCCTGCACATGCGTGGCCACAGGCCAGTTCCATTCGTCGGAGGCATTGCAGAGCCAGGCGCCGATCAGCGCTTCGCGCGCCGTTCCGACATGCCGGACCGCCTTCCAGGGATCGCGGGAGGCGCCAAGCGCGCCGGCCGCCATCATCGCCGTCGCCAGCAGGACGCGGATCGAGGCCGCGGCGTTGCGGGTCGTTTCCGCCGCCGAGGCAAAGCTCACCGCATTGATGCTGAGCGAGGCGAGGCTGTCGCGCGGCGCCATACGCATCGGTTCCAGCCCGGCCGCCTGGAAAGCCTCGGCCGCCTGCATCCGGTTGCCGCGATAGATCGCTTCGCCGACGCCGGTCAGCACCGCGCCGATCTGTCCCATCAGGCCGATATCCGCACAGCCGATCGAGCCGGTGCGGCGCACGACCGGGATGAGATCGGCCTCGAGCATTCTGATATAGGCCTGGATCAGCTCCGGCGTGCAGCCGACCTGGCCGGTCAGCGCCGTGTTGATGCGGATCGCCATGGCATTGCGCACGATATTGCAGGAAAAGGGTGTGCCGGTGCCGAAATGATGGGCGCGCACCAGGCCGAGATTGAAGGTGTCGAGTTCGTCGGCCGACCACTCCACATCTTTCATGGCGCCGACGCCTGTCGTCGAGCCGTAGACGGGCATGCCGGAGGCAATCGCATCCTCGACGACCTCGCGGGCGATCGCGATGCGGGCCATGCCTGTCGCCGAAGCCGAAATCACAGCCTTGCCCGCGCCAATCGTCACCATCTCGGCAAAACCGAGCGGTCGTCCGGAAAGTTCGATGCCAAGGCGTTCGTGCTTCATGTGCCTATCTCCTTAAAAGTGAGACTAAGCGAGCCCTCCGTCATATGGGATATCCCAAATGCCGAACACCGCATGTTTTTGGCACGCGGTCAGCTCAGCATCCAGGCAATATAGAGAAGCGTCAATGCGATGACCCACAGCGCAATCTTGGCCGAACGGTTGTGCCGCGCTTCGGCCTTACCGATCGCCTCCGCCGTCTCAGCATCGAAACGTAAGCCGTGCTCACTCATATGCAGAAGCTGGTGGTGGAATTTTTCGGTTTTTGCCGCGATTTCCGGCACGGCTTCGGCGAGCTTCACTGCCGCCTTCAGCCCGTCCTTGATATCGGTGGCGATCCGCTTCGGCCCGAGATTGGTACGGATCCAGTCGCCGACGACAGGCTCGGAGGCTTTCCACATGTTGAAGCGTGGATTGAGCATGCGCGACACGCCTTCGACCACGACCATGGTCTTCTGCAGCATCACCAGCTCCGGCCGCGTCGCCATGTCGAAGAGTTCGGTCACTTCGAACAGCAGCGTCAGCAGCTTGCCCATCGAGATCGTCTCGGCCGGCTGTCCATGGATCGGCTCGCCGATCGCCCGGATCGCCTGGGCGAAGCTTTCGACATTGTGGTGGCCGGGCACATAGCCGGCCTCGAAATGCACCTCGGCGACGCGGATATAGTCACGGGTGATGAAGCCATAAAGGATTTCGGCGAGGAACCGCCGCTCCTTCTTGCCCAGCCTCCCGACGATGCCCATGTCGACGGCGACGATCATGCCGCCCGCATCGACGAAGAGATTGCCCGGATGCATGTCGGCATGGAAGAAGCCGTCGCGCAGCGTGTGGCGCAGGAACGACTGGATCAGCGTATCGGCAAGCAGGTTGAGATCGTGGCCCGCCGCGCGCAGGCCCTCGACATCGGACATTCTCGTGCCGTCGATCCACTCCATGGTGATGACGTCGCGCCCGGTGCGCTCCCAGTCGACCTTCGGCACGCGGAAACCCGGGTCCTTTTCGGTATTTTCGGCGATCTCGGAAAGGGCTGCCGCCTCCAGGCGGAGATCCATCTCCACCTTGGTCGTCTGCTCGAGCGTCTTCGTCACTTCGACCGGCCGCAGCCGCCGGCTGGACGGCAGGAAACGCTCCTGCATATGGGCAACGAGATACATTGCCTCGATGTCATGGGCAAAGCGCTGGCGCACGCCGGGCCGCACGATCTTGACGGCGACCTTCTTCCGGCCCTCGGCGCTATCGACCTCGGCCGGATGCACCTGCGCGATCGAGGCGGCGGCGATCGGATCGCCGAAGCTCGCATAGAGCTCGCCGATCGGCCGTCCGAGCGAGCCTTCGATATTGGCCTTGGCGGCTGCCGAGGGAAAGAAGGCCATCCGGTCCTGAAGCTGCGACAGGTCGTTGGCGAATTCGACGCCGACGACATCCGGCCGCGTCGCCAGGAACTGGCCGATCTTCACATAGGAGGGACCGAGCCGCTCGACAGCCTGGGCCAGCCGGTCGCTGCGCTTCTGATGCCGCGCCTTGCTTCGCTCGAAAATCGTGACGAAGGATTTGGCGAGCGCCACCGGAGGCGGCAGCCCTTCGGAAGGAAGGGCGGACACGACACCCTCACGCACGAGCACCCAGCCGACGCGCCAAAGGCGGAAATATGCGCCGAAAGTACTCATGCAGGCTGGCCTGCTTGCAAATACGCGGCCAATCTCTCCACCCTCATTCCTGTGCTTGTCACAGGAATCCAGCCACCGCGCGTCTGCGCGGTGATTGACTCAATAAGGTGTGAAGTGTCTTTCGCGCCCAAGGACTTGGACGCGCTGGATTCCTGTGACGAGCACAGGAATGAGGGAAAGCGCGTGGCCTGCGTCATGCGTCAGAGCTTCCAGCCGGAATGGAGTGCGGCGATGCCGCCGGTATAATTGGTGAAGGTGACGCGCGAAAAGCCGGCCTGGCGGATCATTGCCGCGAAATTCTCCTGGTTCGGGAACTTGCGGATCGATTCCACCAGATACTGGTAGGGTTCGGCATCGCCGGTGATCGCCTTGCCGAACTGCGGAATGGCGTTGAACGACCAGGCGTCGTAGATCTTGTCGAGAAGCGGCATATCGACTTCGGAAAATTCCAGCACCAGCAACCGTCCGCCGCGCTTCAGGACGCGATAGGCCTCAGACAGCGCCGCATCGATCCTCGGCACGTTGCGAATGCCGAAGGCGATCGTATAGGCGTCGAAGCTGCCTGCCTCGAAAGGCAGTTCCTCGGCATTCGCCTCGACGAAGGTAAGATTGCCGGAAAGCTTCTTCTTTTCCGCCCGCTCGGCGCCGACGCCGAGCATCGAACCGTTGATGTCGAGCACCGTGGCATGCGCCTGTCTGCCCGAGGCCTCGACGATGCGGAAGGCGATATCACCAGTGCCGCCGGCAACGTCGAGTATCTTGTAGCCAGGCTCCTTGCGCGGGTTCAGCGCCGAGATCATCGCATCCTTCCAGGCGCGGTGCATGCCCATCGACATGACGTCGTTCATGATGTCGTAGCGCTTGGCGACCTTATGGAACACCTGGTTGACCAGGCCCTGCTTCTGGCCATCAGGCACTTCGCGGAAGCCGTAGGAGGTCTCCATACCGCCGTCGGCGGAAGTGCGGCTTTCTGACATCAGACTGCTCCGTTCCTGAAGATTCGGGCGCGGCGGCCATAGCGAAAGACCGCGCGCGACGTTATCTATGGGCCGCATTCTCCGCGGCACAATGGCGCTATAGCGCACATCGTCGCCGGTTGAAACACGTTAGAGATAGATGGGTTAAGATGCCGGAATTGCCAGAAGTCGAAACGGTGAAACGCGGCCTGACGCCGGCGATGGAGGGCACCCGCGTCACCAGGCTGGAGCTGCGCCGCGGCGACCTGCGCTTTCCCTTTCCCGACGCTTTCGCGGACAGGGTTTCCGGCCGCACCATCGTCGGCCTTGGCCGCCGCGCCAAATATCTGCTGGTCGATCTCGACGACGGCAACACGCTGATTTCGCATCTCGGCATGTCCGGTTCTTTTCGCATTGAGGAGGGCCATATCGACGAGGGGGCTGCCTCCGGCGTGCCGGGCGAATTCCACCATGCCCG
This sequence comes from Rhizobium indicum, assembly GCF_005862305.2. Lineage (NCBI taxonomy): Bacteria > Pseudomonadati > Pseudomonadota > Alphaproteobacteria > Hyphomicrobiales > Rhizobiaceae > Rhizobium > Rhizobium indicum. The sequence goes on along the minus strand of NZ_CP054021.1, from coordinate 2,292,617 downwards.
CTCGAAGGACGAGAAGCACGATCACGTTGTCTTCCATCTGCAAGCGGCCAGCGGCCCCCGCCGCGTCGTCTACAACGATCCGCGCCGTTTCGGCTTCATGGATATGGTGGGACGCGCCGATCTCGCCGCCCATCCCTTCTTCCGCGATCTCGGCCCAGAGCCGACGGGAAACGAGCTCAGCGCCGCCTATCTGGCCGAACGCTTTCGGGACAAGGCGCAGCCGCTGAAGAGCGCGCTGCTTGACCAGAAGAACATTGCCGGTCTCGGCAATATATATGTCTGCGAAGCATTGTGGCGCGCGCATCTTTCGCCGATTCGCGCCGCCGGCACGCTGGTGACGGCGACTGGCCGGCCGAAGACGCAGCTCGACCTGCTCGTCGCTTCGATCCGCGACGTCATCGCCGACGCGATCGCCGCCGGCGGATCATCGCTGCGCGATCATATCCAGACCGACGGATCGCTCGGCTATTTCCAGCATTCCTTCTCCGTCTATGATCGCGAAAGTCAGGCTTGCCGCACGCCCGGCTGCGGCGGTACGGTCGCCCGCATCGTCCAGGCGGGTCGCTCTACCTTCTATTGCGCCACCTGCCAGAAATAAGCCTGCCAGAAGTTAAGAGTGAGAAACCGGGAGAACAGCATGGCCTATGAAACCCTGATCGTCGAAACCCGAGGCAATGTCGGCCTCGTCACGCTGAACCGCCCGCAGGCACTGAACGCGTTGAACTCCGCTGTCCTGAAGGAACTGAAAGAGGCCTATGCCGCCTTCCACGCCGACGAGACGGTCGGAGCGATCGTGCTGACCGGTTCCGAGCGCGCCTTTGCTGCCGGCGCCGATATCAAGGAGATGCAGCCGCTTGAGTTCGCCGATATCTATAAGAGTGATTTCATCAGCGGCTGGGATGAGGTCGCCAAGGCGCGCAAGCCGGTGATCGCTGCCGTCAGCGGTTTTGCGCTCGGCGGCGGCTGTGAGCTCGCCATGATGTGCGATTTCATCATCGCCTCGGAGACGGCGAAGTTCGGCCAGCCGGAAATCACCCTCGGCGTCATTCCCGGCATGGGCGGCTCGCAGCGGCTGACGCGCGCCGTCGGCAAGGCGAAGGCAATGGATCTCATCCTGACCGGCCGCATGATGGATGCGGCCGAGGCGGAACGATCGGGACTCGTTTCGCGTGTGGTAGCGCCCGATCGCCTGCTCGAAGAGGCTTTTGCCGCAGCCGAGAAGATCGCTGCGCTGTCGCGCCCCTCGGTGATGATGGCCAAGGAGGCGGTCAACCGTGCATTCGAGACGACGCTGGAGGAGGGCTTGCGTTTCGAGCGCCGCCTGTTTCACAGTCTCTTTGCCACGGACGACCAGAAAGAAGGCATGGCCGCCTTCGTCGAGAAGCGCAAACCTGCTTTTACGCACCGTTGAATGCTTTTCGGTGCTTGCCGGTGGTAAAGCTTGAAAATCCGCGTTGACGTGGGCCGGCTTTAGAGTTATATGCCCGCCCACGGTTCGGAAAGCCGGTTTGGTTTTCCGCGATTGCTCCCGCATTGCTGGATTTTGTGGCCGCAGGGCCCGCGGTAATGGCGGAGTTTGTTCGAATTCTTGAGAGAGGCATCCATGGCCAATACAACTTCGGCGAAAAAAGCGACCCGCAAGATCGCCCGCCGTACCGACGTCAATAAGGCTCGTCGCTCGCGCGTTCGTACTTTCGTTCGCCAGGTCGAAGAGGCCATCGCATCCGGTGACGCCGCCAAGGCGAAGGAAGCTTTCCTGGCGGCTCAGCCCGAGCTTGCCCGCGCCGCCAGCAAGGGCGTGCTGCATTCCAACACGGCATCGCGCAAGGTCTCGCGTCTGGCTGCTCGTGTGAAGGCTCTTTCGGTCACCACGACCGCGTAATCTTCCGTTAAGGACTTCTTCTTTATGATTAGCCCGGTAATTTTACCGGGCTTTTTCGATTCCGCCGATCAGCCCCTGCATGGTTAATCTCACGACTGTTTCGTGTCAGCGCCATGACAGGAAAAAGTGTTTAAAAACAATGACTTGCGCAAGGATGCTTTTGCACTGCGCGACTCTGCCCCAAGCTTCCCGGACCACAGGCGAGTCAAGAGGATTTTATTTTTTTTCTTTCAATGCGTGTCAAAATAGCCCGAACGGGGGAATCTCTTTGATTCAACTGCGATTCTTTTTTGACGCTGGTGTGACGCCCGAAAACGGCAGGCGGAGTCAATGGCCGCTTGTTAATTTTGCGTAAAATTCATCGTTGATATTGCCGTTTGATCCTGCCTAAATGGCTTTCAACAAAGGGCGCGGACATCACCT